>DATAUH010000045.1:0-1621 GCA_036268375.1 Bryobacteraceae bacterium | reverse complement strand
GCGCGAGGAGTTGCGTGTAGAGATCGAAGGTGATGTCGTGCTCAACCAGAATTGTGCGCGCGGGCGAGCAGGCTTCGGCGTACTGCGCCATTTGCGTGAATTCGAGCTGCGCGATTCCCGGCTGCAGATCGCGCACGACGCCGCGTAGCGCCGCGTCAAACTGGGCCGAGGCAAATTCAGCGACGGTGTCGGGCAGGCTGCGGTCGGGTTGGAGATGACTGCCGGTACGCGGCACCAGGATGATCTGCGCGCAGATTTCGAGCAGTTCCGGCGGGGGCGGACCAGGGGATTCGGTGAAGGCAACCAGGATCTGGTCGAAGGATTCGGCGGCGCGCCGCATCAGGTTGTACATGCGGACCGCGCCTCCGTGTGAGAGCGGGAACGGCACGTACGGGCTCGCGATTAAGACGCGCGGCTTGCCGGAACGTCCGCGAAAGCTTGTGGCCTGGATTTCGAGCGGCGCTGTATTCAGCGCGGCGTGCGACTCCGGCCGCGAAGGCATTGTTGCAGGTTTCCCGCCGGCATGCCACCGCAGAAAATTGCGTGCGCGCCACATTGCGTGTCGCAGAATGGCGGGCAGAGAGCGCGGCCGCAGCATGAAGTGGTTCAGATTTTCGTTGAACGCCATCACCTGGAACGGCGCGAGCAAAAACGCGAGCGCCCGCAGACGCCACAACGGAACGTTGGGCGTCAGCATGATGGCGCCCAGGCGGATTTTCGCGCCGCGAAATGCGGCACGGCAGCGTGCCAGGTTGTGCCGCAGCGGCCGATCGATTTGATAGCGCACCCAGCGGATATCGCGCGCATCGGGCGGGAATTCGGAGACGACCGAGAGCGGTAGCTCCGGATAGATCTCCCGCATGCGCTCGATCAGGCGCGCGTTCAAATCGTCAGTGCCGGAGGCGAATACAACCTTGATCAGCGGCTTGGCGTGTTCGGTCAAACGCCCGCGCCTGTTGCCGCGGCGCGCACGTCATCCAACAAACGCTCCATGTCGCGCTCGGTCGTGCGGTAGTTCAGAACGCAGCCGCGCAGCGCAAACTTGCCGCAGATGGTGGCGTTCGAAAGGTAGCTGCTGCCGTTGCGCTGCAACTGCACCATCGTGTGTTCGTTCAGCGCGTTCAGATCGCCGGTGAATCCGGGCGGCCGATAGCGGAAACAGAAGATGGAAAGCTCCACGGGCGCGAGCATTTCAAAATCGTCACTGGCTCGGACGAGTGTTTCCAGATAGCGCGCGCAGGCGATGTTCTGCTCTATCGCCGCTGCAATGCGCTTGATGCCGGAGAACTTCAGCAGCATCCACAGATCGAAGGCGCGAAACGGGCGGCTCAACTCCGGCCCGTAATCCCAGAACGCGAAAGATTCGTCCTGGCCAAGACCGATGCGGCGAGTATAGTCGGCATCATGCCGGAATGCTTCGCGCGCGGTGGCCGGCTCCTTGTAGAGTACGCAGCCGCAACCCATCGGCCCGTAGAGCCATTTGTGCGGGTCGAGCGCGACCGAATCGGCCTCGGCGATGCCGTCGAAAAGATGGCGCCTGGTCGGCGCGAGGGCGGCGAAGCCTCCATACGCCGCGTCGACGTGCAGCCAGAGATTTTCGGCGCGCGCGAATTGCGCCAGC
>DATAUH010000044.1:0-17567 GCA_036268375.1 Bryobacteraceae bacterium | reverse complement strand
TTTGGGAAATACTTTGGCGGCGTTTAGCTGCGCGATGTAGGCGGTGGCGACGCGCTTCTGGTCGTCATTGGCGTAGAAGATGACGGAGCGATAAGAAGTACCTACGTGGTTGTCCTGGCGGTTGAGCTGCGTGGGATCGTGCACGACGGAAAAGAAGATTTGCTGCAGCTGGCCGTAGGTGATGCGCGAGGATCGAACTCCACTTTCACGGACTCGGCGTGGCTGGTGGTCTCGCTCGAAACCATCCTGTAATTCGCGGTGACTTTGCTGAGTTCTGACGCCTATTTATGGCCTTTGTATTCGACGAAGAGGTCGGGATAGTCGTGTTTCAGAGCTTCGACTTTGGGACGGTCGCAGACTTGAATGTACGGATTGTCCGGATTTTTCAAGGCATAGTCCTGGTGGTAGCTTTCCGCATCGTAGAAGCCTTTAAGAGCCGTCACTTCGGTGACGATCTTCTTGGGAAATACTTTGGCGGCGTTTAGCTGCGCGATGTAGGCGGTGGCGACGCGCTTCTGGTCGTCATTGGCGAAGAAGATGACGGAGCGATAAGAAGTACCTACGTCGTTGTCCTGGCGGTTGAGCTGCGTGGGATCGTGCACGACGGAAAAGAAGATTTGCAGGAGTTGGCCATAGGTGATGCGCGAGGGGTCGAACTCCACTTTCACGGACTCGGCGTGGCTGGTGGTCTCGCTCGAAACTATCCTGTAATTCGCGGTAACTTTGCTGCCTCCGGAGTAGCCTGCTGTTGTAGCGACCACACCTTTGATGCGTTCGAATACGGATTGAACGCCCCAGAAGCAGCCACCGGCGAAGACCGCGGTCTCGCGACCGGGCGCGCTTGCGAGAGGTTGATTGGTCGCGGGCGCCGGGAACGTCCCGCGAGTGGCCCCAATGGCGCATGCCACGGAAATCAGTGATAGAAACAGTGAGCGGCGCATGGAGATAAACATTGAACCACCTCGCCCTTATCTTACACGGATTGGCAGCTAACTCTTGTTACGGACGGTTTCGTATGGAATGCGAACGTAACGGGGGCGAAAAGAAAGAAGAATCGCACCTGATTTCCGCCGCATCTGGTAAGCTGATCCTCGCATGCACTGTAGTTGCGTCCGCCAAACCGAGTTGCCAGGCCTGTCCCGATTGATGGCGGACGTGCTTTATCACCCCGATCGTACGGCTCCGTTTTATCGGCATCCAGTTCGCGACCTATCGCAATTTCGCGCAGCGGCGGAAGAAATCGATTTTTCAGACGCGCGGCGTAAGGCGCTGATCGAGGCGCTGCGCGTGCAGAACCCACACAGCAAAGCAGTAGATCGGCTGGCGCAGCCGGGCACGGTCGCGGTCATGACGGGGCAGCAAGTGGGACTCTTCAGCGGCCCTGCGTACACGCTCTACAAAGCGCTGCATGCGATTCGCCTGGCGGAGTGGTTAAGCGAAAACGATGTACCCGCGGTTCCGGTTTTCTGGTTGGCGACCGAAGACCACGATTTCGCGGAAGTGAGCCACACGTGGGTGTTTGGACCGGAGCACCAGGCAGCGAAGCTCGAAATGGCGGTATCGGCAAATTCACAGCCGGTTGGCGGCGTGACGCTGGCGCACCCGCCCGTGGAGCAATTGCGCGAGACGCTGGGCGCGTTTCCTTATGGGGAGGAAGTGGCGGCGCTAGTGCAAGAAGCGTACCGCGCCGGCGAAACAATGGGGACGGCGTTTGGAAGATTGCTGCGCCGACTGCTTCGCAACTTCGACCTGCCGGTGGTGGACCCGATGCTGCCGGAATTTCGCAAACTGGCTGCGCCGGCATTGCGCGCGGCCGTGGAAGCATCGCCTGAGTTGACGGCGCGGTTGCTCGAGCGCAACAAAGCGCTGGGCGAAGCTGGATACCACGACCAGGTGCACGTTGAAAATCACACGTCATTATTCTTTTTGCTGGAAGGCGGCAAGCGGCTGACGCTGCGCCGCAACAACGGTGATTTTGGCCTGAACGGGCGGCGATTTTCGACTGCGGAATTGGCCGCGCGCGCGGAAGAACTTTCACCGAATGCGCTGCTGCGGCCCGTCGTGCAGGATTCGATGCTGCCGACGGTGGCTTACATCGGTGGACCGGCAGAGGTGGCGTACCTGGCGCAGTCCGCGGCCATTTACGACACGTTGCTGGGACGAATGCCGGTAGCAGTACCACGCGCAGGCTTCACGATTCTGGATTCGCGCAGCGATAAGTTGATGGACCGCTACCGGCTCACGTTGCCGGACTTTTTTCACGGTGAAGATGCGTTGCGAGAACGCATCGCATCGCGGCTGATTCCCGCAAAACTGGTGGAAAAGCTGACCGAGAGCCAGCGCACAGTGGCGAAGGCGGTGGCTGGGTTGCGCGCCGAACTCGAGGGTTTCGATCCGACGCTTGCGAAGGCGCTTGCGCTCAGCGAGCGAAAGATCAATCACCAGGTTTCGCGCATCTCAGGGAAGGTCGGCAGGGAATCGTTGCGGCGCGATGCTCAGGCTGCGCGCGACGCGTCGTCTCTTTACGGGCTCATCTATCCGCACCGGCATTTGCAGGAGCGGCTTTACTCGATTCTTCCCTTCCTTGCGAAACATGGGCTCGACCTGGTCGACAATCTACACGATGCTGTTCAGCTTGACTGTCCGGATCACCGCCTGATGGTAGTGTAAGTTCTGGATGAATGCTGAAGAAGCGCGCATCGAAGACTCGCGCGTTCGCCGCGCTCACTGGAATCGTTGGGGCCCATACCTTGCGGAACGCGCCTGGGGCACGGTTCGCGAAGACTATTCGGCGGATGGCGATGTTTGGGACTACTTCCCCTTTGAACATGCAGCGATGCGAGCCTACCGTTGGAACGAAGATGGGCTGGCAGGTATCTGCGATCGCCATCAGCGAATCTGCTTCGCGGTCGCGCTGTGGAACGGCCACGATCCAATTTTGAAAGAGCGCCTTTTCGGACTCAACGGCAATCAGGGCAATCACGGCGAGGACGTAAAAGAGCAATATTTTTATCTCGACAACACGCCCACGCACTCGTACATGAAGTGCCTGTACAAGTACCCGCAGCGTGAGTTTCCGTATCAGGCGTTGATTGAAGAGAATAAGCGCCGCGGCCGGCAGGATGCGGAGTACGAGCTGCTTGACACTGGCGCGTTCGCGGAGAACCGGTACTTCGACGTCTTCGTCGAGTACGCGAAGGCGACGCCCGACGACATACTGGTGCGCATCACGGTTGCGAATCGCGGGCCCGATGCGGCGCCGTTGCATGTGCTGCCGACGATCTGGTTTCGCAATCGATGGTCGTGGGGATATCACGCGGAGCGGCCCAATGTGAGGCAAATCGGGCCGGGCGCGATGGAGTTGGACGAGCCTTATTACGGACGCCGCTATTTTTTCGCGAGGGGCGATGCGAAGCTGCTCTTCACGGAAAATCACAGCGACCGCAGTTCGCTGTGGAGAGCGGAGAATGAGACGCCGTATACGAAATCGTGCATCGCACGGAGCGTAATGGGCGATGGGAGCGCCGTCAACCCCGAGCTACGGGGCACGAAAGGGGCGGCGCACTATTTCGTGACGCTGGCGCCTGGGGCTTCGGCGACATTTGAATGCCGGCTCTGCGAGATACCGCTTTCGGATCCGTTCGGCGATCAGTTCGCGAACGATTTCGCTTCGCGCCAGCGCGAGGCAGACGAATTCTACGCGACAGTGCACCCGTCCGATTTGTCCGACGACGCGCGCGCGGTGATGCGGCAGGCGTTTGCGGGGCTATTGTGGTCGAAGCAGTATTACCACTACGTGGTGCGCGATTGGCTGAAGGGCGATCCTACGCCACCACCGCCGCCGCCTTCGCGACTGCACGGGCGCAATCATGAGTGGATCCATTTGTTTAATGCCGACGTGATTTCGATGCCGGACAAGTGGGAATACCCGTGGTATGCGGCTTGGGATCTGGCGTTTCACTGTTTGCCGCTGGCGCTGATCGATTCGGCGTTTGCAAAAGAGCAGCTGACGTTGATGCTTCGCGAATGGTACATGCATCCGAACGGGCAGATACCGGCTTACGAATGGAACTTCAGCGACGTAAACCCGCCGGTGCATGCGTGGGCCTGCTGGCGCGTCTATAAGATTGAAGCCAAGCGGCGAGGGAAGGCGGACCGCGCGTTTCTGGTGCGCATCTTTCACAAGATGCTGCTGAACTTTACCTGGTGGGTGAATCGCAAAGACACCGAAGGGCGGAATGTTTTTCAGGGCGGATTCCTGGGCCTGGACAACATTGGGGTTTTCAACCGCAGCGAGCCGCTGCCGGGCGGCGGATATGTCGAACAGGCCGACGGCACGGGCTGGATGGCGATGTACAGCTTGAATCTGATGGCGATCGCGCTGGAACTGGCGTGCGAGGACGAAGCGTACGAAGACGTCGCGAGCAAGTTTTGGGAGCACTTTCTCTACATCGCGAATGCCATCAACCATCTGGGTTCCGACCACATCGGAATGTGGGATGAAGGCGACGGTTTTTATTACGATGTGCTGCACTTGCCAGACGGAGGGCATGCGCCGTTGAAGGTGCGCTCCATCGTGGGGCTGATTCCGCTGTTTGCGGTGGAGACGCTGGAGCCGCAGGTGATGCACCGCATGCACGGGTTCCGGCGGCGCATGCAATGGTTCATCGACAACCGGCCGGACTTGACGCACAATGTGGCATCCATGGCGGTACCGGGAAAAGGCGAGCGGCGTTTGCTTTCGATCGCGGACCCTGGTCAGTTGAAGCGCATTCTGGCGCGCATGCTGGATGAAGAGGAGTTCCTTTCGCCGTACGGTATTCGCAGCCTTTCACGCGCACACAAGGATGAACCTTATGTGTTCGATGGCGATGGAATTTCGCACTCGGTGGGCTATGAGCCGGCGGAATCGCAGACGGGTCTCTTCGGTGGGAATTCGAATTGGCGCGGGCCGGTGTGGTTTCCGCTGAACTACTTGCTGATCGAGTCTCTGCAAAAGTTTCATCACTATTTGGGTGAGGACTTCAAAGTGGAGTGTCCGACGCGCTCTGGACAGATGATGACGCTGTGGCAAGTGGCGGCGGAGATTTCGCGGCGGCTATCGCGATTGTTTTTGAAGGATGAGAATGGGCGACGGCCCGCGAATGGCGATATCGACTTATTCAAGGACGATCCGCACTGGCGCGATTTGGTGCTGTTCCATGAATATTTTCACGGCGACACGGGGCAAGGGTTGGGCGCGAGCCACCAGACTGGTTGGACGGGGCTGGTGGCGAAGTTGCTGCAGCAGAGCGGCGAGTGACGCTTTAGGCGAAAATGTGAAAAACAATGGGGCCGCTGATAAACGCGGATGAACGCTGATGGAAAAACAGCTGGGCATGGGTTTTACCAGCGTTTGTCAGCCATCGAAAAGTTCTTAACAAGCTGCTGTTACTTAACCGAGATTCGCGCGCGCGTATTCTAGCGATTTGGCGACGTTTTCGTCTTCAAGATGAAGCTGGGCTTCGGCGCTCATGCCGGTGGTGTGGGGCAGAGGCGAGCGCGGCTTGTTCTTGCGGACGAGATCGAGCGTGTGGGCGAGGTCGCGCCCGGGGAGAGGGCTGTAGCTATCGTCGAAGGTGACCCAGTATTTCGGGGTGTAGACGGGGATTTTGAGCGGATCGCGGGTGATCATTTCCAGATCGAGCGGGATGTTGGGATTCTTGCCGCGCAAAGTCGCGACCATGCCTTTGAGGTCGAGAATGCCTTCACCGAGAGGAACTTCTGAGAGTAAGAAGCCGTCTTCGTAAGGCTCGACGGACATATCTTTGATGTGAGAGGCGAAGACGAAGGGGAGTAAGTTATGCAGCGTGTCTTTTGGGTCTTCACAGAGCGATAGGTTATTGCCGAAATCGAAGTGGACGCCGACCCATTCGCTGGAAACGCTCTTCAACCATGCGGCCTGCTCGGCTGAGCGCCAACCTTTATGGTTTTCGATGCCCAATGGGATGCGGTATTTGCGCAAGACGGGCTCGGCAAGGGCGATCGATTGCTTGCAGCGATCGAAATCCTTCTTGAAGGCTTCGAAGGTGTCGAAATCTTCGTAGCGGCGGCCGGTCATGGCGGCGTGCAGCGAAACGGCGCCGCAATCTTTGGCGGCTTTCACGGACGCGTCAAAGGCCGCGACGCCATTGGCATCGCGCGGATAACCGACGTCGAAGATAGCGCGCATGCCGTAGGAATCGATGCGGGCGCGGAAGGTGCGGATGGCCTCGGGGGACGCGCCGGCGAGACGGGTTTCGACGACGCCGAGACCGAGACTGTGGCAATGCCCGACGAAATCGAAGCCGCCCGGAGCGCCGCGGCCGGCGCGCGACCGAACGGGGAAGCCGGCGGGGGCTCCGCCGAAGTTACGCAGAACTTTATTTTGATCTTGCTTATCTTGCGCCAGCATGGGGAGCGCGGCGAGGAGGCCAAACACTTCGCGTCGAGTCATAGGGGTGCTCATTTGATCAGGTGAAATGCGAACAGGGTGTCGCCCGCGGCGGCGATGAGATACTGCTGGCCTTCCAGAGTATAGGTGGACGGGCCGTTACTTACCATGGCGCCAGTGTGGAAGTGCCAGAGTAATTTACCGTTGGCGGGATCGAAAGCCAGTAAGTTGCCGCTTGGGTCGCCCGTAAACAGGAGCTTACCCGCGGTGGTAAGGACGCCGGGAAAGGAGTTACCGAAACCACCGCTGGGATAACTATGCTTCCAGGCGGTATTGCCGGTTTTGTAATCTATCGCGACCAAGATGGGTTCGGAATAGCCGCCGCCGAGACCGCCGCCATAGCCCTGCGGCTGCGGATCGTTGTCGGTGAGGTAGCCGATACTGTAGCCCTGCTTGGCGTTGACGTAAAAGAGGCCGGTGTCGGGGTCAAAGCTGGGCGGAGGCCAATTGGTGGCGCCGCCGCCGGGGGTGTTGATGAGTGAACCATCGACGGTGGGAGCTTTGGCGGGGTCGGGAATGGGCTGACCTTTGGGATCAATGCCCTTTATCCAGTTACCGCCGACATAAGCTTTGGTGACTAAGTTCTTGCCAGTAGTACGATCCAATAAAGTAAACACGCCGTTGCGGGCGGCCTGTGCGAGTAACTTGCGTGGCTGGCCATTCCAGGGCGCGTCGAGGAGCACTGGGGTTTCGACGTTATCCCAATCGTGCGTGTCATGTGGAGAGGGCTGGTGATACCAGACTAACTTCCCGGTATCGGGATTGAGGGCGACGATGGAGGCGGTCCAGAGATTATCGCCGAGGCGGCCCTGACCGGCGAATACGGGATTGGGATTGCCGGTACCCCAATAGATCAGATTGAGTTCGGGATCGTAGGAGCCGGACATCCACGTCATGCCGCCACCGTGCTCCATGGCTTGCGGGCTGGGCCACGTGTCTGCGCCGGGTTCGCCTTTGCGCGGCGTGGAGTTCCAATGCCACTGCACCTCGCCAGTCTCGGGGTCGCGGGATTCGAGGAAGCCGGGGACGTCCATCGCGTCGCCGCCAACTCCCACGAGGATGTGATTCTTTACGACGAGCGGCGCCGAGGTGCAGAAATACTGCATGCGCTCATCGGCGATTTTCTTGCGCCAGCGCTCCTTGCCATTGTTCGCGTTGAGGGAGACGAACCAGCAATCGGGAGTTAGTAAGTAGAGCCAACCGCCGTACATCCCAAAGCCGCGGTTACCCACTAAGTGGCCGCCTTTGTCCTGCCAGGAATAGTTCCAGATTTCCTCGCCGGTACGCGCATCGATGGCCCAGGCGTGATCCGGGATGGTGAAGTACAGGATGCCATTGACCAATAGCGGAGTGGACTTGATTTCCGGATTTCCGACTCCGCGCTGTGGGCCGACGCCCGAAATACGATGGAACCAGGCAAGGGAGAGCCGACTGACGGTGTCTTGATTGATGTCAGTGAGGGAACTGAAGCGGCGGCCGGAGTAATCGCCGTTATAAGTGGGCCAAGCGTCGGTGGCGGCTTTGAGTAACAGCTTGGGATCGAGCGCTTGTGGGCCGGTGGTTTGCGCCGCGAGGATGGAAGCGGCCGCGAATAGGGCGAGGGGCCTCATTTCAGCGTCACCAGATAGGCGGTGAGGTTATGCATTTCGGCATCGCTGTACTTGTCTAAGAGGGCGCGGTGCGCGGCCAGCGTGTCTTCGAGATCGAGTTTCACTTGATCGCGCGGCCACGAACGGTAACGGCCGGTGGAATCATAGACGGAAACCTCGACGTCATCGAGCTGCTTGAGTGTGGCCGGGATTTTTTCGCCAGAGGACAGCGTGACAGTAACTTTGCGGCCACGGACGCCGCCGCGGCCACCGGGCCAGACGAAGCGGTTTTGGAGGGCGTCGGGCGCATATTTAGAAGCAACGTGGGCTAAATCTCCGGTGACGGAGTGGCAGGCAGCGCACCCTCCGGCGCCATTGAAGTAGGCTTCGCCGGCTTTGGCGTCGCCAGTAACTATGTTGAGGCGCTTGTAAAGACCACGGTTAGCGACTAATTCTACCTGCATGTGCAGATACTGCGCGACGTCGTAAAGCTGGCCCTCGGTTAACGCGCCGAAGGCGGGCATGCCTTTCTCGGGGATGCCTTTCGAAACGAGAGCGCCGATGGTTTCGCCCTTCTCATCGTGCAGCACGATGGCGGAGCGGACCAGGTTGGGCGCGGATGCACCGCGGGCCTTCTCGCCGTGGCAGAAGGCGCAATTGGCGGTGTAGATCTTTTCGCCGCGTGCTGCCGCCGCCGGGTCCGGGGGTGCTCCGAGGCCTAGGAAGTCGCGGGTACCGCCACTGCCGCGCCCGCTACGCGCGCCGGCGGGGATATCGTCCTGCGCGTGGACGCAGAAGGGCGCGAGTACGAGCAACCAGCAGACCGGGAGGTGCGTTCGAAAGCGCATAAAAGGGATCGGGCAGCCTTTCGGATAACATACCTCATTCTGGCCTGCATTTCTCGCACAGCTTCGGCTGCGACGCGCGAGAAGGCCGCGTCTACTTCGTTGCGCTCGTTCACCGCGCTCGCGCCGCAGCGGCCCTCCGCGCGCTGAGATTCCCGCGCCACGTATCCACAGTCTTCTCACGCGCCTCGCGACGAACCTGTGTGACAAATGCAGACTGGAGACGATTTTGACGTGAGGGTATTGACCTGTCTACCGCCTCAGGGTCCAAACTGAAATCGATGACGGTAACGGCGCTGGCGCGCGCGGCGGGAATCAGCCGCAGCACGGTTCTTTATTACGAGTCGGTGGGGCTGCTGCGCAAAGCGAGGCGCAGCGGCGCGAACTATCGGGTGTATGGCGAAGCCGACGCGCAGAGGCTGAGGCAGATCTGCGTGTTTCGCGCGGCGGGGCTGACGCTGGAGGATATTCGCGCGGCGCTCGATCATGCAGATGGGGACTTCGCGGCAATTCTGGACCGGAGAATGACGAGGATCGGCGAGGAGATCGAACGGCTGCGCAGCCAGCAGCGGGCGATAGCGCGGTTACTGCAAGCCACGGGAAAAACAAGGAGAAAAGAGATGCTGAGCAAAGAGAAATGGACGAAGGTGATGCGCGATTCGGGCTTTTCGGACGACGACATGCGACGGTGGCACGCGCAATTTGAGAAGGATGCGCCGGAGGATCACGAAGAGTTTTTGCGTTTTTTGCGGATCGAGGAGGCGGAAGTGAAGCGGATCCGGGAATGGAGCCGGGTGGCTACGAATTGACCGCCAGGCGAGGCTAACCGACCGCGCTCCACTTGATGAGACTCGTGCAGGGCCGTGTAATCGGATCGTCGAAATGATTGGGACTCACACGAAGCGCGTAACCCACGCGGCCCGTCCACTCGGGCACGATGTCCTTGCCAAATACGGCGACACTGCCGTTCTGTTCTATCGATGGCAGCAGCATGACCTCGGTGTCTTCGAGGTGGCCATTGCTGTCGACGCGTCCTAGAACAATTTCGACGCGCACATCAGTGGCCGAGAGGCCGCCGAGTTCGACGCTAGCGCGTACCGGTACCGGCTTGCCGCTGAGCACTGAGCCTGCCGGCTGTGATAGCGGGCCGCCGGCGTCGACAAAGTGCACGCGGTCCCAAACCTGCCGGACGCGGCTGTTCCATTTGGCGTGTTCGCGAATCAATTCGAAATTGCCCGAGCGCACGCGCAGATGCTGCTTGTGAGCGGGCTCATACAGTTCCGTCATGTATTCGCGCACCATGCGGCGGCAATCGAAGCGCGGGCTAATGTAGCTGAGCGATTGCTTCACGCGACGGAGCCATTCACGCGGCGTCTGTTCTTTGCGCTCGAAGTACATGGGTACGATTTCGTTCTCGAGCATGTAGTAAATGGCGCTGGCGTGCAGGCCATCCTGATCGTCGGAGTAGGCCTCACGATCGCCGATCCCCCAACCGCCGGCGCCCTCGTAGGCTTCGTCGAACCAGCCGTCGAGAATGCTTAAATTGAGGACGCCGTTGATGGCGGCTTTCATGCCGCTGGTGCCGCAGGCCTCTTCGCCGCGGCGCGGATTATTGAGCCAGAGGTCGACGCCCTGCAGCAGTTCGCGGGCGACTTTCATGTCGTAATCTTCGACGAAGACGACGTGCTTCCAGAGTTCGGGGTCGCGCGAGAGCTGGACAATCTCGCGAATGAAACTCTTACCTGGCGTATCTTTGGGATGGGCCTTGCCGGCGATGACGATCTGCACCGGCATGTCCTTGTTGAGGAGGATGCGCTTGAGGCGTTCGACGTCGCGGAAGATCAGCGTGGCGCGCTTGTAGGTGGCAAAGCGGCGGGCGAAGCCGATGGTGAAGGCATTCGGATCGAGGACTTCGTTGGCACGGCGGACTTCACCCGCAGACGCCTGGCGGCGGACAGCGGCCTGATGCTGACGTTCGCGGACGAAATTCACGAGGCGGCGTTTGCGGCGGCGGTGGACGTCGAGCAATTCCTCATCCGGAATGTCGCGGACCTGTTCCCACACGGTGGTGTCGTTAAAGCGCTCGTGCCAATCGGGCTGCAGGTACTGATCGTAGAGAGCGGCCAGATCGCCGTTCAGCCAACTGGGAACGTGCACGCCGTTGGTTATGGCTGTGATTGGCACCTCCCAGACAGGAAGCTGCGGCCACAGGTCGTGGAACATCTCCTGCGAAATCTGGCGGTGCAGCTTACTCACAGCGTTGCGATAGGCCGCGGTGTTGAGGGCGAGCACGGCCATGGAGAAATGCTCATCGCGATTTTGGGGATCGCGCCGGCCAAGCCCCATCAGTTGCTGAAACTCAATGCCCGTCTCGGCGCAGTAGTTCGAGAAGTAGTAGTACATCAGACCGGGATCGAACAGATCGATTCCGGCGGGCACGGGCGTGTGGGTAGTGAAAACGTTGCTGGAGCGCGCGGCCTCGACGCTTTCCTCACAGCTGAGTTTGAAGTCGCGCATGTAAAGGCGAATCTGCTCCAGCGCGAGGAAGGCCGAATGGCCCTCGTTCATGTGAAATACAGTAGGCTCAAGGCCCATCGCCTTGAGGGCGCGCATGCCGCCGATGCCGAGGACAATCTCCTGGCGAATGCGCGTGTCGTTATCGCCGCCATAGAGCGAATCGGTGATGTCGCGATCCTGCGGCAAAACGTTTTCAGGAATGTTTGTATCGAGCAGAAAAAGCGTGATGCGGCCGACGTTCAGCTTCCAAACCTGGATGTAGACTTCACCCGAAGGCAGTCTGACGGTGACCTTGAGATCCTGACCGGCGGCGTCCTTCACGGGCAAAACCGGCAGGGTGTAAAAGTCGTTCATCGGATAGCGTTCCTGCTGCCAACCGTCGGGATTGAGATATTGCCGGAAGTAACCCTGTTGGTAAAGAAGGCCGATTCCGACGAGCGGATAATCCTGATCGCTCGATGACTTCAGATGATCGCCGGACAGGATTCCCAAGCCGCCGGAATAGACGGGGAGACACTCTGTGAGGCCGTATTCAGCGGAGAAGTAAGCAATCAGCTTACCGTCACTCGATGCAGCGGGCTTGCGGGTGCGGGCATCGAAGACCTCGCACGCGTTGCGGTAGTGAGCCAAATAGCGCGGGTCGGCTGCGGCGCGCTGTAGCGCGGATTGCGAAACGCGGCCCAACATAAGAACGGGATTGTAGCCGCAGTCCTGCCACAGGTTCGAATCCAAGCGTCGAAATAGGGCGCGGATGGCAGGCTCCCAACTCCATAAGATGTTGTACGCCAACTCGGTCAAGCGAGAGAGTTGCTGGGGAAGAGCAGGTCGCACCAGGAATTCCCTGATGGGCTGAATGTGGAACGGCATCGACCCCAACTAATTTAGCAAAAGGCGCGCAGAATCGTTTGAAATACAGACCGAGAACTGCGGGGCGTTTTCGGAGGATCATACTACCGGGAGGTGCGATTAGCGACTGATGGAAATGTTTATCGAGGGGTATATTCGAAGGGAGGAGCATGTCCATGAGTCTTGCCGAAAAGCATTGCGTGCCCTGCCGCGGCGGCGTCCAACCGCTGGCAGGCTCTGAACTGGAGAAAATGGAGCAGCAGGTGACGGGATGGCAGGTGGTCGAAGGACATCATCTGCTGAAGAGCTTCTCTTTCCCCGATTTCCGTAGCGCGCTGAGCTTTGTCGACCGTATCGGAGAAACGGCCGAACAGGAGGGCCACCATCCCGATATTTATCTTGCGTGGGGCAAAGTGGAAGTGAAGACCTGGACGCACAAAATCGATGGCCTGACGGAAAGCGATTTCATTTTGGCGGCGAAGATTGACGCATTGAACACGTCAGCGCCATCGAAGGAATAGGCCGGCAGATGCCGATTGAGCTGTGGTTGGAACGGGTTCCGGATTATGCGCGCGACCTGAGAGCAAATCTGACAGAGTTGCTGACGCAGCCGGAGCTTTCGTCGACGCAAGCTTGGGGCACGGCGCTGAGCTGCGCGATTGCGGCGCGGAGCCCGCGCGTGACGGAGGCGATCGAGCGGGAAGCCGCGCAGCATATGGCGGCGCCGGCGATTCTGGCCGCCAAGGCAGCGGCGGCGATGATGTCGATGACTAACGTGTATTACCGGTTTCGGAAGCTGAGCGGAAATCCGAAATACGACGAACTTCCACCAAACCTGAAGATGGGGTCATTTGCGGCGCTGGGACGAGGTAATCCGGACTTCGACCTGTGGTGTCTGGCGGTTTCGGCGATCAACGGGTGCGAGGGCTGCGTGCGCGGGCATGAGCACGCGCTGCGAGAGCAGGGAATTGGCGAGGAGACGGTTTTGGCCGCGATACGGATTGCCTCGGTAATTTTTTCGCTGAGCGCGGTGATGGAGACGGCAACCGTGGAACCGGCGGTAAGTCAGGCGAAGTGAGCAAGACTACTGCTGCTCAGCCGTTTTGCGATCTTTTTCGATGCGATTGATATAGCGGACGGTTTCGGAATACGGAGGCACGCCGCGGTATTTGTTCACTGCGCCGGGACCAGCGTTATAGGCGGCGAGCGCATGCCACAAAGCGCCGTCATACTTTTCGAGAAGATCACGGAGATAGCGGGCGCCGGCGTCAGCGTTTTGCGCGGGGTCTTTGGCGTCGGCGCCGAGCGCCTGAGCTGTGGTGGGCATCAACTGCATCAAACCGATGGCGCCTTTGGGTGAAACCACGCCGGCTTGAAAGCCGGATTCGTTCTTCATGACGCTGCGTACGAGCCAGCGCGGCAGGCCATATTTATCGGCGGCTTGATCGGCGAGGTCTTGCGCAGTGAGACTGGCCGGCGCGGGCGAAGGAGCCAAGGACGTCGTGAGGGTTGTAGCGGTTGTGGGATTTGGCTCGAAGGCGACCGGCGGTGGCGGGGTGTAGTCGTCTTCTTCGAAACGCGCGATTTTGGCGTTGTTCATTTCGACGACGGAATCGCCGATGAAGAAGCGGACGGTGTCGCCGTTAGTTTGGTGCCGGTCGATATGCAAACGGCCGCCGCTAGCCAATACGGCGTACTCGCCTGCTGAACAGACCGTCGCCAGGCATAGAAATATCGCGGCCAATCGCATTCGTTCTTACTATTGTGACGCAACCAAACCGGATTTCGTGTATGACGAAATGCAGCATTCGCCCGAAAACGCTATGGTAATGATTTCATGGCAACATACGACGCAGTAATCATCGGGGGCGGGCACAATGGGCTGGTGACGGCCGCCTATCTGGCGCGCGCGGGACGCAAGGTGCTGGTGCTGGAGCGGCGCGAACTGCTGGGCGGCTGCGCCGTTACCGAAGAGATCTGGCCGGGCTACAAGGTTTCGACCGGCGCCTATCTGACGAGCCTGTTGCAGGAGCGCATCGTGCGCGAACTGGACCTGCCGCGTCACGGATACAAAGTGGATGCGAAGGACCCGGCGTTCTTTTCGGCGTTTCCCGATGGACGCCACTTTTTTATGTGGCAGGACCGGGCGAAGACGTTGGCCGAGATCGCGAAATTTTCGCAGCGCGACGCCGAGGTGTATGGCGCCTACGAAGATCAACTGGAGCGGATTTCGCAGGTGGTGGAAGGGCTGCTGTTGACTACACCGCCGCCGTTTCCGCCGCGCGGAATCAGTGACGTGGTGGAACATTTGAAGCTGGCGGGCAGACTGCGCGGCATGAGGCCGAAGGATATCGTGGCGATGGTGAAGGTGTTCACCCAGAGCGCCGCGGAATATCTGGACGAGTGGTTCGAATCGGAGCAGGTGAAGGTAACGCTGGCAACCGATGGCGTGATTGGCGCGAACGGCGGACCGCGGTCACCGGGGACGGCTTACATACTGCTGCACCACTGCATGGGCGGGGTGGCGGGGCATCGCGGGCTGTGGGGATTTGTGCGCGGCGGAATGGGCGCGGTATCGGAGGCGATCGCGGCGGCGGCGCGAGAGAAGGGGACGGAGATCCGCACGAATGCGCCAGTGAAGAAAGTGATGGTGCGCAGCGGACGTGCTGTAGGAGTAGTGCTGGAATCGGGCGAAGAGATCGCGGCGGAGACGGTGGCGTCGAATCTGGATCCGAAATTGACGTTTCTGAAACTGGTGGACGAGCGCGACCTGCCGGGCGATTTCGTTACCGCGATTCGACATTTTCGAATTGAAGGCACGAGCTGCAAGATCAATCTTGCACTGAACGGACTGCCCGAGTTCACGGCTTATCCAGGCGCTCCCGGGCCACATCACCGCGCCACTATGCACATCTGCCCGAGCATTGAATATGTGGAGCGCGCGTGGGATGACGCGAAGTATGGGCGGCCTTCGGAGCGTCCGCTGCTGGAGTTGACCATTCCGACGATGTACGACCCTTCGCTGGCGCCCGCGGGCAAGCACATCATGGGAATTTTCCTGCAATACGCGCCGTATACGCTGCGCGACGCGACATGGGAGGAACTGCGCGAACCGTTCGGCGACCGGGTGATCACGTTAATTGAAGAGTACGCGCCGAACATTCGATCGATCATTGAGCACCGGCAGGTGTTGTCCCCCTTCGACCTGGAGCGGCGCTTCGGTATTACGGGCGGCAACATTTTCCATGGAGAGATGAGCCTGGACCAGATGTTCGTGATGCGGCCGGTGGCGGGTTGGGCGCGTTACAAGACGCCGGTGCGCGGACTTTATCTGTGTGGATCGGGCGCGCATCCTGGCGGCGGCGTGATGGGGGCGCCGGGTTACAACTGCGCTCGCGAGATGCTGCGCGGCGGCGGGATGCGCGTGGCATACGGGCGGTAATGCGTCGCGGCTCGCGCTACGTCTTTCCGATCTTCAGAGTGGTTGTGTTCTTTCCTTCTACGCAAGCGGCGCCAGTTTGGCGAGGATGGTTGGCAGATACTCCGCGACCGTCGGATGAATATGCATTGCGCGCTGGATGACGGTGTACGGCGCCTTTGCATACATCACGTCCAGCAGAACGTGAATCACTTCATCGCCTCCGACTCCAAGAATCGCAGCACCCAGAATCTGTTTTGTTTCTGCATCGGCGCAGATTTTGATGAAACCTTGTGTCTCACCTTTTTCGTAGGCCCGGCTCACTTTACTCATGGGATATTTCGTAGCGAGGGCGCGACGTCCGGATTTCCGTATCTCTGTCTCCGTCATGCCGCATCGCCCTAGCGGCGGATCGACATACAGCGCGTAGGCCAGGATCCGGTCGGAAACCTTGCGATGGTCGGCGTTGAAGAGATTATCAGCGACGATCTCGTAGTCGTTATAGGAAGTATGTGTGAAGCCGCCTCGACCGTTGCAGTCCCCCAGCGCCCAGATGCCGGGCACGTTGGTTTGGAGCTGATCGTCGACGATGATGTAGCCGCGTGGGTCGGTCGCGACCCCGGCCCGTTCGAGACCCAGATCGCTTGTGTTGGGGACACGCCCGACCGCTAAAAGCACGTGCGTGCCGGGCACTTCCTTCGGGTCTTCGCTGCATTCCATGCTGACGACAACACCGTCGCCGCGTTTCGCAAGCGAAATACATTTCGCATTCAGCCGGATGTGTATGCCCTCCGCCTCCAGGATTTCGCGCACAGCTTGGGAGACGTCTTCGTCCTCCCGTCCAATCAGGCGCGGTCCCATTTCGACAACCGTAACTTCGCTGCCGAAGCGGCGATAGATCTGGGCAAACTCCAGCCCGACATAACTTCCGCCGACGATGATGAGACGCTCGGGCAAGAAATCGATGTCCATCATCGATGAGTTGGTGAGAAATGGGACATCATGACTCCCCGGCATGTCGGGAATAGAGGCCCGCCCGCCAACATTGATATAAATCTTGTCGGCTTGCAGCACTTCATCGTTGACCATGACGGTGTTTGAGGACTGAAAGCGGGCATGGCCTTGGATAACCGTACAATTTGCCGTTCCTCGGAGCCATTCCTCCACTCCCTTGTTTGACTTCGCGGAGGCTGCATCCTTGCGGGCTTTGACCCGCTTCATATCGACGCGCATATCACCCACGGTGAAACCATATTCCGCACCTCGACGGGTAATATGGATCGCATCGGCACTCGCCACGAGCGTCTTTGTGGGGATGCACCCTGTATTCACGCATGTACCGCCAAATTTATGTCGTTCGATAATCGCGACGGTTTTGCCGGCGCCCGCAAACCGCGCTGCCAGGGACGGTCCCGCCTGGCCGGTCCCGATAATGATTGCGTCGAAGCGCTTCATCGTAGTGGTCAACGCTCTCCCTCTATGTGGATCTTGCCGTCCTTGGCTGCCTCTCTGCAAACTGCCAATGGCGTACCGTTCGCGAATTCTCGCGCTTCGAGATTATGCGTCCATCCGTTCGACCCATTGAGCACGCGATGCCGGCGCCATGAATGGATCCGCAAAGTACTGTGTTTCCCGCGCGACTTTGTCGTCCCTGAACTCCATGATGCTCAAGGTGTAGGACGGCTTGCCGTCATATGTCAGGATGAATTCGGTGATCCAAAGATCACCACCGCCAATAATTCGTCGGACAGCAAACCGCTTGTTGCTCGGCTGACTGGCGCGTTGGTTCTGTATGTTGTGTCGACCGCGGGTTCGCTCGCCTGACTGCGGGTAGTCCAGCACCGCGTCCTCGTGATAGATGCGGTGCTCCGTTTCAAAAT
>DATAUH010000043.1:0-2809 GCA_036268375.1 Bryobacteraceae bacterium | reverse complement strand
TCGAATTCGAAGTAGGCTTCGAGCTTGCGGCGCATGGAGGACTTATTTTAGCTGGGTGCGGCGGCGGGATTGGCTGGCGGGATTATGGTTTGGCTGGTGTGACGCTGGGTGTCCGGCAATTCAAGATGGGATAGGTGAGGCGATGGAAGCGCCTGTTAGCCGGTCTGCTGGATGGCTATCATGGAGCTGAAGGACCTTTCGCTATGCGCACACGTGTGGAACGGCGTACCGTCGATCTGTCCGCTTATCCCGATCTGGTAGTCATCTATCTGGGGATGCGAGTTAATCGGATCGCGGGAATCCAGACGCTGCTAGGTTTTGGGCCGAAGATTTCTTCTTCTGCCAAGGCACAGCCCGACGGGCTGCTTCGGCACGAAACAGTCATCTACTCGTTGTTTCCAATGCATGTTGGCATGCGTCAATACTGGCGTGACGCAAACTCACTTTTGGAGTGGACGCGTTCGGACCCGCATCGCCAGTGGTGGCAGAGCTTTTTGAAAGACTCCGGTGGAACCGGGTTCTGGCACGAAACGTATTTTCGACGCGGGGGCATCGAGGCTATCTACGACGATGTACGAGAAAAAATCGGCTTAATGGCGTTCGCACCAGTGGTACCGGCTCGCGGACCGATGTTTGGCGCAGCAGCGAGGGCCGAAAAGGAATTTGGAGAGCGATCCGTGCTCTCCGAGGAAGAGCTCTACGGGGAGCGAGAACAGTGACGGTAAATTACGCCTAAATGGGCCTCGGTGATTGCAGTATTCAGTTGGCGCTGCGGTTGACGTTCTGATGTTAAGGCAGGTCAGTTGGGCCGCTTGGGGGAACTTATTGTTCTGTTTCGACGGCGGCCCACTTCGCGGAGATCACGGCTTGCCCGATGTGGCGCTGGGTGTGTTCGGCGATGTGAACGAGCAGGCCCATGACGGTTGTGGGCAGACGTTTGCGCCCCACGTAGCGAGGCTCGGCGAGAGTGGCGAAATCGATGTGGCGGACGATAGTTTCGGCCTCGTGAAGGGACTTATCGAGCTCGGCGAGCAGCTCTTCGCGTCTGGCGCCGGGGTCGTGCTCATGATTGATGGCCACCAACTGTTCACGGGAAAGGGTGCGCGCGTCGAGATAGGCGAGCAGGCGTTCGACACTGCCGCCGATGTGCCGGATGTGAAAGCCGACCGAGCCAAAACCGTGTGGGCGAGCCCAGATTTGCGCGGTGGTGAGCGGCGCGGTGTAGCGGGCGAGATCTTCGCGGGCATGCCGGAAGGCGTACAGCACGGGCGCAATGAGAGGGTGGACGCCGTCAATAGGGCCGCGTAGCCAAGGCTCGGGCATCGCTTCCCGCGGGGGTGAATCGCTCACTGCCGGGGCCTCCTTTCGTATCCGGTTTGCGGGTCTTGCGCTGTTTCCAGGCGAGGCGTGCGGCGGCCAAGCCGACCATCAGAGCGGTTACGATGCACACGGCGGCTACGGCGGCGGGGACCGACATGCTGCGCTTCAGAGGTTTGGCGATGTTGCCATATACCAGCATGACGTGGACCCAGTAGACAAGCAGCGAAGTTTTTCCGAGGGCTTGCATCCAACTCCAACGGGGCGCGGCGAGGTACGTGGTCCAGAGGTAGGCGCCGGCGAGAAGGACCAGCGAGACGCCGGTGCGAATGAGAATGAGTGAAGGGCTGTCGCGCCAGAAATCGACCACGGGGTAGATGGAATATGGCAGGTTGGAAAAGTATTGCGAGCAGAAGATAAGCGCTATGCCGAGGAGAGCGCACCACTGCATGAGGCGATCGATGGAATCGGCGGTGGTGCGTTTGACGATGGCCCCGGTGGCAAGTCCGAAGCCGATGTAAGAGGCGTAAGGGAAGAACGGGAAGCGGCCGCGGGTTTCGCCGGGCGCGAGGTAGTCCTGCCAGATTTGCGGCACGCCGCTCCAATTGAGACTGCCGATGAGCGGCGAGAGGCAGGCGATGGCTAAGCCGCCGGCGATGGACCAGCGTAAGCGATCGCGTGGGCCGAGCAGGGAAATGGCGGCGAAGGCAGCCATGGCGAGGGCCATGGAATTCAGAATGTCGACCTTGAAGATCTCCTGCCAATCGGGGCGGGGAAGGCTCGCGACCCAGTTCCCGATGCGGAAGAGGAAAGCCAGCGCCATGACGTATCCAGCTCGACGCATCGAAACGAGATACCTTCGCCAGGGACTCGGTTCACGGCGTTCCAGGCTTTCCATCTGAAAGCCGAAGGTCATCCCGGCCATGAAGAGGAACAGGGGCGCGGCCATGCCGCCGATGAATTGCGAAAGAACGTAGGGACCGCCCTGTCGCACATCGAGGCGCGCGAACGAGTTGATGGTATGGCACTGGATCATGATTACGACGGCCAGGCCACGCATCCAATCGAGAAAGGAGTAGCGAATCACGGACGGTTCAATCATAACAAGGCGGCGGGCAAGGGCTTTGCCCTAGATCCGTTGCGGACGGGAGTCGAGGGAGCCAGAAGTTAGGAGTCAGAATTCTGGGGGTGAACCCTTAGGGTGAGACGGTCGATCCGGCGATGATCCGGCGATGACGAGCGGGCCGGGCTCCGCACGATCCGCACTGAGAGACGGCCTGGCGGTCCCAACAGGCGCACGTAGATCGACTGGGCATTGACGGAACCGGCGCGGATGA
Source organism: Bryobacteraceae bacterium (assembly GCA_036268375.1). GTDB lineage: Bacteria > Acidobacteriota > Terriglobia > Bryobacterales > Bryobacteraceae > PALSA-243. The sequence goes on along the minus strand of DATAUH010000043.1, from coordinate 155 downwards.
TTAGAAGTAACAACGGAAGAGTAAGAGAGGAGCGCTGGGTTAGTCGTTTTGCTGTTCCATGCCGCGCCTCGGATTTTTATTCGTTCCTCGAAAGCGTCACTATAGCTAATTGGGGCTTCGGCTAGTTGGCGAAGGGAATCGGCGGTGCGCGGAAC
>DATAUH010000042.1:0-8352 GCA_036268375.1 Bryobacteraceae bacterium | reverse complement strand
GCCGATGGTCCGCTGCGGCGGTAAGACGGATGTGACAGCGTGCGAAGGGAGAGCATGAACGACCTGCGCGGCGGCGTGGAAGAGAGCGCCCGCAGGCCGGTCAGTCAGATCGAGTTTGTTTACGATGCCGGTAATCGGGCTGACAAGCTGCCTTAACTCGCCGATCGGGCGTGCGAGCGAACCGCAGGTAGGGCAATCGGGATGGGGGCGCAAGACATGCTGTTGGGACTCGAGCGTGCGGACATCGAGGGTGACGGTGCGGTTTTCCAAACGGGGGTGGCGGCGGGATGAAGACCAGATGGCGACGGCTGTGGAGATGAGACCGGCCGCAGTGGCCAGAGTGGCATTGGTGGCGGCAAGCGATGGCTGGGGCGCAAGATTGGGCTGGCTGCTGCAGAAGCGGCTGAACTGGAGCCAGCGGTGGGGCAGCATCCAGAGGCGCAGGCAGTTCCAACAGGGCCTGGACTGAGGAGTAAAGATGGGACCGATCCAGATGGAGGCGCCTACGGGTTTAGCAAGCAGGAAAGGCTTGGGGTGGTTTAGGTAACGGGCCAGGTCAGGCTGAAGATAGTCATCGACGGCTACGAGGGCGATGAAGGCCGCGGCGTCGATTGCGATCGAGTAGGACGAGAGCGCATTGCGAAGCAGGGCATCCGGAACTGAGCCGTGTGTTTGCAGATCGACTTCGCATGGCTGAGGCGAGACGCCGGTGGACGCCCAGAAGGCGGCGTCTCTGCGCGATTCGGGGAAGACTTTAGTGGTAAGAACCCGCTTGGCGATGAGTTCCTTTAGAGCTGCAGAGACGGCGGCCGGCGGGTGGATTGAGCAGTGGGTTTGGATTTGCGATTGCGTGCGCGGAGTTTCGCAGAAGCGAAGGATAGCGCAGTGAAGCGACTGCTGAAAGAGCAAGCAATCGCTTTCGGACGCCAACATCATAGCGCTCTCTGTTACAGACAAGAGAATATAGGCGGGCGATAAACAAAACGCGCACGAAGCGCGTTGACTTGATGTATCATTCTCGAACATGGCGAACGCGAACCTATTCCGATATCAGTTTCCCTCACTGGGGACAAAGCTGTTTCACATTGATGCGAACGGAAAACGGGTAGACCCGCAGTCTACTCTGAAGGTGCGGGACACTTCAACGCGTGTTGCGCCGGACGAGGAAGTGGAAAATGGTTCGGCCTTCTGGTGGTTCGACCGGGTGATTATCTCTGATGCCGGCGTGACGATTAGCCCTGAGCAGATGGAGGAGTTACGGCCGGATACGACGGACCTGGCGAGTTCATCGGGGACGGGGAAGAATGCGGTGGGCATTACGGTGGACGCTGACGGTGGCATCGCGCAGACGGAGTTCGTTAACTATTTCTTAGTGTGGGACCAGGATGCTACGACCGATCCGAAGACGGCGCTCGAGATCTGGTTTTCCGATTATGACTTTGCAGAGATGCCGGACCAGGCGATTCGGGACATGGTGCAGCAGAGGTTAGAGGAGTCGTATGAGGAACAGAAGGCGTTTCTGGAGAGTCCGGAATAGCGAGTTGCAGTTGCAGGCAAAGTTGCGAAATATGGATGCCCGGGCAAAAGGCTGAGGCCGGGGCGGCGGGTATTACTTATCTCTTACGAGCCGGCCTTTCGATGAAAGAGCCCGGAGGCGAGACTTATCGCGCAACGCGTGGCGCTAAGTTCACGGGTTGATTTTCGTCATAATTCTTTTATTCCACATAAAAAGAATGCATTGAAGGGTGCGCTCACTCGGCTGGAACTCCGGCTGACGTGCGGTGTCTAAAGCTTGACGTGTATCTATGCGAATAAGAGAACTTATGATACGAAGGTGTGCGTGTTTCGGCCTGGCGGCCCTTCTGACGGGGGCGGCGTTTGGGCAGTCTAACGAAGTCGCGGCGAAATTTGAAGCGGCGGATGTCCATCACAGTCCCCACACGAATCAGCCGATTGTACGAGGGCCGTTTTACAACGCCGGGCACTATGAGTTGCGATTCGCGAGCATGCTGGATTTGATTCGCATCGCCTACGACCTGGATCCGGAGAAGGTTTATGGCGGACCCAATTGGCTGGAGATGGACCGGTTTGATGTGTTCGCGAAAACGGCGGGCAATTCAACGGCGGAATCGCGCCGGCTGATGCTGCAGCAGTTGCTTACCGACCGTTTCAAACTGGTGATCCGCAAAGACACTAAGCCGATGGCTGCGTATGTGCTGACCGCGGGGAAACATTCGGGGTTAAAGGAAGCGGATGGTTCGAGCGAGACTGGCTGCAATTTTCAGATCAAGAGCGGCGGGACTCCGCCACCGCCTCCCGGGAGCGGGGGTGGACCACCAACGATTACGCTGCCGGTGGTTCAATATATCTGCCACAACACAACGATGGCGGCCTTTGCGGCGGGAATGCTTGCGATCCCTTTGGCGCCGCAATATTTCGGCAACAGGCCGGTGGCGGACCAGACCGATTTGAAAGGGGCTTGGGATTTTACGCTGGAATTCACGCCGAAGCTTCCCGCGGGGGTTCAGACGAGCGGCCAGAGTATTCCGCTTCCCGACGCGATCGAGAAACAGCTTGGGCTGAAGCTGGAGCAGGCCACAATTCCGCTGCCTGTAATCGTGGTGGAAAGCGTGAACCGCAAGCCTGTGGACAATCCGCCGGATACGGCGAAGACGTTTCCGCCCCTTCCCACGGAATTCGAAGTGGCGGACCTGAAGCCGAGCGCGCCGGTGGCCGGAAGAGGCGGTGAAGGCCCGCGTCCAGATATTAAGAACGGCCGCGTCTATCTGCCGGGGATGACTTTACGGAATCTGATTTTGATTGGCTGGGACCTCAACGGGGAGGATTTTTTGGCGGGCGCGCCGAAATGGATGGAAGAAGACCGTTACGACATCATGGCCAAGGCGCCAGCGGAGGTGGCGATTGGCAACCTGACGCAACAGCAACGATCGGCGATACCGGTGAATATCGATGCGCTGCGGCCGATGCTGCGTTCGCTGGTGATAGAGCGATTCAAGCTGGCGGCGCACACGGAAGAGCGGCCGGTTACGACGTATGTGTTGACGGCGGCCAAGCCGAAGTTGACCAAGGCCGATCCCAACAGCCGCACACGGTGGAAGGAAGGCACGGACACGGATTCGAAGAACGGCAAGAACGCGAATTCGACGCTGGGAAGGCTGGTGAGTTGCCAGAACGTGACGATGGCGCAATTTGCGGAGATGCTTCCCGGCATCGCGCCCGGGTACATCCGGACGCAGGTAATCGATGGGACGGGGCTGGAAGGAGGGTGGGATTTCACCTTCAGCTTCAGTCCGGCGGGCCTCGCGCAAATTGCCCCGCGCGGCGATGGCAACGAAGCTTCGGACCCTACTGGAGCCATATCGCTTTTCGATTCGGTGAGCAAGCAACTGGGGCTGAAACTGGAAGCGCAGAAGCGGCCCATGCCGGTGCTGGTCATCGACCGCGCGGAACGCAAGCCGGAAGAGAACTAGCCGCGCTTCATCACACGCTTCTTGAGCAATGCATTCGTACACGGTTTGCGTTGCGCGCCCCGAGTACGTTGATAACGTCTTCACGGTTTCGGCGTCATGCGTTCTTGATGCGGACATCAACGTGCAACACCCACATTAGAGGGCGATGCGGCTTCGAGTGCTCACGCTGAATGTCTGGAACAATCGGCGTAATCCTCGACGTGACGAAATTATTAACCGCGAATTGCATAGGCTGAATCCGGGCCTCGTATCGCTGCAGGAGGTCATTGAGACGCCCGAGCAGCGCCAATTCGAAACTCTGTTGGGCGGTTTGAGTCTACACAGCACTCATCAAGCCGGCGTTCTCGAGAAGCAACCCGCATATAGCGATCGATATGGCGGCGGCGCCGTGACTCGATGGCCTCATCGCGTCGTGGAGGTGCTCGACCTGAATCTTGCCGACGCGCAAGATGTGCCTTGGCGTACTCTGGCGGTCATCGTCACAATCCCGGATGCGGGAGAGCTTCTGTTTATCGGGACCACATTATCGTGGCGTCTGAACGCCGAGGCCGTGCGCGAACGGTGGGCGGTTGCGCTCAGCGATCTCGACTCACGCCACCGCACTGCGCTGCCGACGATCCTCGCGGGCGATTTCAATGCGTCATCGGACAGCGCTTGCATCCGTTACATGAGCGGCTTGCAATCGATTGAAGGCCGCAGCGTGAAATATCACGACGCGTGGGCCGTTGCAGGGAACGGGCCTGGCTACACCTGGACGACCGACAATCCAAATGCGCGTCTGGAAATGGACCGCATTGTGCGCCAACCCAACCACAGGCGACGAGTCGACTACATTTTTGTGGGCTCCTGGGATACGCACCCCGATGCGCATTGCCGCGTCGGAGACGTTTCGCTGGCATTCGATCATTCAGTGGAAGGAATCTGGAGCGATCACTTCGGCGTTGTGGCCGACCTGGAGATCGGCAAAGAGGATCGGCACATGTGAGCTGAAAAAGGAGGAAGTTCAGGTTGCGCAGGGATAACGCGTATGGCAGAGCAAGCAAATTTGGTGAAGGTTGACTAGAGTTTCCGATGGCACACTTTCGAGGGAATCGAAGCGCATTCGGGTCGCCTGGATGCGAGCCCCGCTGGACTGATGGCGACAAGGACGGGATCGGCACCGCGTTTTCAGCCGGGGGACGCGTTTGGTTCACAATCCGGCGCGGCATTCTGACTGAGGCCTACTACCCAACGGTGGACCGGCCGCAACTACGCGACGTCGAGTTCCTATTTAGCGATGGAAATGGATTGTTCCTGGAGGAAAAGCGAGATCTTGATGCGCAAGTCCAGCGCATACCCCGGTCGCAGGGATATCAGATCAAGAGCAGCGACAGACAGGGCCGCTTTTCCGTTCACAAAGAAGTGATCGTGGAACCGACGCTGCCGTGTGTTTTGGTTCACACGCAACTGGAAGGCAAGCCTGAGTTCCTTCAGAATCTGAGGATCTATATGCTGTGCGCTCCCCATCTGGAGGGGGAAGGGCAACACAACAATGCTTTCGTGATCGAAGTTTCCGGCCGCGAGTTGCTGGTCGCGGAGAGAAGGAATCGCTGGCTTGCGATCGGGGCGTCGTGCGGCTTTTCACGGCTCTCCTGCGGCTATGTCGGCAGCAGTGACGGCTATACCGATCTGGCGCAGCACCGCAAGATGGAGTTTGATTTTGACGAGGCGCGAGACGGGAACGTGGCGCTGACCGGGGAACTCGATTTGACCGGCGCACGCGAGTTTACGTTCGGCATGGCTTTCGGTGAAAGCCTTGCCAGCGCAATTTCGACTCTCTTCCAAAGCCTGGGCGCCTCCTACAAAGAGCGGCGCAGTGTGTTCGTCCAGCAATGGGAATCGGCCGCCGAAGGCATCATGCCGCTTGCCGAAGTTAGCCAGGACAACGGACGTCTGTTTGAGGCGAGCTACAACCTCCTATTGACGCACGAGGACAAGCTGAATCAGGGCGCTTTTGTCGCGTCCCTGACGATTCCCTGGGGCGCTACGCGCAATGACGAGTCAGGAGAAGGCGGATATCATCTCGTCTGGACGCGCGACATGGTGGAGAGCGCGCTGGGATTGCTCGCGACCGGGAATGCCGACGCGCCGCTGCGTGCGCTTATTTACCTGGCAGCCCGCCAGGCGGAGGACGGCAGTTTCCCACAAAACTTTTGGGTTGACGGCGACACATATTGGGACGGCATGCAGCTGGATGAAATCGCCTTCCCCGTGCTGCTGGCATGGCGCCTACACAGGCTTGACCTGCTGGGGCACTTCGATCCGCGGGTGTTGGTGAAGCGCGCGGCCGCCTTCCTGCTGTATAGCGGACCTATCACTGGCGAGGAACGATGGGAAGAGGTGAGCGGTTACTCTCCTTCTACCCTGGCCGCCGTGATCTCCGCGTGTATCTGCGCGGCATCCTTTGCGCGTGCGGAAAAACAGTCGAACGAAGACGAGAGAGCATGCTTCCTGGAGAGCTACGCCGATTTCCTGAAGAGTCATCTTGAGGAGTGGACAGTGACGACGCGAGGGTCGCTCCTTCCGGGGTCTCCACGATATTTTGTACGGCTTACACCGGCCAGCCCGGGCGACGCCGCGCTTCCTGGGTGGGTTGACCAGGCGAACCTGACCTTAGCGAACCAGCCGCCCGGATCACCTGCTTCGTATCCGGCGCGCGACGTGGTTGACGGGGGGTTCTTACAGCTGGTGCGTTATGGAATTCTCGCGGCTGACGATCCGCTGGTGGTTGAAAGCCTGCGCGTCGTAGACGCAGTTCTCAAAGTTGAGACTCCGCAGGGACCGTGCTGGCACAGATACAATCACGACGGGTACGGTCAAAGGCCTGACGGCGGTCCGTATGAGCATTGGGGTAAAGGCCGGGCGTGGCCGCTTTTGACGGGCGAACGAGGCCATTACGAGCTGGCGGCGGGTCATGATGCGCGCCCGTGGTTGCGGGCGATGGAAAAGTTCGCGAATGGCACGGGGCTGCTGCCTGAGCAGATTTGGGATGAACCCGACCGTCCCGAGATGAACCTGTTTCTGGGCGGACCAACCCGGTCAGCAAACCCTCTGCTGTGGGCGCATTCCGAATATTTACGGCTGCTTCGCTCCTGTCACGATAAACGGGGGTTCGACCTGATTCCGGAGGTGGCCGCGCGCTATCAGGGCAAGATCCCGCTGAACAGAATTGAGTTCTGGCTTCCAAAGCACCCCATACGGCGAGCGCGCAAGGGTTACGTGCTTCGGATCTGCGCGCCGGGCCCGTTTCGTCTGCACTGGTCCCACGCGGGAGAGACGCCATGGCGCGACACGGATTCCAGGCCTGCAGCCGTTGGCGGAGAGTACGTCGATCTTGACTCAGAAGACTTCGCGCCGGGCGTGGAGTTTACTTTCTTCTGGAAAGAGCGGGGCTCCTGGGAAGGCCGTAATTACCAAGTGGAGGCTGATTAGAGGACGCTATGGAAAAGACGAACAAGGGAAGAGTGGTCGTGGTGACGGGTGCTTCAGCGGGTGTGGGACGCGCGACGGTTCGGGCTTTTGCGCGCGAGGGCTGCCGCGTTGGGCTGCTGGCGCGAGATACAGAGGGCCTGCACGTTGCGGCGCGCGAAGTGGACGAATTGGGTGGCAAGGGCCTGGCGGTTCCTACGGACGTGGCGGACGCCGACCAGGTGGAAGCGGCCGCGGCGCGGATCGAATCCGAGCTGGGGCCAATTGAGGTGTGGGTGAACAACGCGATGACGACTGTATTCGCGCGCGTTGCCGACGTTACGCCTGCCGAATTCAAGCGCGCCACGGAGGTCACGTATCTGGGGACTGTTTACGGCACGATGGCCGCGTTGCGACGTATGGCGCCGCGCAACGCCGGCCGAATTATTCAGGTGGGCTCGGCGCTGGCGTATCGTTCGATTCCTCTGCAATCGGCGTACTGCGGGGCCAAACACGCGATTGCGGGATTTACCGATTCTTTGCGCACGGAACTGATCCACGACCGCAAAAATATCCACCTGACGATGGTGCAATTGCCGGCGATGAATACGCCGCAGTTTACGTGGTGCCGGTCGAAGATGCCGCGCCATCCGCAGCCTGTACCTCCGATATTTCAGCCGGAGGTGGCGGCGGAGCGGATCGTCTGGGCATCTCATCATAAGCGTCGCGAGGTGTTTGTGGGAGCGCCTACGGTGATTGCGATTGAAGCCAACAAGATTGCGCCGGGGCTGGCGGACCGGTATCTGGGACGGACGGGGTATGACTCGCAGCAGACGGGCGAGAATGTCGCGCCCGATCGTCCGGACAATCTGTTTGAGCCGTTGCCCGGCGACTTTGGCGCGCACGGGGCTTTCGGAGCGATCGCACACGACGAAGCGGCGACGACCTGGCTGTCGGCACACAAAGGGGCAACGGCGTTGGCGGGAGCGGCTGTTTTTGGGGTACTGGCGCTGGCGTTGAGAGGGCGTGGGTAAAAAGCCGCGGAAAGACGATCACTGATCAGGGCGGGCTAAATACAATTCATGTAAGCGGCGGCGTTTCCGACGTCCCATATTGGCGCATTGCTGCCGGACAAGTCCGGGATGCCGCCCACGTGGATTCGTAAAGGCTGCGCCGTCACCGTCGATCTATCCCAAAACCTCACGCCATGCGGTTTGCACGTGTTCACCGCCCGGCCCCAATCAGACCCGAGATCGTAGCCTGTTATTTGAGACAGAGATCTGCGATTTCTCGGCGGGCCGCGATTCGTGCGGCCTGCTCAGCCCCACTGAGCAAACCCCGTGGTCCAACTCGACGATGTGTATTCGGTTTTGAGACTGAGTTATGAGACCTTGAAAGGGCTGATTTTATTGGC
>DATAUH010000041.1:0-16237 GCA_036268375.1 Bryobacteraceae bacterium | reverse complement strand
TGTCTCGTCAAGCCGCAGCGATGGAAGAGTTCGAGGCTCGGTTGACCGGAAAAGTTGCTGTCATGCCCTTGATGGAAAAGGTAGGATAGTGGAAGATATCCTCCACATACTTCCAACCGATACCGATAAAGTAATGGCTCTGGTGGCTTGTGGGCATTATTTCAATTATAGGGGAGGGTATGCCGCGCGCCGTATTTAAAGGCTTTCCAGAGCATACGCAGGCGTTCCTGAAAAGCCTGGAACGTAACAATCGCCGCGAATGGTTTCAGCCGCGCAAGCCGGTCTTTGAAGAGCAAGTGAAGCGTCCCATGCTGGAGTTAGTCGCGGCCCTGAATAACGACATGGCGCGCTTTGCGCCGCTGCACGTCACGGAGCCCGAAAACGCCATCTATCGCATTTACCGCGATACGCGCTTCAGCAAAGACAAGAAGCCCTACAAGACGCATATCGCAGCCTACTTTCCGCGGCGGGGCCTGGATCGGCACACTGCGTCCGGATACTACGTGGGAATTTCGCACAAGGAAGTGGCTGTGGGCGGCGGATTGTATATGCCGGCGCCGGAAATTCTCCTCGCGGTGCGAAATCGCATCGCCGAGAATCACACGGAATTGCGCCGGATTTTGAAATCGAAAACTCTGTTGAAGGCGTATGGAGAATTGCAAGGCGAGAAACTATCGAGGGCGCCAAAGGGGTTCGCCGCGGATCATCCCGCAGCCGATCTACTGCGCTACAAACAACTTTTCTATTACATCGAACTGCCTCCGGATCTCGCAACATCCCGTACGGTTTATGGCGAAATCCGGAAGCGGTTCGAGGCTTTGACGCCGCTGATCGATTTCCTGAACGCGAGTATGCATGAAACGCGTTCCAGGAAATCGCCGCGGGTCTTACTTTAAAAACGCTGGGCTACGTCGTGGCCGAAGCGCCGGCGGCCGGAGTCGCAGCCGCGGGCGCGGCAACAGCCGCAACCACGGCCGGATGCGTCGCGAGCTGCATCCTCAGCGACAGAATCACAGGCCAGGCCGCGCCAAACAACGCCGCGAGCGACGGGGCATTGGCCGTATCATTAGCTAATTCGAGCACCTTCCCGATCACCTGCTCTTCCAGTTGATCGAACTCGGTAACAACTGGCGCAAGCGCTGGATCAATCGTCGTGGCGATGGTTCCCGCTTCCGCAACGACGTTTTGAATCGTCGACGAATTCTTCGTGATGAATGCAGCAACCTTTGTGGCGCCGGTCTTTAGATCTTTCCATGCTGTCGTAAATGCGTGTGCTAAGCTCATAACTCCCTTTACTGTTTCGGTATTGTGATTTGTTGATCGAACAGGCCGGCCGCTCCCAGAGCGCGTGTTAAGCCGCTTCCAGTGCCGATGAGGTCCTTGAAATTTCCCCAGAACCCTCGCGGCGAAACAACCCTCGATGTAAATGTGTGAACGTCGGTCGCAATGCCGGTAGTGCTGTCGGCGAACGCGGGAAACTTCTTCGTGAAGACGCCCCCGGCGTTCGCCGCCTCCCCCAGCACCGCCGTGATCCGCGCGTGCCAGCAACCGCCATAACCTCGGCCGTCAGCAAATTCGCACGTGATCTCCGGCTGAATCTTGGCCCAAGAAGGCGCAAGCTCTTGCCCCATTAGCCCCGGCAGCGCTCGATAGGTATCGAGCAGCGCCGAAGCGCTCCGCTCCGTTGCCGCTGTGCTTTGGATCAGCGGTCTTACGTCTTCGCGGATGCCGCCCACGGTCGCCAGAGCTGCGTCCGCGCGCGCCAGCGCATCGCCCAACCGGCGGTCCGCCGTATCGCGAATGGCGCCAGTTTCTTTAAAAAGGTCTGCGCGCAACCGATCGGCCTGCCGCTCCGACCGGCTGAGCACATCGACGCGCGCAGCTTCGATCTGCGAATCCAGATCCCGTCGCGTTGCCACAATCTCGCCGGCAAGCGTATTTCGCGTCAGTGTAATTTGCTCCGGAAGCGCCGCTACTACCCCAGTAGCGGCGCGCATCAGGAGAGCGGCCTCGACCGCTAATAGCGCAACTGCGCCCAACAGAGCGCTAATTAGGATTTGTCGTACCACCCTCATCTGTCCTTAAATTGACAGATCGTTTTTGCTTCGTACCACTGAGAAAGTTTAAATTGCTGAAAATGGGCCAAATATAAATTCCGATTTTCTGTGATCGTATGGGCTGCAACAACTCCGCGGGGGGATCGGTGAAATCAGCGTTGAGATTGACTAGAGGGCGGTGCGCAGAGTCGACGAACTTAAGAGTAGCGCGAGAAAATATCGACTGATTCGGGACGGCTGAAACATTCTCGACGGACGACTACGTTAACGACTCCCTAACTACGAGCCGTAGTTCTGGGTTGGATACAGCGCTTTGAGCGACAGCGTGAAAATAGGGTTGAACAGCGGATCGAAGACTCGCCACGCGAGCAGCAGGCCGATCATGCTGAAGGCACGCGCGTGTTGACCGAACTGCTGAAAGCGGCGCGCGGCGCTCTCTGACATTAGTAGTCCGGCTGCGCCAAAGCCATCTAGCGGTGGAAGGGGGAGCAGGTTGAACACGCCCAGCAGCAGGTTCAGCGAAAAGAGCAGACTTAAAACGAACGCTGCGGCCGTGGCTGCGCCAGGCCCGGTCGCCGCCACAATGTGAGTGAAACCCGCGGACGCCGGATGCTCGAACAGGCCGAACCAGAGACCTGCGTGTATCAGCGCCGCCGCCAAAAGCACCAGGGCGAAATTCGCGACGGGACCAGCTATCGACATCCACGCCGCGCGCCGAGGATGCCTCTGCGCCCATAGCGGATCGTAAGGCGCGCTCGCCCATCCCATCATCCAACCACCTAAAGCGTAAGACAGGATGGGGAACACTATCATGCCGAACGGCTCGCGCCGAATGTGCGGCAGCGGATCGAGCGTTACCTGGCCGCCATGAAAGCCAGTGAGATCTCCGCCTAGTTTCGCCGCCAAGGCATGCGACGCCTCATGACATGTGGTGGAAAAGAGCAAAACTACATACCACGCGAAACCCAGAGCCAAAAACTCACCGCTCATAACTCGTCGGCGCACGCCTGTGCCATATCTACGAGGCTAACACCTGTTCCGCGTTTGCCGGCAAAGAAAGGCGCGGGCGCGAACCAACATACGGCCGCGCCCGGTGGAGGGATACAAATTAAAATGCGACTTTGATCATGAATTGCAGCGATCGCGCGGGAAGTTGAGCCGTAATACCGGCCGTTGGCGCGCCGAAGCCTACGCCGGGAGTAGCGCCATTGCCCCACGTACCGCTGTATCCCACGAAATTGGGGTGATTGGTGACGTTGAAGGCCTCCATTCGCGGCGTAATATGAACGCGCTCGCCGAACAGATCGAACGGCCGTTCAATAAAGGGCGAAAAGTCATAGATGGGACGGCCATGGCCCACGTTGCGACCCACCACCGCCCCGTTAATTACCGGCCGGTCCGTCGTGGCGCCGTCACCGCTGTTGTTCGCGCCGGTCACATAGTTATACGGCAGACCGGTCGCCAGAGTCAGCACGCCGCCGAGGCTGATCTTGCCCGGTAATACGTAGACGCCGCTCGCGACGAACCGTTGCCGCTGGTCGTAGAGCGCGTTTCCGTTCTCCACCTTACCGGTTTGCAGCGGATCGTTCGGATTTTGACCGGTGGCATCCGGATCCACGTTATCGATCGCGTGCGACCAGGTGTAACTGACTAACATGGAAGCACGGTGGCTAAAACTGTGACTCAGGTTCACGTCGAGCGCATCATAGAAGAGATAGCCATTATTGACATCGGCCTGGATTAGCGCATACGGGGGTTGTGGATTGGTGGCCGTATTCGGATTGCAGGTCATGTTGTTCTGCTGATACCACCAGACCCAGTAGGGACGGGTGCAATTGGCAGCTTGGGCAGAGCGAACCTGACCAGGAGCCGCGCGGGCAAAGGAAGACGGCGGGTCTACATCCAACGGCCGCACGATCTTCAACGTGTGCGTGCCCACGTAATCTACCGACAACACCCACTTCGAGAAGATCTGGCGCTCGATACCGATGGTCCACTGTTCGGAGTAGGGGTTCCACAAGCCGCTCTGGTAATTCGCGAGTAAGTTAGTCGGGAAAAACTGGTTGTAGTAACTTGCATCGCCGGGACGCAGATAGAGGCTACGCAGCGGAGGGACCGCGCTTGCGGGAAAGGCCGGCAGTGGAGCGGCGGCAACGCTCATGGGAAAGCCAACCTGCCCGGGAGAAGCCGTGTAGTTGAAAACGCCCGTCGGCCCTGTCAGCACATAGTTCGCTTGCGAATTGTCAACTACTTGCGAATAGTAGATTCCGAAGCCGCCCCGCACCACGGTCTTGCCGTTATTGCCGATGCTGTAAGCGAAGCCGATACGTGGCGCAAAGTCTTTGGTCGAATCCGTGAACGTCTGGCGTTCATAGCGGAGGCCAAGGTTGATCGTCAGGTTCGGCTTCACCTTCCAGTCGTCCTGGACAAAGGCGGCCCAGAGAACATCATCTACCGTATAGTTACCGATGCCGTAACTCTGCGTATAACTCTTGACGTTGGCAATGTTATTGAGGAACGTTGAGCTCTCACATACGGAAAGCGCCAAGGTGCAGGGGTTGTAACTAAACATGCCCAGATAAATCGGCCCGCCGAACTCTTTGCTATTGCCGCCGGTGTGGGCGGCAATCACGTCCGCGCCGAATTTTACCTGGTGGCGGCCCCACACCGCAGAAACTACGTCATTGAACTGATACTGCCGGTTCATCAGCAAGGCGGATTGCGAAGTTCCCGAGGTGAATGTGCCGCCGGCGGAAATCGGCACGCTGTACTGGGTCCCGTAAATCACCGGATCAAACTCGGTAATGGGCGAGGCGAGTTGAAACTGCAGGCGTACGTTATTCAGTAAGGTCGGGCTAAATACCGCCGTCTCGCCTAGCTCTTCGCTGTAAGTGCGGCGCTTGAATACGCGATCGACGGAGGGCAGATTGTTTCCGCCAACTGCGCCATTGGGGTTGGTGTCGTGAAACGCGTCAACGTCGCTCCGAAAGAACAGATTGTTCTTGTCGTTGATGCGGTGGTCCAGGCGCAGGAAACCCAACTGTCCTCGATAGTGACCCACGAATACTCCAGGCGCAAGCGGCGAGATCACCGGCGATCCGCGATCTTCCCGGCTCAATTCTCCGCCCACGAAGAAATGCGTGTTCCCGCTGGATCCAAGAGGCCCCGACAGCGAAATATCGCTTTGTCCCAGGGAATCGCTCGAAATATCGTTGCCGCTCGAAGCGTTGGCGGTGGTGAATCCCGCGAGCGCGGCCGCCGTTTCCGCCGGACGCCATAGCTCCATAACTTCCCCGTGTAACTTATTGCCGCCGGACTTAGTAATGATATTGATGACACTGCCTGTGCTGCCGCCGTATTCGGCCGAAAAGCCGTTCGTCAGGATCCCCATCTCCAGCACGGCGTCGCGCGGGATATTGCTGAAGATCGTCTGCCGGCCCCAGGAGTCGTTGCCGTTGGCACCGTCCACTTCAAACCACGTTTGGCGGCGTCCGGCGCCGTTTGTCGTAATCAGGTTCTCATTCATGAACACGTCGCCCTGATTGATCGCCGGGCGGTTCGCCGCATTCAGCAGAGGCAAGGACGTGATCCGTTGGTTCAGCAGCGGCGTGGCCTCAATCTGCTGCTCTTCGAGCACCGTGCCTAATTGTGGTTCGTCGCTGCGCACCTCTCCCGTTACACCAGTCACGGTCACCTGAGTCTGACCGGAAGCAACATTCAATTGCAGATTGATCTCCGCCGTGGCTCCGCCCTGCAACTGCACGTCGGCGACGCGCGCGTTTGCAAATCCCTGCTTAGTGGCCGTGATTTCGTAGCGGCCGGAAATCGCCAAACCTTCGATCGAGTAAGTTCCCGAATTATCAGTCTGGGCGGTTCTTTGCGCGTTACTCTGTGGGTTCTTAACGGTAATCTGAACCCCGGCGACTGGAGCCTTCGACGGATCGGTAACTTTACCGTTAATCGTAGCGGTGTCGGGCGTTTGGGCTGCTAACGAAAGCGCATACACGAATGCGAATGCGCCGACAGAACGAAACATATTCCTCCCTGAAGTAACCTGTAGGTTACAAAACCAAAAGAGGTACTACTAGCGATCGTAGGTGGGTACGAGAGGTCAACCTAGTGCATCAAGCGTTCGAGCAGCAGATGCACCGCGCGGAGCGACTGTGGCGCTAATAAGGCGGTGGCGAACGGGACCAGAAACAGTACTCCCACAACGCCAGTGGCGTAACTGCGATAACTTCCGTTTTGCAGAGTGGGATTGAGTAACCGCTCCACGCGGTTCGGAATATCGTCTCCGGCGCGCAGAAAAGAACTCACCAGGGGGATCGGCGTCGATCGAGCGCCCAGCCTCGCAACTCGTACCAACGCCTCCGCCAATGCGAGGGAGCTGTGCGGATCCTGCGCTACGGCGTGGTCGTCAGCGGCCCATTCGGAAAATCGAGCCCAAGACCGATCCAAATCACGGAATAGGGCGATGCCCGGCAGACCGTCAGGGGACAACAGCAGCAGCAAGCGCTTAAGATTGTCCTTCGACACGCGGTGCGCCTGTTCGTGACGTAATGCCGCCGCCAGTTGGTCCGTATCGAGCGCGGTGGCCACGCTGCGCGACATCACTACTTTGGGACGCCACGCGCCGGCCAATCCCAGGAACGGCTCTCCGCCTTCGCGTACATGCACCGCTTCCGTTTGTCCAGCAAACCTCGCCGTAAAATTCGGAATGCATTGACGCGCCCGTACCGCGGCGCGTACGCTGCGCGCAATCGACAGACCACACACTAGCGCGCCCAAAGCCGCCGCGCACAGAAACATAAAGCTTGCGGCTTCCGAGCCGCGCTCGCTCTCTAATGAGACGAAAGAAGGCACGCAAAGCGCGGCAACCACGGCGGCGGACACCACCCCCGGCGTTAGCCGAAGCGATAACAACAACAGCGTCGCGGCGCGCGCAGACTTTTTTCCGATACGTTCCGCACGCCGCAAAACAAGCGGCGCCGCTATACGCGCTAGGGCGTACAAGCATAGGTGCACCAGGAAAAACGAGCCCAGACACACGCACACCAGACGCACCGCGTACGGCAAAGTCACCGCGCTTCCCTCCGGCTCAACTCCGCGCGCTTGATCTTTATCTTGCGCTCCATTTCATCCAGCAAAGCTTGGTCGTGCTTGCCGACCTTGTCGACCAGGTAGGAGATCAAGGCTTCGCCGGAAGGATCAGGCCCGGAGAGAAACGCCGAAAAGAAGTCGTCGGCCCGCTTCTCCTCCCACTGTTGGCGGCTTAGACGTGGGGCATAAATGAAGGCTCGCTCGGACTTGCGCCGTGTAAGGAGGCCCTTCTTATACAAACGATCGAGCGTCGTCATCACGGTGGTGTACGCCAGTGGACGCGCGAGATGCTGGATTACATCGCGAACATTGGCTTCGCTCGTGTTCCAGAGGACATCCATAACGTCGGCTTCCAGCGGTCCTAGCGCCGGCATACCGTTCGGGTTTTCGCCCGATTGAAAAAAGTGAAGCATGGGACTTGGTGAAAATTCTAGCAAGATTGTCGTGTTGTTTACAAAACCACCCGCTGGTCGCCTTCCCGCCGGGTCACGTGCTCACGGTCGAGGAACTCCAGCAGCGGAATCGCATATTTGCGTGAAACCCCGGTCCAATCTTTGAATGCGGGCACCTGAAACCGCATGCCGCGCCGGGCGGCCAGCATCTCGCGCAAGCGCGCAATCGCGGTGTGATGCAGCGTCAACTCCGCGTTGATGCGAACCAGCTTCCGTTCCCGCAGCAGAATCTGCATCAGTTCGCGAGCCCGCGCTGCTTCGACACCCGATTGGGCCAGCGCCTCCGCGGCCGATGGCGCCGCCAAGCCGGCGGTCTCAAAGGCGCGTTCAATCGCCTGGCGCGCCTGCTGCTCATCCTCACGCAGCGCGACCTTGCGGCCGCGCAAGTGCGCGATCTCGCCTTCCACGGTGATCTCTTTCGATTCGGCCAAAAGCGCGTTCAATACCGCTGGCGGGGCGCCCGGCAGCTCCGCATTGCGCAAATCGTGCAACGCGATTCCAGGCTGAAGCGCATGCGCCGAATGAAACTCACGCACCGCCTTTTCCAGACGCGCACGCGCCGTTTGAAACCACGCGCGATCGATGTAGTACGGCGGCGTGAGCGCGATCAACTCTGCTTTGCCCGCAGCGGTCTGAATCGCAGCCTCCGTCATCCCTGTGCGCACCACCAACTCCATCAGCGAAACCCCGTACGGCGCCTCCTTCACAAGAGTGGCGATGCGTTCCGCAGCGTCCGGCGACGCCAGCGCTTCAAGCCGCGCCGAAATGTTCTCTCCCTTGCGATAGCGTCGCGCGCCCGTATCCACCACTACGCCCCCACCGATCGTGGTCACGGGGGAAAACATGCGAATGATGAAGCGATCGCCCGGCAGCAGCAGCGCCGGCTCACCCAGCACGATGCGCGCATAAGTTTCGCCGCCCGGCTTCAGCGCCGCCGCCCCGAAAAGCCGCACTTCGGCTTCGATCTCCGCCGTGCCTGAATGAAAATGCACCGGAGCGCGATGCTTCAGCGGTTTCGCCGAAGCCAGCAATTGCAGCCGGCAATCGAACTGCGTCAAGGCCCGAAATCGCCCCGGGGCCGCCAGCGTATCGCCACGTTTCAACTCCGCGGGCTCAATCCCCGCCAGGTTCAACGCAGTCCGCTGCCCCGCGGTTGCACGGTCCGTCTGCGTTCCATGCACTTCCACGCCGCGCACCCGCAAGCGGCGCCCGGCGGGAAACAGTTCCACTTCCTGTTCTTTCTGAACCGCGCCCGCAATCAGCGTGCCCGTTACCACCGTGCCGAATCCCTTCACCGAAAACACGCGGTCAATCGGCAAGCGAAAATAACCCCGCGCGTCGCGAGCCGGCGCGGAAATCGCCACACGTTCGATCGCGTGTTTCAACTCCGCAATCCCCGCTCCCGAAACGGAACTTACCGGCACCATCGGAGCATCCGCGAGAAACGACCCGCCCGTCATTTCCGCGACCTCCAACTTCACCAGTTCCAGCATGTCGGCGTCTGCCAGATCACACTTAGTCAGGGCGATCACCCCGCGTGGAATCTCCAGCAGGCGGCAGATTTCGAAATGTTCACGCGTCTGCGGCTTGATGGATTCGTCCGCCGCCACGACAAACAGCGCCAGATCGATGCCGCCCACGCCCGCGAGCATGTTCTTGACGAAACGTTCGTGCCCTGGAACGTCGACGAAGCCGATGCGCAAATCCGGCGTCAGATCAAGGTGCGCGAAGCCTAAATCGATGGTAATTCCGCGCCGTTTTTCCTCTTCCAGACGGTCGGCGTCAATTCCCGTGAGCGCCTTCACGAGCGCGGTTTTGCCATGATCGATGTGGCCGGCCGTACCCGCGATGACGTGCTTCATTGCTGCTTCGGCGGATTGCCCGAATACTTCTCGTAGAGCCTGCGCTGGCGCGTATCCAAGTTTTCCGGCTTGCCTCCGATGAAGACCATCTTCACATTGGTTGTGACCTCCATAGGGTCGCCGTCCGCCACAATCAAATCGGCCGATTTTCCCTCTTCAATCGAACCCATCTGCTTGGCAACGCCAAAAATCTCCGCGACGCTCAGCGAAACGGCGCGGTAGGCATCGTCGTGCGCCAGGCCGAACGGCACCGCCGCCGCGGCCTGAAAGGGCAGATTGCGCGATTGCCGCGCGCTGAACGATGCGATGGCGAAACGTATACCTGCTTTTTGCAGCGCCGCCGGAGTGGTGTACATGCGATCGTATGGATCGTCCGGATTGATGGGCAGACGGAACGTGGGCCCCAGCACCACGGAAATGTTATGCGCCTTAATCTCCGGAATCACCTTGTAGCATTCGGCTGCGTCCGCCAAGATGATTTTTACTTTCTGCTTGTCGGCAAAGTCAATCGCCTCGCGAATTTCCTGCTCCCGCACCGCCGTCACAAATAGCGGCGTCTTGCCCTCCAGCACCGGCAGCATCGCTTCGAACCTGCGGTCCAGCTGAAATCCCGCAGCGTGCGCGGCTTTTTCCTTTTGATACTGCCGGGCGTCGTCGAAGAATTTCAGCAGCGCCGACATCTTGTCGTCGTACGCCTTCTTCGCCTCTTCGTAAGGGATCGGCTCCGGGTCTGCGGGATCGTCGTCCGCGTCGTTGTTTTCGAGCGGCCGCAGGGGATGAATCGTCAATGCGGGGAATCGCAGATGAATCGCCACCAGCGGCGCAACCGTCATCTCCTGGTTGTTTCCCGAATCGTCGAGATGAACCAGCGACATCTGGCCCGAAATCAAGTCGCCCTCCGGCATTTCGATGATTCCGGTAACGCCGTTGGCCCGGGATGCCGGAATGTGTTCGCTCGCCGTGTTCATTGCCGTCACAGCTCGCAACTGGGGGTTGAAAAGGCCCATTTCGTCCGCATCCGACTTCAATTCCTCGGCCTGCGAATCGAGGCCCATCATCGAGGCGGCATCAATCATTCCGGGATAGACTTGCTCGCCGTGAACATCGATCACTTTGTAGCCCTCGGGCGCCGTAATATTTTTGCCGACTCCCACGATCTTGCCGTCGCGTACCAGCACTGCGCCGTTTTCGATCGTTGCGCCCGAAACGGTGTGTATGGTGCCGCCCTTCAGCATGAAACTGCCTGCGGGCGTCTGCGCTTGCACAGCCAGACACGCCCCGGCGACCGCGCAACAAATCTTGGTAACTCTGACCTTCATGGCTAACCCAGTAGTTCGATTTTTCCGGTGACTTCCATTATATGGCTCCGCTCCTTACGTGGAGCCTGGCTGCGCCGCGTATGCTGAAAAGGGCATCCGGCCGTATGCTGCTGAGTCACATCTGCAAGTTCATCTACCTCAAGACCCGCAAAACCGCCGGCACTTCGCTTGAAATTTACTTCGAACCTTTTTGCATCGATCCGAAAAATTACAACGGAGAAAACCATCACCGCGATTCCGCAGTGAGCGAATGGGGTATCGTCGGCACGCGCGGCAAAGCCGAGGGGCCCTGGTTCAATCACATGTCCGCAGCGCAGGTACGCGCTGGCGTCGGCGAACAAATCTGGGAGGATTACTTTAAGTTCTGCGCCGTCCGGAACCCGTTCGACAAGACCGTCTCCTACTTCTGGCATGAGCTCACGCCCGAATTGCGTCAACGCCTTCGTGAAGTCGATTTCTCTGAGGTTCGCGCGGCTTTCGATGCCTGGACCGAACTGCGTCGCTTCCCCTTCGACGCCTTCATCTATACGCTCGACGGCGCCGCTGCGGTTGACGATTTCATCCGCTATGAGCACATGCAGGCGGATACATCACGCATCTGCCGCGCGCTGAACATTCCCTGGCAGCCAGAGCGGCTGCGTCGTTACAAAGGCGATATGCGCCTGCGCTCCGAAGGGTTTGAGGAATACTACACGCCCGCCTCAGCCGCCCGCGTCGCCAAGGCCTTCGCGTGGGAGCTGGAGTTCTTTCAGTATCCCGATATCACCGCTCACCACGCGCCGCGGCCGCGCAGTTCCACGTAGGCCGGCATCGCCCATTTCGTCGCCGCATCCACTGCCGCACGCGACGCCAATCGCCGCTTCATGGCGCGGTCATCGCGAAAGGGCGTGGCTTTCGCCGGGTCTTTCGAATACCCGCTGAACACTTGCTTTATCCGTTCGGGTTCGTCCGGCAGTTTGAGCCCGAAAAACTCGGCGATCTCTCGCATGCGTTTCGGATTCAAATCTTCGTAGTCGATCACTTTGCAGCCGTCGTCCACAGCTTCGAGCGCCGCCTCCAGGTGCCTTCCCAACAAACGCGCGCAGAATTCTTCGTTCTTCATTTCGGCAAAAGGCTGCGGCGTATCACGCCAACCGTACAGCGCCTCCGGTTGCCCCGGTTCGCTCTTTTGCCCCAGCCAACCCGCTTCATTCAGGCTCGAAACCAATACCGCCAGTGGATCGCGCACCACCACCACGCACGGCGTCTGCGGCCAGCACTGGCGCACGAACCTCATGGCGAATAAATTCAGGCTGGAGAACTTCACCACCAGCCGCTCCGTCTCGCCGGTATGGTAATGCGCGAACGAACGGAAGGTCGCTTCGAACAGGCATCGCCGCGTACGCTGCCACCGCTCGGCCAGATACCGCTGCGGCGCCTCCGGATACCAGCGCGCTAACCGCA
This sequence comes from Bryobacteraceae bacterium, assembly GCA_036268375.1. Taxonomy (GTDB): domain Bacteria; phylum Acidobacteriota; class Terriglobia; order Bryobacterales; family Bryobacteraceae; genus PALSA-243. The sequence continues at coordinate 4,004 of DATAUH010000041.1, read as the reverse complement.
CAAATGGCGTCGCCTCCGCCGCCACCACGGTGGATGGCGCCGTGCGCAGTGCATTCGAAATCAGCGTGGATCCGCAATGCGAAATATGAAAGATAAATCCGGCGGGCGAAACTTCGGGCAGTGTTTCGGTCAACCGGAACAGCGCATCCGTCGATGTTTCGACGTCGATCTGCCGCCGCGGATCTTCCCGGATCTTATCCACCGTCTGCAGGAAAAACGGCTCGTTCAGCGGATCGGAACCGAAATACATCCAGCGCACTGACGCCGTCGTCACCACCGCCGGCTCCGGATCCAACTCAAAATCGAGTGGGAGCCACCCTTGCGTAAGCGCGTGACTCATTCCGTCTGCTCGTCCTCCGTTATGGCCAGTTCCGCCACGCCATCGCGGCAAACCGCTTCGAGGAAGGTCGAAAGCTCCTCTGCATCAAAGTCGTGCGCGAACTCGCGATAGAACGCGGCGGCACGAAATGGCGCTCGGTCGATTACGAACTGCAGCAGCGGCGCCGCCTCCGCAGGAAACATCACCTCCCGGCCCTCGACGAATACGAAAATCGTATCGGCGCCTTGGCGAAAGACGGACGGTATGCGTGGTGTCGCGATCGCGATCACGCTCTCGGGCGAGAGCTTAGCGCGATTCGTCGCAGCGCCTTCCGCGTGCGCCTGCGCCATTCGATTCAATCGCCGCGTAAACGTTTGCAGCAAACCCGGGCCCCGAAACGCGCCGCCAAACGTGCGCCGCAAGCCGGTCAGATACTCCGCGATTACCTCCGGACTGGCAAAACGCGGAATGTCGGTTTGATATGCCTCGAACTTACTTGCCTTTTCCGACAGCCACAGCAGCAGGTCCGCGCCTGTCGGGTTTTGAATTTGAAAGCTCCAACACACCGCGCCTTCGCTCTGTTCGCCGCCGCTACGCCACCAGCCTCGCGGAATGTATAGCGCGCCGCCCGCGCTCAAACACATGTTCAGTTCGGGTGTCTCCGAAGCCTCCGCCGCCTTGCCATGAACCTTCCAGCGGCCGCGGCCCTCCGCTTGCAGCAGCAGCATGTCCTGCTCGGCGCGCGCCATTCCCACGCTCCCGCCGATCCAACGCTCCGCCGTTACCGCGGCCTCAACTTCCCGCTCCAGCGCCCACGCAAGTTGCAGCGCGCGTTTGCCGCTGTGGCTGCCCGCCAGAAAGGAGAAACGCCCGGCGTCACCCGTCGCTTCCGCCGGCCGCTGGTTAAAGTACTCGGTAAGAAACGCCGCGCGCGTCAACGGATAAAAGATCTGCTCGAGTTGCACCGGCCGGCCTTACTCGTCCATCAACTCCCGCAATTCCTCGCGGGAAATCTCTCGCGCGCGCACATTCGCCTGCGTCGCCAGCCGTTCAACGATCGCGTCTTCCAACGCCGCGCCCGCCCCTTCGATTCCGAACCGCCGCGCCAACTCCGACAGTACCAGCGCCAGCCGTAAGCGCCGCTCCGCAATCGCGCGCATCCGCTCCGCCATGGCGTTGCGCTCCTGCAAATCGGAGGGAATCGCGTCTTCCTCTTCCGCCCTGCGCCAGATCTCGGCGAACTCAATGTCAACCACTCCCGGGAACAGCGGAATCTCATATGCCGCCGCCAGACGGTCTAAAACTTGTTCCTTCAAGTGGAGCTGCAGGAACTCCACCTCCTTCGGCGCGGCGCCCGCCATCGTGAGTCTCTCCAACTGTATCGCTTCCAAATGCGGCGAGGGCAGATCCGGCAAATGCATCGCGTGAATGCGAATCTCCATCGCGCCTTCATCGCGCCCCGCCACCAGATCACATGCGGACGCCACGCTGCCCGCGGGTAAGTCGCGCCGCACAATCTCCGCTGCCAAATGCTTCAACGCCTCTGCGCGCGCTTTTGCTCCATAGCGTTGGTCCAACACCGCATGCGGAATCTTGCCCTGCCGGAATCCCGGCAACCGCACGCTCTCGCCCAGCACGCGCAACCGGTCCTCCACGGCCCGCCGCACCCCTCCTTCTTCCACCCGCGCGGCGAACATACGCCTCGCGCCATCTCGTTCGATCTCGTGTACGGCGGCCGTTTCAACGGGCGTCCCGGCTGCCGGCGATTTCGAATGCGCGCTCGCCGAAGCGGGTTCAACAGCCGCAACGACAGGCCTTGTCTCGGCCCGCGTGGGAGTTATCGATGCCGCATCCACACGTTCCAGCTTGTATGCCACCGTAACGCGCAAAGCCCCGCACCAACGATTGGGCGCGCGGCCATTGTGCACAATCCGCGAATCGAAAAACACCGCGCGATTCGGCCGCAACCGCACCGCCAAATCCACCTCGCCGGCTTCGTCATAGAAAACCGTTTCGCCTTCCCAGCCGTCCTCCCATTCGGGGTTCGGATAGTACAACAGCGTAAACGTCCCCGGCCGCTTATCGTCGGCGTGCGCATTGCCTCCTAAGCCGTAGGTGTGCCCGTTGGCGTATTGCTGCACCACGCGCAGTGGTCCGCCGGCAAGCGTCTCGCAACGCGCCTTCGAGTGCTCCCAAATCGCGTCGAAGGCCGCGTTCTCCTGCAGTTCCAGATACCAGAACCGCGAACTGCCGGCCGAAACCGATCCATGCCCGAAGCGCCAACCCGCGCCGACGCATGTCGCCCACGCCGCGGCATGCAACGGCGGAGGCGCAAGGTTCTCGAATACCTCGATCAAAGGGGCTTCTGGCTTATCTGGGTTCTGCGGCATACCGGATCAGGTTTTGATAACTCTTCGAGAGACGAAGCTTCAGTTGATAATCGTTCAGCTTTTCCACTTCCCGCCCAACAATCCAAAGATCGTATAACGCCGCGCGCACCTGTTCGTTGCGCACCGCGCTCTGCAGCCATGTCACTACCGCAAGCCGCACGCCGCGGGTTACCGGGGCGACATGGTGTATCGAGGTCGCCGGATACACGAACGCCTCGCCAACATCTAACTTGATTTCATCGCTGCCTTCGATTACCAACTCGCCCCCGTCATAACTACTCGGAGGGGTCAGAAAGATGGTCATCGCCAGATCGGTCCGCACGCCCATCATTCCGCCCATCAGCGCGTTATCCACGTGATCCCCGTACTTCATTCCCGGTTCATATCTGCTGAACATCGGCATCACAAACCGCGTCGGCATCGCGTACGCCTGCAAATCCGCCCGCCGCTCAATCGCACTGATTACGATCTCGTCGATCTCCGTACGCTCAGCAGTAACCCTCTCGGTCTGCAAATTTTGCTTGAGGCCCTTCGGTAATCCCGCGGCGCTCACCACACCGTCGACAAACTTTCGCCGGTCGAGTTCATCGACAATCTTCTCAGCCTCAGCCGCCTCTAGAATCTGGAAAACCTCACCGCGCATTGTGATCCATCGCTTGTTTTGAATTTGGCATAGGAATCATCTGCACCCGGTGAGCGGCCGACGCTCGCCGCTCGCCTGCAAGTACTCGTTTGCTCCTGCCAGCCCTTATGCCGAAAGTTCTATGGCCCAAGGCCTTTTGCTCCATCAGTAACAGTACTCTTAGGGACCTAATCTACCATGAACTTCTGGAGCGATCAAAAATACCTGCGCGCACGGCCATTGGTTTTTCGAGATCGAAAGGAGTCTAGGTCGAGTTCAGCGCGGCGGTTCAACCGGGGTGAGCGTGATTTGAGTTTATTTGAGGTCACGTCGGCGATTTCGGCCCGAGTCCCGAACACCCGTTTTGAACTGCTTCTTACGAACCTGACCTGGTATTCACCAGGTGCAGTCATGTTGAAGAGCTTCTCAATAAAGATTGTGTCGGTGCGTATACGCCCGGCGGAAGATCATTCCTGTTACCATCCCCTCGCGCGGATTGAGTTGCTTTTGGCCAAGTCAGTCAGTAGAACCTTGGGCCTCCATGGCATCCACTCGGGGGATGGTGCTCGTACGTCGATTATGTAGGGATCGGGGGCTACTCGCGCGCGAAAATAGGATGGTCTGTTGTGTTCTCGAGCAACACGGTAATACGGATCGTCCCTCCGATTGAGAA
>DATAUH010000040.1:0-25643 GCA_036268375.1 Bryobacteraceae bacterium | reverse complement strand
GGAGTATCAACTCGCCCACGGAGTGGACAAAGCGAGCGCATACCAAACCGTTCTCCAGATCATGGCGGTCTTGCTGGTAATCGGCTTCATTGCCAATCTGCTGGTTCGCCCCGTCGATAAAAAGTACTGGATGATAGAGACCAAGCACTAAGCCGAAAGAAGGCCTCCAATGGCAACAAATGTCAAAAAAACAGCGGCGGGAACAATCATTCTGGCGTGGCTGATTGTCGGAATCCCTCTGGGTTGGGGCGTCTACAACACGCTTCTGAGCTCCATGAAACTATTCCAAGCGTCTCCTGCGCCCGCCGCCGTGAAATAGTTCTCTTCCATACGAGCTGCGCGCGCCAGGGTCTTTGGCCGGCTGCTCGGCTTCAATCTCCAAGGAACGCACCTCAGACCGAACGATACGCAGCTTCCAATTCGGTGTTCATTTTATACCTATCTCAATTAGCGGATGGCCTTTCCGCGTGATCGATGACCAGGATATCGACGGGTCCCTTTTCGGCTCGAAGTTTGAGGCCGAGATATTCCGCAAGTGCGTTGAAGATTGTAGGGCCGGAGTCGTCGGGAGTAGGCAAGGCAGGCGGCGACATGCCCGGGGCCAGGAGCCCAGGTGTCGCCTGATCTGGGATCCAACTGAGGTGCACATCGAACTTTGCCGTGAACCCGGTCTCATCGATGACAGGGCGCTGCAAGACATTTCCGAGCATAGTGGTGAATTGCTGCATGGTGATTGCGTTTCCGGTTAGGCTCTGCGGACTCCACTGCGAACTGCCGCAATACTTCGGGGTTGGCGAGTCAGGTTTAGGGGCCCGCTCGAAATCTCGCTCGACGCAACTTCCTGCTTTGGATGGCGACAGTTTACTTCCATCCTTCGAGGCTGCCACCAAGTGGTAGACAGGCAGGCTTCTCGACTCATGGTGCAGCACCAATTGAAATCTACCCTGCAAGAGGGCTTGAATCATCAGTCTCATTTGCTCTCGTGAGGTTTTGGGATCGGTCTTCGCCTCGATGTCGTACCGGTCCGAAGCTGCCCAGCCGGGCCCGGAAACAACTTGATAATCCTTCACATTCCAGGCGGTCTGAATAACGAACCGCAACCAGACGTTCCGAGCTTCGAACCGTCCGGGCGAAGGAAAATCGATATTCACCGCTCGTTCTACGCCGATGTGGGGCTTCACAGATACCACGTCGAATTGTGGCCGAAATACCGAGGATTGCGACTGGCCCATTCCGGTGCCGGCGGCGACGAGGATAAGAAGGGTCCTCAATTTCATCACGCTATATTAGTACTAAAAAATTAGGATGTTAGCGCTTGAAATCGGCCCAAAGTGAATTCCAGTACCTGAGCTGCCCTTATTCCCAAACGTCTAACCGAATCCCAAAAGCACGCTGCCAATCCGCAAAATCATTGATTCCAATCACCCCATCAAACACCCACCGCTAATTCCCGAATCCCGAAGGGATTCAATCGCGCAGCCCGTGTGCGACTCCCGACTGCCAAGACGAGAGGGGATAAAGGGCGAAGCCCTGGTGCTCATTCTGACTCCTGACTTCTGACTCCTGACTCCTGACTCCTGCCCCCTGCCCCCTGAATCCTGCCCCCCTCGACTCCCGTCAGCCACTCCCCTCCGCAACGCATCAAGCGCAGACCCCCTGTCCTGCTATCATGTCCACAGGGAGCCTCCTTCGCCCGGCGGTACCTTTTTGGCTACGGACCGTCGTCCAATACATTGATACTCCCGCGGTGAGTCATGAAAATTCGACATCTCCTATACGTTGCGCTGGTCGTCGGCACTTCCGCCGTCCTGGCGCCGATTTACGGCCCCGGGCTTAGCGCTTACGCCGCTGCACCCGCACCGGCAGCCGCTACCGACGATCTCGACAAGGATCTGAAGTCCGTCGCCGCTGCCTTCGCGCTCGTCGAGAAGAATTTCGCCGACCCAGTGACTTCCGAAAAGGCTTTTTACCAAGGCGCCATTCCGGGGATGTTGCACACCCTCGATCCCCACTCCAACTTTGTGGATCCCGATGATTACCGTGAAATGCAGCGCCGCCAGCGCGCCCAATATGCCGGCGTCGGCATGGAGATCATCAGCGATTCCGATGGACATACGAATGTGATGCGGCCCTTCGTCGGGTCCCCCGCCTACAATGCCGGGTTCCGCCGCGGCGACATCATCGAAGCGGTTGACGGCAAAGACGTCAGCAAGATGGATTCGAGCGGCGTTGCCAACCTGCTGCGCGGACCCCGCGGTACTCAAGTGCGCGTGACGATGAAGCGCGACGGCGCTCCTGACTTCATCAGCGCGGAAGTTACCCGCGGCTCGATTGAGACCAGCGTTGTGGATGCCTTCTGGGTCACCCCCGAAGTGATCTACCTGCGCGTCGACAACTTCGAAGCTTCCAACCTCTCGCACGATGTGGAGGCCGATCTTAAAAAGCTCGGCGAGACCAAGGCGAAGGGTCTGATTCTCGACCTGCGCTACAATCCCGGCGGTCTCGTGAACGAAGCCGTCGCGTTGGCCGGCCGTTGGCTGAAAGATGGTCAGGTGGTGGTCTCGCATCACGGCCTGCACGAAGAAGAGCAGGTATTCCGCGCTCGCTCCGTGGCTACCGGACAGAAGTATCCAATGGTAGTTTTGGTGAACAGCCAGTCGGCTTCGGCTTCGGAGATCGTTTCCGGAGCGCTGCAGGATCATGACCGCGCATGGCTCATCGGCGACACCACTTTCGGCAAAGGCCTGGTGCAGGCCCAATTTCCGCTTTCCGAAGGCGCCGCGCTGCTGCTGACCATTGCGCATTACTACACGCCCAGCGGCCGTTTGATCCAGCGCGATTACTCGCACGAGTCGTACTACGATTACCTCTACACCAGCGGCAAAGAAGCTAAGGCTACCCAGGACGTCAAGTCCACCGACAGTGGCCGCAAGGTCTTCGGCGGCGGCGGCATCACCCCCGACGAAAAATACGCGAATCCGACGTTCAGTCCGTTCCAGCGCCGTATGGGTGTTTCGCTTGTGACCGGTGTTTATCCGGGCCCCATCTATCGCTTCGCCAACAGCTACTTTGGCGCCAAGAAACCCTCTCTGCCGGAAGGTTGGGAAGTGGGAAGCGATGTCCTGGAGCAGTTCCGGGCCTTCCTGAAGACGCAGCAGAAACAGACCTTTACCGACGCCGAATTCGACGCTTCGAAGGATTTCCTGAAGCATTGGATCCGCTGGGAGTTCTACTACCGCGCCTTCGACAAGGAAACTGCGGATCACGCCAATTGGAAGGAAGATCCCGAGATTCAAAAGGGAATCCAGAGCATCCCCAAAGCTCAGGGTTTACTCCAGCAGGTCCAGCGAGTAATGGCTGAACGCGGCGCCAAAGGATAAACACGCCACCGGCCAAGTGCCGGCAGCGCAGTCTCCAAAATCAGTCAGCGGTGTTAACCGTGTACCCGCTTCCCGCAGATCGGCGTTCATCTGTGTTAATCTGCGGCCCATATTGTTCGGTAGAAACTTCCAAATCACGGCAGGCCGCAGATAACGCCGATGGACGCCGATAGCACAGTCCGGAACTCGTTGGACCAGATTCGCCACCATGCGCTGAGCCACCGCGAGTTTGCCGCCCGCCGTAACGTCGGCGCCTTTGCATTCGAGGCTGTTCGCCCCGGCATTTCTGCTTTTAGCGCTCTTCGCCCCCAGCGGTATTAGCCGTGTACACGCAATCTCGCAGATCGGCGTTCATCTGTGTTAATCTGCGGCCCATATTGTTCGGCAGAAACTTCCAAATCGCGGCAGGCCGCAAATAACGCCGATGGACGCCGATAGCACAGACCGGAATACGTTGGACCAGACCCGTCACTATGCGCTGAGCCACCGCGAGTTTGCCGCCCGCCGCAGCGTCGGCGCCCTTGCATTCAAGGCTGTTCGCCCCGGCATTTCTGCTTTTAGCGCTCTTCGCCCCCCAGCGGTATTAGCCGTGTACCCGCTTCCCGCAGATCGGCGTTCATCTGTGTTAATCTGCGGCCCATATTGTTCGGCAGAAACTTCCAAATCACGGCAGGCCGCAAATAACGCCGATGGACGCCGATAGCACAGACCGGAATACGTTGGACCAGATTCGCTATCATGCGCTGAGCCACCGCGAGTTTGCGCGATCGCCCGCCGCAACGTCGGCGTCCTTGTATTCGAGGCTGTTTGCCCCGGCGTTTCTGCTTTTCGCGTTCTTCGCCCCGGCTCACGCCCAGCCCAAACCAACCTACGAAGTCTACGCCGTTCGCTACGCCACCATTCCCAACTTCCCCGCCAACGGCCTGATCGAAGGCGCCGACCCCGCCCGTAAACTCGACATCGCCATGATGGTCTGGTTGATACGCGGCGGCGGTAAAAACATCGTCTTCGATTCCGGCTTCCATCGCGACCGCTACCTTCAGCAATGGAAACCGGTCGATTTCGTCACCCCGGCCGAGGCAGTCGCGCGCGCGGGCGTCAAGCCCGAAGAGGTCACTGACGTCGTGATCTCGCACATGCATTGGGACCATGCCGGCGGCTTGGATCTGTTCCCGAAGGCCAAAATCTGGCTGCAGAAAGAGGAGCTGGAATATTACGCCGGTTCCGCCTGGCAGTCGCGCCGCACGCACGGCGGCATCGATGCCGATGACGTCCAATTGGCCGTCAAGCTCAATACCGAGGGCCGCGTGGGCCTCATCGACGGCGATGCAAAGGAGTTTTTGCCGGGCATCACCGCCTACACGGGCGGCAAGCACACCTACGCGTCGCAATTCATCACCGTTCAAACCGCCGGTGGAACGGTCGTGTTGGCCAGCGACAACATGTATCTCTACGAGAATCTGGAAAAGCACGCGCCCATCGCGCAGACGCTGGACCGCGAATCCAATCTCCGGGCGCAGGACCGCATGAAGCAACTCGCCTCGCAGCCGGAACTGATCATTCCCGGCCACGATCCTTTAGTGATGACAAAGTTCCCTCAGGTTGCCCCGGGCGTCGTCAAGATCCGTTGAAAACTACTTCTTCGCCGGCAGTTTGTTGACGTCGAACTGCGTGCCGATGTCCGGAGCGTCGGAATCGAAGCTCAGCGGAATATCCACCAACGCGGCATGCTGATTTTCCTCGCCGGTCACCCTGAGCTTGTAATGTTTGGGCGGGACGTCGAACAGCAGGTAGCCCTGCGCCGTCTGGGACCCCGCCACCTGGCGCGTGTTGCCCAGCCAATCCTGCACACCGTCGCCGTTCGTCTCCTCCGGATAGGTCTTACCCGAATCGTCCACCAGCTCGGTGTTCGGAATGATCAGCTCGTCGCTGCTATTATTGGTTGCGTTTACGCGCACGAGATAGAAGCGGTTCTGCGGCTGGCGCGCATCCACTCCCGCGCCCAACTGATTCTGCCACTGGCGATCGAAAACGGTATAGGCAAGGTGGCCCACGGGGACCCGTTCTCCCATCGGATAAACGCTCACCGGCTCCGTTTTTTCAGCGGGAGAGCACGCAATTAAGCTGGCGAGGAGGGCTACAGGAATCAGGCGGAGGGTACCCATAAGTAATAGGACGGCTTGCCTTGATTGTCCCCTCGGAAATGGGACGATGTCAAACCGAGAGTAGTCGGCTACGGTGGTGGTGGCGCTACCACTGTTCGGCGCGCTGCTGCTACCAGCCCCGATGGCGACCATCGCCGAAGACAAGGTGGTGACGGCAGTGGGCAGTAATAGCGCCCACGGCTTCGAGCCCGCATTTCTCGCCCAGGTTAATCACGAGGTGCGCGATAAGCCGCGGATACAAGGCGAGCGAAGCGCGGCGAGGGCCGCAGCGAGGCTCAAGCACGGTGAAGGAGCCCCACCAGGTATGCGCGGCTTATCGCGTCGCGGTAGAAGCTGTGTGAGAAGTGCAGGCTACTGGTGCTGCGAGCCCTGCAGCATGAGCTCGAATTTGTGCCGTTGTTCTTCGGTCAGGATCTGCTCCACGCGCGATTTCGAATCGCTCAGCACGCTGCGGTAGTACTGCCAGAAATCGTTTAGGATGGACTGCATCTGTTCCGATTGTGCCGGCGTCAGGTTCAAGTCGTGCTGCATGCGCTCGAAGAAGCGAATTTTGCCTTCGGGAGTGTCGAAATCCGGCTGATGCAGGTAGTGGTGGCTGTACGTCATCGCCAACGCTCCTGCTGCCGCCCCGCACAAAAATACGAGCGCCAGCATAATTGCGCAGGCCACTCGTGGATCCCAACCGCGTCCGACTAAGGGGCGGGACGCAACGCTAGTGCTCATAATTCGCCAGCGTAACCAGCATGCTTTCCGGGGCTGGCGATGAATCGAAAAGCGGCTCCGTCTGCTGCGCCATCACTGCATCGGGCATGGGTCCGGAGGCGTAATGGCGTTCGCTCGTTACCAGGTAGGCGCCCAGGGCCGACAAAAGCAGCAGGCAGGACACAACCATGCGACGCGCCCAGATCGGATCGAACGCAAAGAAGCTGGTCCAGGAGGAGGAGGAGGCCTGGTTTTCGGCCACTCGCTGCATTACTTGGGCGTAAAATCCCGGAGCAGGTTCCAAAGACAACTCGTCGCTTGCCACTTCCAATTCGGAAAACTTCAACGCGCCAAACAGGAGACTGATGTCTTCCATCCCCTGCAACTCTTCACGACATGCCGCGCAACCATTGAGATGTGCCTCAATACCGCGCCGCTCCACCGGTTCCAGCGAGCCGGCAAGGAACTCCTCAAGGCTTTCCATCACCACTGCGTGCATAAAATTCTTCCCTTGTAAATTACCACGTTAATACTACCCGCACAGGTCTGCCGCCTGTTTCGGTTCCACTATTTTTGACTAGCGGTCCAATCTACCTCAACCCGCTACCAACCCTGGCGTTCGCTCCATGCGTTGCGCCGCTTTCACCAGTTTTTGGCGGGCGCGAAAGAGCTTCACCTTTATGGTGTTTTCATTCATTCCGGTCTTGGCCGCAAGCTCTTCCACCGAATACCCTTCTACTTCTTTCAACATCAGCAACATGCGCTCCTCCTCCGAAACCCGGGAGAGGAGTTTTAAAACGTAATCGCGCTGCGCCAGCGACGCATCCGCCGGAGTCGTGCGGTCTACGCTCGGTTCGCTGTTTTCCACCCTGCGAACTTCGTCTTCGCTCATGTCGCTTTCGTACACCAGTTTCCGCACCTTCCGCTTGCGCAGATAATCGAAGCACTCGTTGACGGTGATCTTGTATATCCAGGTGATCAGGGAGCTGCGGAAGTCGAAATTGCGAACGGAGACGTAGATCTTGGCAAAAACCTGCTGCGCAATATCTTCTACATCATTGCGCTGCCGAACGATGCCATGAATAATGGAAAATACCTTGGACTGGTAACGCTCGACGATCTCGCGAAATGCGGATTCATCACCCGCCTGCGCGCGGCGTACCAGCGAACCCTCCGGGGTATTTTGGTAATCCACCTTAGTATTTGCGGCAACCTTGCTGCCGAACCCGGGAAGAGGCAATGCGCCGGTCATCGTTCCCATACACCCTCTCGGACGCGTCCTCCCGGTGTCGGGTTTCAATTTGCACGATAGCATAGGGTTGCGCTCCAAGCTGTTCGCATGCGCTCTCCCCTGGCTGCCGCGACACGCGATCGCACTGTAACTGTGATCACCGAAACCTGCGTCCGCAAACCGTGTAAATGCATCGAATGAATTGGGTATACTAAGGACACCCTAGTTGTTCAGGAGCAAGAAAAAGCATGATTCAAATAACGGAAAAAGCTGTGGGCAAGGTGAAGGAGATCATGGATTCACAGGATCCCTCCCCGGCCGGTCTGCGAATCGCAGTAGTTGGTGGCGGATGCTCGGGTTTCAGCTATTCGATGGCTTTCGAGAATCAGCCCAACATGCTGGACAAGACCTACACCTATAATGGGCTGAAGATTTTTGTCGATCAGGCCAGCCTCCTTTATTTGGATGGCGCTGAGGTCGATTACGTCGAAACGCTGGAAGGTTCGGGCTTCAAGTTCAACAATCCGCAAGTGAAATCCACCTGCGGTTGCGGCAGCTCCTTCCAGGTTTAAGCGCCCGAACGGGCGCTTCGAGACTACTCAGCGTCTTCCGGTTGCGGCTCGAATCCATGGCGGCGCATGACATCGTGCGCCGCCGGTACCCCGTCGGCCGCGACATAGAAGAATGCCCCTGTGCGCGCCGAACGGAACACCACCCCTCCTCTGTATTCGTCCGTTTCCACACCATAATCAATTCCTTCTCCGGTTAATACCTGCTCCAGTTGCAGCGCCTCATTCAACTTCTTCGCGATGTAAATCAACACAGGTTCCTTGTTCTCGAAGTAATCCGGCTGCTGTCTCAATCCGCCCGCCTCACGGTTCCATGATACAAGCCCACGAGTTTTCTTCCAGCCTCGGGTAACCGTGACACCCGTACACCGTGGCCGGTGCTGTTCTGACACCCAATAACGGCCGCAGTTCGTTTTTTCAACTGGCCGTGACGCGGATATCGGCAGTTCGTTTTTTCGATTTTCCCCCTCTTCTCGGCGCATCCGTCGCGCCATCCCCTCCACCCCGGGAGTATTCCTGAGAGACCGCGCGTTCTCGTGGGTTCGTTTTTTCAGATTTCCCGGCCTCTCCTTCACTTGTCGCGCCATCCCCTCCACTCCCGGCGTATCCCTGAGAAGACCGCGCGCTCTCGTGGGTTCGTTTTTCAGATTTTTCCGTCCTCTCGCTCACTTGTCGCGCATCCCCTCCGCCCCAGGCGTATCCCTGAGAACGGCTATGCATCCGGGGTGTATACTGCAATGCGTGGATGCATCCGGCACCCGGCGCGGGTTTCTAAAGACGGCGGCGTTGTCCCTCGCGAGCACCGCGCTCGCGGCCCCGGAGGTAAGGCTCGGTATCGACCTGTTCAGCCTCCGCTCCCAAAACTGGACGCCCTTTCAATACCTGGACTACTGCTCCGCCCACCACGTAAAAGTGGTCCATTTTTCGGAAGTTCGGTTCATCGGTTCCCTGGAGCCGGACAACCTCCGCAAAGTACGTCAATACGCCGAGAAGTTGGCCCTCGATATCGAGCTGGGCACCAAGTCGAGCTGCCCCACTTCGAAGATGTTCGATCCCAAGGACGGCACGGCCGAGGAGCAGCTCAGCCGCATGATCGCCAGCGCCCAGATCGTCGGCTCGCGCATCGTGCGTACCGTTCTCGGCAGCTCCGATGACCGTCTGCCCGGACCGATCGAACGCCACATCGAAAGTATGGTTCAGGTGCTGCGCAACATCCGCTCGCGCGCCATCGACGCCAACATCAAAATCGCCATCGAAAATCATGCGGGCGACATGCAGGCGCGCGAATTGAAGACTCTGATCGAAGGCGCAGGTCCCGATTTCGTGGGCGTCTGTCTCGATTCCGGCAACCCCCTGTGGACGCTGGAAGACCCGCACCTCACTCTCGAAACGCTCCATCCTTATGTACTGACGAGCCACGTCCGCGACAGCGCCGTTTGGCTGGTGCCAGAAGGCGCTGCCGTCGCTTGGGTGCGCATGGGCGAAGGCAACGTCAACATCGACGAGTACGTGCGCAAATACGCCGAGCTTTGCCCGGGGCGCGCGATTTCGATGGAGTGTATCGTGACCGGCCCGCGCGTCTTTCCATTTCGCACGCCGAAATTCTGGGACGCGTATCGCAAAGACCCTGCCTGGGAGTTTGAACGCTTTCTCGAGATCGCCGGCCGCGGAAAGCCGCACCCGAACGATCCGAAGCCGCCGACTCCCGAGGCCGCCAAACAAAAAGAACGCGAAGACCTCGAGGCCAGCCTCGAGTACACACGCAAGCTTTTCTAGGAGAGTTCGTGAATCGCCGTCAATTCATGAAGAGTAGCGCCGCCGGTCTTAGCCTCGCCGCAACCGCATACGCGGAGCAGGCCGCAGACCTGAAACCAAAGCGCGTCGGCTTGATCGGAACCGGATGGTACGGCAAGACCGATCTGTTTCGTCTGATCCAGGTATCGCCCGTCGAAGTGGTCTCCTTATGCGATGTCGATCAGCACATGCTCTCAGACGCGGCCGATCTCGTCGCCGTGCGGCAACGCTCGAAGAAGCGTCCGCGCCTGTACGGCGATTACCGCAAGATGCTGGCGGAAAAAGATCTCGACGTCGTGCTTGTGGGCACGCCCGATCACTGGCACGCTCTCGCCATGATCGCCGCCGTTCAAGCGGGCGCCGACGTGTACTGCCAAAAACCGATCAGCGTGGACGTCATCGAAAGTCAGGCTATGTTGGCGGCAGCACGAAAGCATCAGCGCGTCGTCCAAATCGGAATGCAGCGCCGCAGCACGCCCCACCTGGTGGAAGCGCGCGAGCAAATCGTAAACCAGGGCAAGCTCGGCAAGGTCGGGGTCGTCGAAATTTGCTGCTACTATCACATGCGCGCCGATGAGAATCCGCCGCACATCAATCCCCCAGCCTACTTCGACTACGAAATGTGGACCGGACCCGCGCCCATGCGGCCCTACACCAAATTGACGCACCCGCGAAGCTGGCGCGCATTTATGGAGTACGGCAACGGCATCATCGGAGACATGTGCATCCACATGTTCGATATGACGCGCTGGATGTTGAACCTCGGCTGGCCCAAACGTGTCAGCTCCGACGGCGGCATTCTGGTTCAGAAAAGCAGCGCCGCCAATATCACCGATACACAAGTAGCGACCTTCGAGTACGACGACCTTAAGATCGTTTGGCAACACCGTACCTGGGGTCAGGCGCCGGACCCTAAATACCAATGGGCGGCAACCTTATACGGCGATAAGGGCACTCTTAAGGCCGACGTTTACGGCTACGACTTTATACCCACCGCGAAGGGCGAATCGCCCGTACATAAAGACGTTACTTATGAGCTGGAGCAATACCCCGAGGACAAAACCGAGAAAGACCTCGAAAAACACTGCGCTCCCGCGATTCGTCATCACATGCAGGACTTTCTCGCCGCCATCGCCTCCCGGGGTAAGCCAGTCGCCGATATCGAGCAGGGCTATATCTCCACCGCGAGCTGCATTTTGGCCAATCTCTCGATGCAGTTGGGCCGAACCCTTGCCTGGGATCCGAAAACACAGCGCGTAATTGGCGACGCCGAGGCCAATCGCCTCTTAGCGCGGCCGTACCGCGGGCCCTGGGTACATCCAACACCTGAAGCGGTGTAGTTGGACATACTGGCATTTCTCGTCTTCTGATCTCCTATCCGATCTAGCGGCTATGATCCTCCGGGCTCATGCGACAGCCCCGCGATCGTAGTCGAAATCAAATTTCTCCTACAGAAACAGCTCGAATTGACGATAAATCTCTTTGTAAGGAGATGAATGGAATCCGACATTCTTATCGTTGACGACTCTGCGGCCATCCGCAAGATTCTGAACCGCGTCCTTCGCCAGACCGGCATGGCCATCGGCGCGATCCATGAAGCCGGCGACGGCGAGGAAGCTCTGGCGCAATTGAAAGCTCATTCAGTGCGCATGGTTCTAACAGACATTAACATGCCCAAAATGGACGGCTTGCAATTGCTGGCTGCAATTAAGGACGTCCCGAGCTGGAGTTCCATTGCGGTGGTAATGATCACCACTGAGGGCGGCGAAACGAAGGTAAGCGAGGCGGTTCGTTTGGGCGCCGCGGGCTATGTGCGCAAGCCGTTTACCGCTGATCAAATCAAGGAGAAGCTGGTGGGTATTCTCGAACCGGTGCGTGCCATATGAGCCTGCGAGATTTCATACTCGAATCGATCAACCAGTGCACCACGCAGGTCTTTTCCACCATGCTCGGTGTGGAGCTCAATCCCGGCCAGGTTATCGAAAAGGACGGCTCCGGCGACGTTCAGTGCGAAGTGGTTTCGCTTATCGGCATTGCCGGCGCTTTGGCCGGCGCGGGCAGCGTGAGTTGCTCAGCCAATATGGCGTGCAAGATCTGCGCGCTGATGTTGATGACGGAAGCTGAAAACGTCAACGAAGACGTGCTGGACGCGGTTGCCGAACTGACGAATATGATCGTCGGCAACGTGAAGACCGAACTGGAATCACGTGTTGGCCCGCTTGGCCTCGGGATCCCTACTGTGGTTTACGGAAGAAACTTCCAAACCAAGACTTCGGGCGACCCCGGATGGATCATCACGCGTTTCCATCTGGATGGAGAAGCGCTCACGATCAAGATTTGCCTCGCTCCCAATCATCGCGACGGAAATACGGCCGTTGAAAAGGGAACGCCCGAGGCAGTGCTCGTTTAACAACGCAACTGGAGATGAAAATGGCTTCTACTCTGCTCGTCGAAGAATCTGCTGGACCCGTTCGCACCGACCCGCGTGCGGGCAAATATCTGACCTTTCACCTGGCTAACGAGGAATTTGGGATTCGCGTGCTGAAGGTTCGCGAAATCATGGGCGTGCAGGAGATCACCGCCGTCCCCCAAACGCCGCGCCATGTGAAGGGTGTAATCAATTTACGCGGCAAGGTCGTACCTGTAATCGATTTGCGCCTCAAGTTCGGATTGCCGGACGTCGAATATACCCAACGTACATGCATCATCGTGGTCCAAATCGGGGGCGATCGTGCAAACACCACCCCGATGGGCGTGGTGGTCGATGGAGTTTCCGAGGTGTTGAACCTTTCCGCCCAGGAGATTGAAGATACGCCGGATTTCGGCGAGGAGATCGGTGGCGATTACTTGCTTGGAATGGCCAAAGTAAAGGGCAAGGTCAAGATCCTGTTGGATATCGACCAGATTCTTTCGACGCAGGACCTTCAAAAGCTCAGCTCGATTTTTGAATAAAGGAAATAAGAGTACTCATGCAAACAGGAAAGCCGAGTTTCGCCGCCAAGTCTACAGTTGTGCTTGGAATTGCCGCGTTGCTGAACGCTGCGCTTATTATTTTGGCCCCGTCGTGGGTTACCGGTATTGCAGCGGCGGCTGCGCTCGCCGGAACTGTGGCCGCGCTCCTGGTGACGCGGTCCGCATCGAGTGAGTTAGGCGCGATCGCCGGCCAGATGTGGCGCGAATCCAACCAAATTACGGCAGTTTCCCGAGAAGTAGCTTCATCCAGCCAGTCCGCGGCGCAGGGAGCATCCGAGCAGGCTGCGACGCTCCAGGAAACTTCAGCTTCCCTCTCCGAAATCACCTCTCTGACCCGGAAAAACGCAGAGAATATGCAGGCTGCGGCCAATTTGGTGGGCGACACCAATCGTCAGGCTGAGGACGCAAACCGCAGTTTGGAAGCAATGGTGGGATCGATGAAGGAAATTAACGAATCCAGCGAAAAGATCTCTAAGATCATCCGTGTGATTGACGAGATCGCCTTCCAGACGAATATTCTGGCGCTCAATGCGGCCGTAGAGGCAGCGCGCGCCGGCGAAGCGGGAATGGGATTTGCGGTGGTTGCGGACGAAGTGCGCAACCTGGCGCAACGGAGCGCTCAGGCCGCCAAGGACACGGCGCTCTTGATTGAAGAGTCGATTGCCAAGTCCAACGCGGGCAGCGCCAAACTCGATCACGTGACCGAATCGTTTCGCAAGATCACGGGGCGCGCGGCGCAGGTAAAGAGTCTCGTCGACAACGTCGACGGGGCAAGTCACCAGCAGTCTCGCGGCATCGAACAGATCGCGGTTGCGGCCGGCGAGATGGAGAAAGTGACTCAACGAAACGCCGCCAGCGCCGAACGGACAGCCGAAGCCGGAGAACAGCTTTCGACCTATGCCAGCAGTCTGACTTCTCTGGTCGGGAAGCTCCGCGAACTGTCTGGGTCGACGGCCATCCCGCCCGCTGCGCAGCTTAAGCGTCAGCCGGCGAAGTCGTCGTACGTGAAGCCGATGGCTTCGAACGCGGCGCCTGCCGCGGTTCCGGTCGGTGCGGCTCGCCCGAAAACGCACAGCGAGTTTCCGTTGGACGAGAACGAAATCCTGTTCTAGGAAGCCGTCATGGATACCACGCGTCAAGATTCGAAGATCCAAACCGCAGACGATCTTCTGCGCGAGGCGGACCTCCTGCAGCAGGCCGGGGCCACGCCTCCTCCGGCTTCGATCGCTCTCGATCCGGAACTCATCGGTGATTTCATTGTTGAAAGCCGCGATCATTTGGCGCAGATTGAAAGCCAATTGTTGACTCTGGAGCGCGAAGCCTCCAGCGCCGAAGCGCTAAACGCTATATTTCGTGGCTTTCACACGATCAAAGGATTAGCGGGATTCCTGGAGCTGTGGGACGTACAGAAACTGGCGCACGAAGTCGAGACCATTCTCGATGGAGCTCGCAATGGCGAACTGATACTCACCCCATGCGGCATCGACGTCATCCTGGAGAGCGCCGATTTTCTGCAGCGCTGGTTGCAGCACCTCGAAACGGCGCTGCGGGATGAGCCGTCCACACCTCCGGCTGTAAATGAAGCGCTGCTCGCGCGTATTCGCGGCATCCCAACAAGCGAAGATGCCATTGCGCCTTCATGCGAAGCGTCCTTTAACCAGGACCGCGCTCCAGAAATTTCAGCAGAAGATCTGGTTTCGGGAATCCCAGCGGCAGAACCAGTTGTGGAACCGATTTCTGGAGCGGTAGTGGTAAAAGAAGGGGCGCCGGCTGTTGCGACGCCCACGGCTGCAAACTCGTCCGATGCTTCAACTTCGGCCAAGCGTAACCAGACAGCCGCGATTCGGGTCGACACGGCCAAACTCGACTACCTGGTGGATATGGCCGGTGAAATGGTGATTGCGGAATCGCTGGTCCGTCACGACCACAACCTTTCCGCACTTCAGAATCCGGCGTTGCAGCGGAAAATCCAGCAGCTCAGCCGGATCACGCTCGAGTTGCAGAAGACCGCCATGGCGATGCGTCTTGTGCCCATCGGTCCGCAGTTCCGGCGTATGGAGCGCATCGTCCGCGATCTGGCGAGACAGTTCGGAAAGGATGTGGTTGTCGAAACTCACGGCGACGACATCGAGTTCGACCGCAGCATCGTAGAAGCGCTCGGTGATCCTTTGATGCACATGGTGCGCAACTCTTTGGATCATGGCATCGAGTCCGCGGAAGACCGCCGCCAGGCCGGCAAACCGGCAGGAGCGCGCGTTGTACTGAAAGCGTTTCACCAAGCCGGGTCGGTGGTTATCGAGATTACGGACGATGGCCGCGGGCTCAACCGCGACCGCATCATTGCGAAAGCCATCGAAAAAGGATTGATCCAGTCCCACGAAGGGATGAGCGATAACGAAATCTATAACCTGATCTTCCAGCCGGGCTTCAGTACGGCGGCCGCGGTGACGAACGTCAGCGGGCGCGGAGTCGGCATGGATGTTGTCCGCAAGCAAATCGAAAAGCTTCGCGGCAGAATCGAGATTCGTTCAGTGTTGGGGCAGGGAGCATCGTTCTTCCTGAAACTTCCGCTTACGCTCGCCATCATTGAGGGACTAGTCGTTGGCGTGGGCCGTGAACGGTACATTCTTCCGCTAGTCAACGTCCGGGAGATGATCCGCCCTGTCGAAGGAACCGTTTGGACGGTGCAGCAGCGCGGCGAGATGGCGCTGGTGCGTGGCAATTTGCTTCCCGTTGTGCGTCTGTATCAGAAGTTTGGTGTGACGCCGAGATCCGAGAATCCGCGCGAGTCCGTGCTGGTCGTCGCCGACGTAGAAGGCCGGCGCTTCTGCCTGATGGTGGATGAGCTTATCGGCAAACAGGAAGTCGTGATCAAGAGCTTGGGAGAGACGTTGAAAAATATCCCCGGCATTGCGGGCGGCGCGATTTTGGGCGACGGAAGAGTCGGGCTCATCCTGGATGTGGAGCGGCTCGCGTAATGCGGTCTACCTGCTTTGTGGCGCCAGCGGAACGTCCTGCCGCGCCACAGCTCAGCCAACGTGAGTTCGAAGAAATTCGCGAGCTTGCATTTCGTACGTTCGGTCTTGACCTGAGGCCGGGTAAAGAAGAAATGGTGCTGGCCCGCCTGAGCCGTCTGGTGAACGCGGGCAGCTTTGCCTCATTTCACGATTACACCAAACACGTGTCCGCCGATCGTTCAGGGGCTTCTCTAATTGCCCTGGTCGACGCGCTGACAACAAACCACACGTCATTCATGCGCGAGCCGGATCATTTTGAATTTTTCCGGCAGCGTTTAATTCCCGAACTCAGCCAGCGTTCTGGAGCTGAGATTTGGTGCGCCGCATGCTCCAGCGGCGAAGAAGTCTGGACTCTCGCTTGTATTTGGAATGAGGCCGCTCCCTATCGCAATTTGCGGATTCATGCCAGCGACATTTCGACGAAAGTGCTGGCGCGCGCCAAAAACGGAGAGTACGCCAAAGATTCATGCGCGCCTCTGCCTTCCGCCTGGCTGAGCCGCTACTTTGAACGGATTGCCACGCCGGGATCGGAGAACTCGGAAGTACGGTTCAGGGTTGGAGCGCGGCTGCGGTCGCAAATTGAATTCCGGCGGGTGAACCTGATGGAGCGGTTTCCGTGGCATCGCCAGTTCCCCGCGATCTTCTGCCGCAACGTAATGATCTATTTCAACCGCGAGACTCAGCAGAAGCTGGTTCAGCGTCTCGGTGATTGCCTGGAGCCTGGCGGATATCTATTTACCGGCCACGCGGAGAGCCTCGCCGGCATATCGCACCAACTGGAATATGTACAGCCGGCCCTTTATAGGAAGAGGGGAGGCGTTGGAAAGTAATGAACACGCTGGTGGTCGTGGGAGTGGCCGATTGCAAAGTTTCCGCGTCGGCAGGCGCCGAGGTCACGACATACGCGCTGGGCTCATGTATTGGTCTGGCCGTGTACGATCCCTACGTCAAAGTTGGCGGTCTGTTGCACTATATGCTTCCGGACTCGTCGATTATGTCCGGGACCGAGCGCAATCTGTACAAATTTGCGGATACCGGCATTCCGAAACTGATCGATGAGGTTTGCGCTCTCGGCGCATCGAAGAAGCGGCTGGATGTCTGGGCGGCGGGCGCGGCAAACATGCTGACAACCGCGGGCGGATTTGAGATCGGTAAGCGGAATCATCAAGCCCTTCGGCGCATACTTTGGAAGGCCGGCCTCCTGGTACAGGCAGAGGCGATTGGCGGCAATCAGTCGCGTTCCGTTCGGCTGGAGATCGCGACAGGAAAATTTTGGGTTCAAGAAGCTGGTGAAGAGCGCAAGTTGCTGCAGCCGGCCAAAAAAGGAGGAGACAAATGGCGCATCGCATCATGATTGTGGACGATTCCCGCGCTATGCGGACGTTTATCCGCCGCGTTATTGATCTCTCGGGTTTGGCAGTAACGGAGTGCATTGAAGCGTGCAACGGGCGTGACGCAATCGATAAGCTTCGTGAACAAAAAATAGACGCGGTTTTGAGCGACATTAACATGCCGGAAATGGATGGTGAGGAGATGCTCCGTTCTTTGTCGCAGGATGAGCAGTTGCGAAAGATTCCCGTCATCATCGTTTCTACCGATGCATCATCCAATCGAATGGAGCAAATGAAAGCTCTCGGCGCGCGCGGCTATCTCGGCAAACCTTTCCGTCCCGAAGAGCTTCGCGATGCGGTCGAAGAAAGCATCGGAACAACTCATGACTAACACCCGGTTCGATTCAGCCTTGAGGCAATCCGTCTTGACGGCGCTCGAGGAGATGTTTTTTGTTTGCGACCTGGAAGAATGCGATTACAACGCTCACGCGCCGGGAACGGAAGTGATTATGCGGGTGGATTTCACCGGCGCGCCATCGGGCTGGCTGACTTTACGCGCTGGTTTAGAATCGATTCGCACTTTGGCGGCCGACTTTCTTGGCGAAGATGAATCTTCGCTAGGGGATCCCGAAGCGGTTGAGGTTTTCGCGGAACTTGCCAACATTATTTGCGGCGCAGTATTGACGCGCGCGGGAAGCGATCGGATTTTTCGTTTATCTTCGCCGCAGGTCGTGAATTCTGAAGGCGATTCTCAAGCAGATGCGGCGTACGCAGTGGCTTTGACGACCGGCCCACTTGCCGTTCGCTTGCAAACGGAGACGTCCGAATGGTCGTTCGACGCAAAACTCGCGTCCTGATTGTCGACGATTCCGCAATCGTGCGACGGATTCTGAGCGACGCTCTTTCGGCGTCCGATGACATCGAGGTTGTAGGAACGGCGCCCGATCCGTACGTTGCGCGAGATAAAATTCTCGCGCTGGATCCCGACGTCCTGACTCTCGACATAGAAATGCCGCGCATGGATGGGCTCACGTTTCTTCAGAAGCTCATGAAGTTTCGCCCCATGCCCGTGATTGTGATCAGTTCTCTCGCGCAAAAGAACTGCCGCGCCGCACTGGATGCGTTGGAACATGGCGCGGTCGATGTTTTGGCGAAACCCTCGGGTCCGTCTTCCGTGGGCGAGCTGAAGTTTACTCTCGCCGAAAAGGTTCGCGCCGCAGCCATCGCGAAACGTCGGCGGCCCGATGCGGCTCCGAAGGTGCGCGCCGTGCGGGCCTCATGCGAAGCCTACAAACCAGGGACGATCATCGCCATCGGCGCCTCGACCGGTGGAACTGAAGCGATCGCAACCGTGCTGGAATCGATGCCGGAAGACGTCCCGCCGATAGTCATCGCGCAACATATTCCTGCCGTGTTTTCGCGCGCTTTTGCGGAGCGGTTGAACGCGAACTGCGCGATCGAAGTGAAAGAGGCTGCCGATGGCGATGAGGTGCGTCCAGGACGCGCTCTGGTGGCGGCTGGCGATTTTCACATGCTGCTGCGAAAAAGCGGAGGCCGGCAGTACGTCGAAGTGAAGACTGGACCAAAGGTCTGTTATCAGCGTCCTTCGGTGGACATTCTGTTCTTTTCGGTTGCAGAGATCGCCGGCGCAAATGCGATTGGCGCGCTCTTAACAGGTATGGGTTCGGATGGAGCCGAGGGGCTTCTCCGGATGCGACAGGCCGGCGCGCGCACCATTGCTGAAGACGAAGCAACCTGCGTCGTTTTTGGTATGCCGAGGGAAGCAATCGAGCGCGGCGCGGCTGAGCGGGTTTTGCCTCTTGGACAAATTGGCTCTGCAATTGTGAAGTCCGCGTACGCTGCTCCCGCGCTGACGCGCTAAGTCGCAAGTCCGGGGGAATGGAATACCGCACACGATTCGACAAATTGTTCTCTTTGTGTTTTAGGCATGTGAATGTCACACTGGGATGAGGAGGAGAATCATGGCGGCTAAGAAAACAGCGAGTAAGAAAACATCAGCTAAGGGATCAGCAAAAGTCTCGAAAGTGATGCATGAATACAAGCACGGACAACTCAAGTCCGGCGGCAAAGCCAAGGTGAAAAATCGCAAACAAGCAGTCGCGATTGCGCTGAGCGAAGCTCGGCAGTCGGGAGCCAAAGTAGCGCCTAAAAAAGGCGCGTCCAAAAAGAGCGGTGCAAAGAAATCGTCCGCGAAGAAGTCCGGGGCCAAGAAGTCTGCGACGAAGAAATCCGCCAAGAAGAAGAGTTGAGCCATGGACGCCGCTTCGCGCATCTTCATCGATTATTCCGTTCGCCAACTGCAAGTGTTGGCTGGACGCATAGACGTATGTCTGGGGCGACTCAGCGAGGAACAGGTGTGGATGCGCGGCGGCGAAAATGAAAATGCCGCCGGCAATCTGGTGCTGCATCTCTGCGGCAATGTCAGGCAGTGGATCGTGTCAGGCGTGGGAGGCGCGTCCGACACACGCCACCGGGATGCGGAATTTGCGGCGCGCGAGGGCGCGTCCATCGCCGGCCTCAAAGAAAAGCTGGTCGCCGCGGTGAGCGATGCCGTGGGAACACTGCAGGCAACGTCAGATGAACGCCTGCTCGAGCGCATCACGGTTCAGCAGAGAGAGTACACCGTTCTCGAGGCGGTCTATCACGTCGTGGAGCATTTCGCCATGCATACGGGACAGATCATCTTCGCGACCAAAATGCTCACGGGGGATGACCTCGGATTTTACGCCCACCTTCGCACGGCGCGAGCGAACGATTCAAAGTCCGTGTAAAGCGAATCGCGCGCCGGCCAGACGAACCCCGTCGCGGCTGGCCCAGCCGGGCACGCATTTGCTGCGAGCCTGGCAGCCAAGAAGTCTACGCTCGAACCTCGCGTTTAGTATTTCCAGAGCCAGCGCGCTTTTTCAATTACCTTGGCCGCATTCGGCAGAAATGCCTCTTCGAGCGGCGGGCTGTACGGAACGGGCGTGTCAGGAGCCGTGACGCGCACGACTGGAGCGTCAAGATATTCGAAGACGTTCTCATTGATAGTAGCCGCGAGTTCCCCGGCCATACCTCCGGTCCGCGTGTCCTCGTGCAGAAGGAGCGCCTTCGAGGTCTTCTTGACGGTTGCACACACCGCGTCGCGATCTAAAGGCAGCAAGGTGCGCAGATCCAGAACCTCAATCGACGCTCCCTCTTTGGCCAGCGCGTCGGCCGCCTCAAGCGCAGCCCAGACCATCGCTCCATACGTGATGATGCTGAGGTCTGTGCCTTCGCGGGCAACTTTGGCTTTTCCAATAGGAACGATGTAGTCGCCGGCCGGTAGATCTTCCTTCACTCGCCGGTACAGTCCCTTATGTTCAAAAAACACTACCGGATCGTTGTCGCGAATCGCAGCTTTGATTAAGCCCTTCGCGTCGTAAGCGGTCGCGGGCGCCACTACTTTCAAGCCCGGCGTGCGCACGAACCACATTTCCGGGTTTTGCGAATGGAATGGACCACCGTGAATTCCGCCTCCGGAAGGAGCGCGCACCACGATCGGGACCGGCGCATTCCAGCGGTACCGGCATTTGGCGGCAAAGTTGACGATCTGATCGAAGCCGCAGGAGATAAAGTCCGCGAACTGCATCTCGGCTACAGGGCGCAACCCGACGAAACTCGCGCCAATGGCCGCGCCGGCGATCGCGCCCTCCGAAATCGGCGTGTCTACTACGCGCTTCTCACCGAAGTGCTCAAAAAATCCGGCCGTCACTTTAAATGCGCCGCCGTACACGCCGATGTCTTCGCCCAGCAGAAAGACATTCGGGTCGCGCTCCATCTCTTCCCACAATCCTTCGCGGATCGCTTCCAGATAAGTCGTCGCCATTAGTTATTGATTCTCGTAGACGTTGTCGAGCAGCGTGGCCGGGTCGGGAAATGGGCTTTGCTCGGCCCACGCGACGGCGGCATCGACCTCGTCGCGCACCTGCGCATGCAGTTCATCGATCGCGCTCTGCTCCGCCCATTCTTCTTTGATCATTTGGGCTTCCAGACGCACGATTGGGTCCAGCTTTCCCCACTCGTCAAATAAGTGAGATGGTACGTAGTGCGCTGCATCGTGCGCGGAGTGCCCGGTCATACGAAACGTCTTGCACTCCAGCATGTAGGGGCCGTTGCCCGCTCGCACATGCGCCAGTGCCCGCGCGGTGGCAGCGTGCACCGCCAGCACATCGTTGCCATCGACGATCTCCGCCGGAATTCCGTATGCGGGTCCGCGATCCGCTACGTTCGCACAGGCCATCTGCAAATGGAGCGGCGTGGAGTATGCGTACTGATTGTTATTGCAGACGAAAAGCACGGGGGCTTTTTGCACGGCGGCAAGGTTCACGCCTTCATGCCAGTCGCCGCGACTGGTGGCGCCATCGCCAAAATAGCTGAAGGCGGCCGCCTCTTTGATGCCCCGGTATTTGAGCGCCATTGCCGCGCCGGCTGCCACAGGCACGGTGGCCGCGAGCGCGCTGATGATCGCCACCAGGTTGCGATTCAAATCGCCCATGTGCATGTTGCCGTCGCGACCGCGCGTCAGGCCGCCTTCGCGGCCCATATACTGCGCGAAAATCTCGCCCGCCGAGACGCCGCGAATCAGAAAAATCGCCATGTCGCGGTGCGAAGGAAACAGCACGTCTTCAGGCCTAGCGTGCAGGCCGGTTCCTACCGGTATCGCTTCCTGACCGCGCCCGACATATACTCCGCCGACGATTTTTCCCTGCCGGTACAACTTGCGTTCGATGCGATCTTCCATCTCCCGCATCATCGTCATGTAGTAAAGACACTTTCGCGCCAGGTCCGCTTCTCCCGTCAGCGCGACTTCCTTTTTCGGTAGGGCCTGCAGCGTGCTCATGCGTGTTCAGCGTCAAGTATAACCCCCTGCACAAGTCCCGTTCGAGCCCAATTTCCCGTGTTGCTGGTGTGGCGGCGATCGCGTATCGCCGGTTGAAGAGCGGCTCCGGCTCACGTGGGCGCCGACGCGCATCGCATTTCAACCGGCAACTCTAGCGGTCAGTGTTCTAACATCGAATTTGGTCCTTGTCGAAAACGTTTCCAAGCTTTACCGGTTGTATCGAAAGCCGGCAGACCGGCTGCGCGAATTGCTGCCGGGAACACAGAAGCTGCATACCGATTTCTGGGCGTTACGCGATATTTCGTTTCACGTAGAACCCGGTGAGACGCTGAGCCTGGTGGGGCCGAACGGCTGCGGCAAGAGCACTCTGCTGCAAGTGGTCGCGGGCATTTTGCAGCCCACCGAGGGCACGGTGAAAACTTCGGGACGAATCGCGGCGCTGCTCGAACTCGGGGCAGGGTTCAACCCGGAGTTTAGCGGGCGCGAGAACGTCTATCTGAACGGCGAAATTCTGGGGCTAAGCCGCGGCGAAATCGATCGCGCGATGCCGTCCATCGAAGCCTTTGCGGAGATCGGTGACTTCATGTCGCGCCCGGTGAAGGAATATTCGAGCGGCATGTACGTACGGCTGGCGTTCTCGACGGCGATTCACGTCGACCCGGAGATTCTCATCGTCGACGAAGCGTTGGCCGTCGGCGACGCCGTCTTCGCTAACCGTTGCGTGCGGAAATTTCAGGAACTGCGCGAACGCAAGATTACGGTTCTGTTCGTATCGCACGACTTGGGCCTGGTGAAACAGCTTTCCGACCGCGCCATTCTGCTGCTTCACGGAAAGATCGAAGCGCAAGGAGAGCCAAAGGACGTCATCAACCGTTATATCGGGCTCGTGCTGGAAAAGCAGCCGGCGGAGCGCAAAGAAGAGCGGCTGCGGTCGAGCTTCCGGCATGGCGATGGCGCGAGCGAAATTTTAAGCGTCGAAATTCTCAACGAGAATGGCGAAAAAGCGGAATCGATCGCGAGCGGCGAGGCGGTGACCGTACGGGTGCGAGCGCGATTTTTGCGCGCGACCTCGGATCCGATGGTGGGAATCCTGATTCGCACGCGCATCGGCATGGACGTTTATGGCACCAATACGCGCATCGAGCAGGCGCCTCTGGGGGACTTCGCCGCGGGAGAGGAACTCGAAGTGGACTTTCGTATCGAGTGTTGGCTGACTCCGCAATCGTACACGCTCACTGTCGCAACGCAGAGCCCCGACGGTTCCAGCCACGATTGGTTGGACGATGCGATTGCTTTCGACGTGGTGGATACGCGAGTCGCCGCTGGCGTAGCGAACCTTCGGGCGAAAGTGGAATGGCGCGCGTCCCGGTAAAGGTTCATCCGCGCGCAAAACGAACCGCGATCGGGGGACGTTTCGGGGATGCGTACAAACTAGATGTTGCGGCGGCGCCGGTGGACGGAAAGGCCAACGAGGAGTGCATACGCTTCTTCGCCGAACTGGCCGGAATTCCGCGGCGCGCCGTGCGCGTGATTCAGGGAGCGACTTCCCGATTGAAGGTAATCGAAATCGATGGCGTCACGCAGGACGAGATGGAACGTTTGCTCTCGAAGTTAGTGGATTAGAGCGCGATAAGCGCGTCGGGCGTGCAAGCGCTTGCACTGAGGTAGACTGAAAGTTCTTATGAACCTCGAAAAGATTCAGCAGGAGATCCGGAATCAAAAGCTCGATGGGTGGTTGTTTTTCGATCATCACATGCGCGATCCGCTGGCATATCGCGTACTTGGCCTTGTGCCTCCGCGGACGCCGACGCGCCGCTGGTATTATCTGATTCCGGCTTCCGGCGAGCCTCGGGGTTTAGAACACCGTATCGAGCGCAAGATGACGGGCAATCTGCCGGGCGAGAAATTTCCGTATTCCAGTTGGGCGGAGCAAGTCGAGGGTCTGCGCAAAATTCTCAGCGGAGTGAAGCGCGTAGCGATGCAGTATTCTCCGCTCTGCGCGATTCCGTATGTATCCATGGTGGACGGCGGAACAGTGGAGTTGGTGCGCAGCGTTGGCGTGGAGGTGGTAAGTTCCGCCGAGCTCATTCAATACTTCGAGGCAAAGTGGCCTGCAGAAGCCTTGGAGATGCATTTGGAAGCGGGACGGCGGGTGGACAAGGTTCGCGCGGGAGCGTTTGCGCTGGTTCGCGAACGATTGGCGAACGGAACGCCGGTGACGGAGCTTGATGTGAAGCTGTTTGTGCGAGACGGTTTCGCCAAAGCCGGACTATTTACCGACCACGGACCAATCGTGGGAGCAAACGCGAATGCATCGAACCCGCACTATGAGCCGATGCCCGAGCATCATTCTGTGCTGAAGCAGGGCGATTTTATGTTGCTGGATATGTGGGCGAAGTTGGATAAGCCGGACGCGGTGTATTACGACATCACGTGGACGGGATACTGCGGCGCTAATCCTCCCGACAAGGTGCGAAAGGTTTTCGAGGTAGTTACGGGCGCGCGCGACGCGGCGATTGCGAAGGTGAAAGATACGATTTCGGGCGGACGCGAACTCCGCGGTTTCGAAGTAGACGATGCGTGCCGGGGACACATCGTGAAGAACGGCTTTGGTGAATTCTTTACGCACCGCACAGGCCACTCGATTGGCCAGGAAGTGCACGGCAACGGCGCCAATATGGACAATCTGGAAACGCACGACGAACGGCGCGTGATTCCGGGAAGCTGTTTTTCAATTGAGCCCGGCGTCTATCTGCCCGAGTTCGGTGTGCGCTCCGAAGTGAACATGTACGTGGGCGAAGGAGAGGCGCGGGTAACGGGAGACATTCAGCGAGAGCTGGTGTTGATGTAGGGTTGAGCGTTTTGAGAAAGCTGTTGTTAAGCGCTGCGGCGCGGTGGAAACTCGCGATACGCCACGCTGCCAGCCGCTGAACCCGTTGCGCGACGTCTTCAGGTCGCGCTAGAGACTGCCGAGTGAATTCGCTGATGCGGGTGCTGATTCAGAATATGACTCCGTATATAGGCGCCCTTCGACTCCGCGGCGAGAAGCTCGGTGTAACGTTCAACGGGGACGTTCCGATAGCAATAAACCTCGCCGCTTTTGAATTTCAAGTAGAGCTGGCGCCATCTGCGACTGTACGTGATCGCGGCTAACACTTTCGACTTCACAGGGACCCATTCCATACGCTGCGCTCCTCTTTCATTTTCTCAGTTCCAGCGATGAGTACGCCGCGCGGATGGCGTTATTCTGGCGATCGATGGGTTTCTGTACGGTCATCGATTTGCTATTGAGTAAGTGAGGAGCAACTGATGGCCCCGGAGATCGATCCGATCATCAATCCAACAATATGGGCGGCGACTGAGCAAAAACGCCTGCTCCGGTTCTACTTCAAAGACCGTGAGCGGGTTGTAGAGCCGCATGACTACGGCGTGCACAAGGGCGTGGTGAAGCTTTTTTGTTATCAAGTGGGCGGATCCAGCAGCGAACCGCTGCCGAACTGGCGGTGGGCGGAGCAGGACGCGATGTCCGAGATCGAACTGCTGGGCGAAACTTTTGCCGGCGGACGGTCTACAAAATCGGGCAAACATCACAAATGGGA
>DATAUH010000039.1:0-7682 GCA_036268375.1 Bryobacteraceae bacterium | reverse complement strand
GCTGGAGCGGCATGGCGGCCCAAATGTCGCCGGTAATGACGCATGCGTGGCGGTACGTGGGCAGCCCTTCAGAAAATCCAATGGGCATCGAAGCCTTCGGCCTGGTCGCGGGCCTGGGCTTTGTGCTCTCCTTCGGCTATTGGTGTACCGACTTCCTGGTCGTGCAGCGCGCCATGGCGGCCGATTCGATGTCCGCCGCTCAACGCACACCCGTACTGGCTGCCTTTCCCAAAATGATGATGCCGTTTATCGTGATCGTCCCGGGGATCGCGGCTTTGGCTCTCACGCGGATGCATGTAGGTTTTGCCCTGCCGATGCGTAACGGAGAACCAGATTACAACCAGGCAATTACTTCACTAATGGCGCAGTTCTACCCGGCCGGCATGTTAGGCGTGGGACTTACCGGACTTATGGCGTCATTTATGTCGGGCATGGCGGGCAATGTTACCGCATTCAACACGGTTTGGACTTACGACATTTATCAAAGCTATATCAAACCCGGCGCGCCGGATAGTCACTATTTGAAAGTCGGCCGTATTACTACGGTGGTTGGGGTGGGACTTTCCGTGATGGCGGCCTATGTCACCGGCCATTACAATACGCTGAACGATCTGCTGCAGCTTGTGTTCAGCTTTGTAAACGCGCCGCTGTTCGCAACATTCCTGCTGGGCATGTTTTGGAAGCGCGCCACCGGCGATGGCGCTTTCTGGGGACTCGCGTCCGGCACCGCGGCGGCGGCACTCACCTGGGCGTTGACCGTGGCCGAGGGCAAAGGCGGTGTTTTGGGCAATCTTCACACGTTCCCGTCTCCGATGGCGCAGAACTTCTGGATCTCCATCATGGCCTGGACGACTTGTATGCTGGTGACCATTGCCATTAGCCTTGTGACGCGCCCCCGGCCAGCCGCGGAGTTGGAAGGCTTGGTTTACGGATTGACCAAGTTGCCGCGTCATGAGGGAGTAAGCTGGTACAAGCGGCCCGTGCCCGTCGCCATCGTGATCGGCGCGCTGGCACTCGTGCTCAACTTCTGGTTTGCCTGACATGCTTGACCTTCGACTACCCATCGGCTGGTTTTTCGCCATCACGGGCATACTGCTGCTGGCCATGGCGTTGTTTTCGCCCGCAAGTCGCGCGCCGCTGACCGACGCTAACGTCAATCTCTACTGCGGCGCTTTCATGACGATATTTGGAGTTCTGATGCTCCTGCTGGCGATCCGACGGCCGCGCCGCCGCGTATGACTGCGGAGCTTTGGAGCAGCTTTTCCAACGGGGAACGCGCCCGTGTATTCCGTGCGCCCGGCCGCGTCAACCTTATCGGCGAGCACACCGATTACAACCTGGGATTCGTTTTGCCGGTGGCGCTGGATCTCGCGGCCACCATCACGGTTACTCCGTCTGTCGATGGCAAGCTGCGCATTTATTCCGAACAGCACGATGAACTGCGCGAGTGGAATCCCGCCGATATCGGGCAAGCGGAGCGCGCGGGACACTGGAGTGACTATTCCATCGGCGTAGCCCGCGAATTGTTGCGCACCGGCTATCAAATCGA
Source organism: Bryobacteraceae bacterium (assembly GCA_036268375.1). Lineage (GTDB taxonomy): Bacteria > Acidobacteriota > Terriglobia > Bryobacterales > Bryobacteraceae > PALSA-243. The sequence continues at coordinate 6,133 of DATAUH010000039.1, read as the reverse complement.
GGCTGCCAACCTTTGGATTCGCAGTTCCGTACCGGAAGGGTCGGGCCTGAGTTCGTCGGCGGCGCTCGAGGTCTCCTCGGCGTTAGCATTCCTGCGTGGTCGCCCGATCGATCCCATCGAGCTCGCTCGGCTCTGCCAGCGTGCGGAGGTGGAGTTCGTCGGCATGCCCTGCGGCATTATGGATCAGTACATCTCCATTTTCGGCCGTGAAAACACCGCGGTCGAAATTGATTGCCGCGATCTACACCACCGCTACGTAGATCTTCCGCGTGACGTAGCTTTCCTCGCGGTCAACAGCATGGTGAAGCATTCGCTCGCCGGGTCTGCTTATCGCCAGCGCGTCGAAGAGTGCGCCGCGGCCGTGGAAATAATCCGCCGCTTCGCGCCATATGTGGAGAGCCTGCGCGACGTGACGCCTGAACTGTTGGCCCAAGCTTGGTCCAGCCTGCCGGATATTCCCGCTCGCCGCGCGCGGCACGTCGTCTCCGAAGATGCGCGCGTCGAAGCGTTCGTGGCTGCAAGCGCAGCTTCCGATTGCAGCGCCATGGGGCGCCTGTTCGTGGAATCGCATCGCAGCATGCAGCACGATTATGAGATCAGTTGCCCGGAGATCGATTTCCTCGTCGACCGCGCCATATCTATCGAGGGCGTGTACGGCGCGCGCATGACCGGCGGCGGCTTCGGCGGCTGCACCGTAAATATGATGCAGCCCGATGCGGTCGAAGGCTTTCGTGAGAAAATATCCAAAACCTATGAGCGCGAGTATCAAGTTACGCCGGTCTTGATTGAGGTAAACCCCTCACGCGGTGCGGGGGAAGATTCCCCTAAATAATTTTGTGAGAGAAATTTTTCAACGCCGGACTATATAGGCAAAGAGCTAAGTTCATGAGAATGTCCTGGGGGCAGGCTCCCTCCTGCCTCCACTTTTTTACGACATTCGCGACGAACCCCCCAAAGGCTCTTTTCCCGCCGTTAACAGCCATACCTTAAGCTTTCCGCGCGTTAAACTGGCTCGAATGCCCCCGTGGGTGAACCTCGCCAACTTCTTCACTCTCATCCGTCTTTTGCTCACGCCGGTTGTGATCGTCTCCGTTCTTCAAGGCCGGCATCGATTGGCTCTAGTCCTCTTCTTCGCCGCCGCGGTAACGGACGTCCTGGACGGTTTAGCCGCGCGCGGCCGCGGCGCCACAACCGCGGCGGGCGCCTACTTCGATCCGATCGCAGACAAATGCCTCATGAGCGGCGTTTTTCTCGCGCTTGCGGCGGCTGGCTTCGCGCCGTGGTGGCTGGTGGCGATCGTTCTTGGGCGCGACCTTTACATTCTGCTCGGCGCCGCTATCTTTCTGGAATTCTCAAGCGTCCGAAAATTTCCTCCAACTGTCTGGGGCAAAGCGTCGACGTTCGTACAGATCGCTGCCGTCACCTGCTGGCTGACGCGCGACGCCTTCCCGGCGCCATGGTTGCGTGCAATCGGGGCAGACGTACTATGGCCCTGCGCCGTGCTGACCGTATGGAGCGGCCTGCATTACACTTGGCGCGGGATACAACTGGCGCGTGCGAAGTGAATTTTGCAGATTGACGGATTGCTTGCGAGCGGTTAGGGTAAAATTGAATCGGCTGCTTCCATGACTCGCTACGTACCGGCGCGCTATTATCTGTGGTTTGGACTTGCGGCTGCGGCGCTCTCGGGAGTGGCGGGTTGGTTGGGCTGGAACTGGTTGCCGCTCGCGCTGGTTGCCAGCGGACTGCTCGCCGTTACGGCAGGGTTGTTGATGGCGATGTTTTTTCGCCCCGCCATCGAAATTCACGAAGGTTATTTTTCGGTTGGTAAACGCGTCGTCCCATGGATAGACGTCCGTCGGCTGGACATTCTGCGGCTGGATCGAACCGGGTGGATTTCGCCGCTGATCGTGCGCGTCACGCTGTTTGACGATACGCGTTTCATGCTTATCTATCCCGGAGATTTAGAAGAATGCAGCGGCCTGTTGCGCAACCTGCGGCGTCTTTCCCGCGATGCGCTGATCGATGGCATTCCCTACCGCCAGTATTGGGGCGAAGTGCTTGCCGCTGGCGGCCGTCAACCCTTACCAGGGCCGCGATATCGCATTCTGCGGCCGGAAGACGAGGCCGAAGTGGAGCGTCTCTATCAGCGTCTGAAATCGGTCGGACATTTGGACCAGAAGAATACCCCGGACGAGAAATAGTTCGTGGGTCGGCGGCGCGTTCCTTTTCTCCTCAAATTCTTTCTGTTCCTGGTAGTGATCGCGGTCGCTGCCTATTTCGCACGCCCTCTATGGCTGCCGGTCGCGGGCTATTGGCTGATTCATGCGGAACAGCCGGCGAAGGCCGACATCATCGTCGTGCTGGCCGGCGATGCGGAAGGCCATCGCATCGAAAAGGCTGCCCAACTGATTAAAGCCGGCTACTCCACGCTGGCGCTGGTCAGCGGCCCGCCCGGCATGTACGGTGTCAACGAGAGCGATCTTGCGCTGCAGTTCATCGAGCGCGAAGGCTATCCCCCGCAGTGGTTCATTCCGTTTCCCGACCCTTCGCACTCCACGAAAGAGGAGAGCTTTTACATCTTGCGCGAGTTGCGAACCCGCGGCGTACACAACTTTATTCTGGTGACCAGCGACTATCACACCGCGCGCGCCCGCCGCATTTATCTCGCGATGGAAAAGCAATTGGGCTACGAGCCGCCGTTTGAAACCGTTGCTGCCCCCAACGACTACTTCCACGCCGATTCGTGGTGGCGCAATCGCGAGGGCGAGAAGATTGTCTTCACGGAGTGGTGGAAGACGGTGGCTACGGCGGTGGGCCAGTGAGCGCCTGGCGTTCACTGGCAAGAGTGCGCGCTCATTTGTGGCGATACCGCGGCCAGTGGTTCATCGGCATGGCGTGCCTGATGTTGAAAGATCTGGCGCAGGCCGCGCAGCCGCTGATGATTCGCGGCGCCATCGATTCGCTCGGCGCCGCGGGTTCCCATCTCTTTCTGCGCTACGCCGGATATCTGCTCGCGCTCGCGTGCGCCAAGGGAATCTTTCAGTATTGGATGCGCGTCATCCTGATCGGCATCTCGCGCGACATCGAATACGACATGCGCAATGAGCTGTTTCAGCATCTGATCACGCTCGCGCCCGATTACTACGCGCGCACCCGCACCGGCGACATCATGGCGCGCTCCACCAACGACCTGAACGCCGTACGCATGATGCTGGGCCCCGGCGTGATGTACTGGTGCGAAACCAGTCTCACATTTTTGCTTTCGATCGTAATCATGGTCGGCGCCGATTGGCAGTTGGCCCTCCTGGCACTGCTGCCAGCTCCGGCGGTGAGCGCCGCCATGATCTTATTCGGTCGCACCATTCACGACCGGTTTGAGCGCATTCAAGCCATGTTTTCCGATATCTCAAGCCGCGTCCAGGAAAACCTCGCGGGCGTCCGCATGGTGCGCGCTTTCGTGCAGGAGCGGGCCGAATTGCGCCGCTTCGAAGACTTAAACCGCGAGTACATCGGGCAGAACATCAAGTTGGTGCGCGTGCAGAGCGTATTCCAATCGCTGCTCGAGTTCTTGATCGGCCTCACATTTCTCATCGTGCTCTGGATCGGCGGTGGAAAGGTACTGGCGGGCCAAATCTCCATCGGCAGCTTCGTCATGTTCAACACTTACATGGGCATGCTGGTGTGGCCCATGATCGCGCTCGGCTGGGTGGTGAACCTGATGCAGCGCGGCAGCGCCTCTCTGGGCCGCATCAACGAGATCCTTCAGGAGCGGCCTTCCATCGCGCCGCCTCCCCACCCGCGCGTCATCAGTCAGCCGCGCGGTGAAATCGAATTCCGCGACGTAACGGTGGATTATGCGGGCGTCCACGCGCTGCGATCGGTGAATCTGGAGATACCCGGAGGCGCCACGATAGCCGTCGTGGGCCGCACCGGCTCGGGCAAGAGCACGCTGGCTGCGTTGATTCCACGTCTGCTTGATCCCTCCGAAGGGGCAGTGTTGCTGGACGGTGTCGACTTACGCGAACTCGATCCGTCCGCGCTCCGGCGCCACATCGGTTTCGTCCCTCAGGAGACGTTTCTCTTCAGCGCCACCATCGGCGAGAACATCGCCTTCGGAGTCGAGAATGCAACTCCCGAAGAGATTCGCAGGGCCGCCGAAATGGCCGGCTTGGCCGGCGACATCGAAGGCTTTCCCGGCGGCTACGACACCATCGTCGGCGAACGCGGCATCACGCTTTCAGGCGGCCAGAAGCAACGCACCGCCATCGCGCGCGCCATCATTCGCGATCCGCGCGTGCTGATTTTAGACGATGCCCTCTCGAGCGTCGATACCCTGACCGAAGACCGCATTCTGAACCACCTCGCCGGCGTCATGAAAGGCCGCACCGTGATCCTGATTTCGCACCGCGTGTCGACCGTGCAGGGCGCGGATCTCATCGTGGTGCTCGAAAAAGGCCGCATCGCAGAGTTGGGTACGCACGCCGAATTAATCGAGCGCGGTGGTTATTACGCGGACCTCAGCCGCAAGCAGACGCTCGAAGAAGAACTCGAAGCGATCTAGCGCGACTCAGCCCGGCCAGTTCTTCACCATCGCTGCCGACGCCCAATACGCGATCGCCTGAATGGTCAACGAGGGGTTAAAGCCGCCGTTATTCACGTGTACGCTCCCGTCAACCACATAAACATTGTCCATGTCGTGTATGCGGCAGTGCCTGTCCACCACGGAAGTCTTTGGGTCATTGCCCATACGGCATGTGCCAGCCTGGTGTTGGCCTCCGCTGAGCCCCATTCCCGGCAGCGACGTCCATGTTTTCGTCGCTCCCGCCTCGCGAAGCCACTGCTCGCATTTCGAGGCCATGAAGTGCGCCACTTCCAGATCGTGCGGATGCCGGTGGCCGCTCAACCGTAGCGTGGGAATGCCCCACGAGTCCTTCAAATCCGCCGCCAGTTCCACACGGCTCTCAAACACCGGCATCTCTTGCGCAGGAGCTTTTATGCTGACCGTGCGCTTGTAGTATTTGCGCACGAACTGCTTGTGCTCGAGTCCCCATCGAGGCGCGTCCGGCGGCAAGCCCTGGCGCGCGAACAGATACGGCAGGCGAATGAATTCGTTCGCCATCATGCCGCCACCCTTCAGGCCATTGGGCAGCCCGTGGCTGAAGTCGCAGCACGCGATGCGCGCCGCAGGCCCTGTGCCATCGAACTCTTCCTCTTCGAAAATTCCCGCAGCCCCCGCATACGCGTGCCCCTGCAGGTTGCGGCCTACCCAATCGTTGCGATTTCCCAGGCCCCTTGAAAACAGCTTCGTGGCCGAATTGAACAACAGCCGCGGCGATTCCGTCGCCGAACACGAAACCACCACCAGCTTCGCCGGCTGCGTGTACAACTGGCCGTTTTGAAAATACTCCACGGCCGTCGCCTTGCCCTGTTCATTCACCACGATCCGTTTGGCAATCGCGCCCGTACGCAAATCGCACAGCTTCGTGGCGACAGCGCGCGGAATCACGGTGACAGCAGTCGAATTCTTCGCCTCCACTTCGCACGCGAAGCCGACGCAGTGCGGGCACGCGATGCATGCGGACCGACCCTGATACGGGACCGAATTAATCGCCATCGGAATGGGAAACGGATGCCAGTTCAACCGCGACGCCGCCCGCGCCAGCAATGAAGCCTCGCGATTGTAGGGCAGCGCGGGCATCGGATAGGGTTTGCTGCGCGGCGGTTCGAGCGAATTAGCGCCCGCCTTTCCGGAAACGCCGATCTCCCATTCGGCCTTGGTGTAAAACGGCTCCAGATCCTGATAGGTAATCGGCCAATCTTCCAACGTGCTGTTGGCAGGCGAGCCATACGTCGACTTCATCTTGAAATCGCGTTCGAAATAGCGCCACGCCATCGCGCCGTAGCTGAACGTTCCGCCGCCTACGCACGTCGCGACGTTGTTATATGCGCCTTCCGAAGGCAGCACACGACGCGTGCGTCCGGCCGCGTCCGCCACTTCACGCACGGATTCCCGATCGTCCGGGCCAAATGCGTTGCCCAGCACCGTCGTGCGTTGGCTCCGCAGTTCATCGTGACCGGTTTCGCTGAACCTCTGCCGCCGCCCGCGTTCGAGCAGGGCAACCCGCTTGCC
>DATAUH010000038.1:0-5856 GCA_036268375.1 Bryobacteraceae bacterium | reverse complement strand
CCTCGGTGGAGGGCGCGACGCGAAACTGGATAGCGGGAAATATGCACTGATCATGAGCGCGGAATTCGATGCACGGGGGCACGGGACAGGATGCACCGGACTGACGGGATACTATGCACGACGGACGGTCGGGCCTGATAGGGAGAGTGTGTCGATTACCCGCCGAATCCGTCAAGTGGCGACATACCCCTGCGCATCGACGGGGGCGGCAGCAGGCCTGGACACGGATACTCAAAAATATGAAAAGGCGACGGGGAGCGGTTTGCGGATCTCGTTTTGAACCCGAAAATGCAATCCGACGCTTTGAGAGCTTTGGCGGATCGAACTGCCGAAAAAAGCGCACCGCCGATGAGGTGGCGACGGTGCGCGAAGGGTGCATCGCAAAGGCTCTTGTTGGGAGCTTTGAGGCGTCGCCGCTAGTTGTTATTGGCGCCCGCGCTCGCTGTCGGCCAGTTGTTTACCAGATTCGCGGCGTTGACGCTGCCTATGCCGGTGGCGAAGTTCCAGCCCGGCGCGGCGGCGAATGCGGGTGAATAGGTGTTGCTGGAGCCGGAAAGAGCGCCGTTGGCTTCCGCGCCGCCGCCACCGCCGCCGCCACGGCGTCGTCCACCACCGCCCGAAGTGGAAGCACTCGCGCCGTAGCAGTTCTGGGAGCCGGAGCAGTTCACGTCGATGTCGCCCTGTGTAACGTTGTGGAAGATGCAGGCGCCGGAGTCACCGTTCGTGGCATCGCACGTGGCGGACCCCGCAGCCATTTGGTAGTAGACGTAGTTGGGGTTGCCTTGGGCGCTGTTGGTCTTTTGATTTACGAGCGCTTGAATGCCGGCCATGATAGGTGCGGAGAAGGAGGTGCCGCCGGCGCCGGCCCAGCCCGAAGGATCGCCGGTACACGCCGCGCCGTCGTTGCGAAGATCCGAGAAACACATCACGTAATAGTGGCCCCAGATGCCCGTGCCGGCAAATAGGGAGACATCCGGGATGTCGCGCACGCCGTCGCTCGGAATGCCGGCGAGACCCGATTGCCAGGAGGGTTTGGCGAAGCCTTGGCAGCTACCGCCAACGATGCCGTCTGAATCGGGCGAGCCAGTGGCACAGGCGCTTGGGCCGCCGCTGCCGGCCTCGACGGATAGGAGGCTGTACTGCTGCGCCGCGGAACTGCCGCAGAGCCCGCTTGAGCCGTAAGTGGCGCTGAAGCCTAACGCGCTGGCGAGTAACTGGCTGGCGCACGAGTCATTCCAAGGTATCTCGGGAATGTAAGAGACGGCAGAACCATAAGTGGAGCTGTTCGTGTTGCCCCAGTAAGTGGAGTTAGAGCTGTTGTAAGTGTCGCTGAAATCGGTGCCGCCGACCGCGACGTTATATGGAGTGGACGCCCAGGCGCTTACCCCTAGGCCGTGAGTGGCGCCGTCTTCTCCCGCATCACATGCGGCCGCGCCTTCATCGCCGGCGGCGACGAAGACGGAGATGCCTTCGGCAGTGGCCTGCTGGTAGGCGGCATTGAAGAGCGCGTTGGCGGCTGCGCCGTTTTGGGCTTCGCAGATGCCGTAGCTGATGCTGATGATGGGCGGCGGATTATCGCTATTGATGAGATTGACGAGAGCGATGACGGCGCCATCGGTGGTGCGGGTGCTAGCGCAGGCAGCCACTTCGATGGTGGCGGAAGGAGCGGAAGCGGACGCCCATTCGGCATCGAGAGTGGCCTCGCCATCATCGCCGTTGGCGGTACCAGGCGCGCCGCACGCGACGCTGCCGGATGCAGTGGGTTGAACCAGCGTTAGCGAGCCGCCGGTATATTGCGATAGACCAAATGTAGAACGGAAAGTATCCCAATCAGCGGTGTTGTAAAGACGCGCGTCTTCGATGACGGCGATGGTTTGACCTGCCCCACTGTAGCCCGCATTGAATAACGGAGTGAAGTTATAGATGGTGGCCAAGTCGGCAGGAGTTAGCGCCCAAGTTTGATAGCCCTGAGAAGTGTAGGTGTACTTAGCGCGGGCGCTCTTCATAGGACGAGCTTTGAAGTCGTGCATGGAGGCGACGCCACGTATGATGCCAGCCAGGGCGGTGGGAACTTGGGGATCGCGGATGTTGGCGACGTGAGATTGGCCGTGGACATTCAGATGATGGACTTCCGTGTGGAAGCCTTGGCGCACCTGTCCCGCGTTGCCGGAGAAATCGACGGTCATGTGGCTGGGGTAGACGGAGTTAACAGTGAAACCTTGACCCTTGAGCCAGTTGGTTACGGCGTCGATGTCGCTCTGCGCGGGTCCATAGGCGGCGCCAAATTGAGCGGCAGTCATCCACTTGTGATAAGTCGCGGATTTAGGATTGTGCATCGCATCGATCGCGGCTGCAGCGGCAGATTCGGTTTCGGCGGGCCGCTGCAGTTGAAGGAGCATGTGGTCCATGGCGAATGTATCTTCGACGGCGCCGAGATCGTTTTGCGCGTTGGCTTCGGGGCGAGTGTTACCGGCGAGACGATGCAGGCTGCCTTCATCGATGGGCGTGGTGACGAGGCGGCGCGGGGCGCGACCGGTTTGCGCGAGCAGGGCCACGGGGGCCGCGCAAAGAATTGCAACGAAACGGAGATGACTGCGAGAAGACATCGGGACTCCTGAAATATAAGAGTGACGCGGTTACCAATTTTGGCTACGTAAGGATGACGCGGACACACTCTCGAGCGTTGCCAACAGCCTTCTATTTTAACGTTCTTAGCACGCCGCTGGGTTGTGCGGAATAACCCTTGGTACTGCCTATTGTCTACTGTGCGCGTGAACCTAAGTGGAACTGAGCGACTGCGTGTTCTACAAGGCGGCGGAGCTCTTTTATGGGTTCGGGATTGTCATCGACTTGGAGACGGAGTACTACGTCGTTATGTAACCAAACGCCGCCGTTCTTTTTCACGATCAGCATGGCCGCCGACTGCATGCCGCGCTTGTCGCCACCGGCCTTCTGACCGCCATCAAGAGCGGCCAGCAGACGCAACGACAGATGGCCTTTGGTGTTTTCAAAGCCTTCGACCATGCCGTTTACCACTCCTTCCCCGGCTAGAATGTTGCCTTGCGCGGTGCAGAATTTGCCGCCCTTGTTGCCGGCCCACGGCGTGGCTTTGGCGCCGGTGAAGGCGGAGTATTCACCTTTGGCGTTCATGACGGCGAATTGACGGCCGGCTTTGCTCCAACGCTCGGGGTCGGGATCGGGGTCGGCGTCTTGGATGAACTTGACGATTTTATCGGGGGCATAGCCGAGTTTGAGCAGCGAGAGTGCTTGCGGGCCGTAGCTGACATCGACAATGGCTTGAGTGGCGGCGACGCCGACGCCTGCTTCGCCCCAAAGGACGCCGTTGCCGACCGAGAAGACGCGCGATTGCACGGCGGCGCCGATTTCACCGGTGTCGGGATCGTAGCCGAGGATGGAGAAGGTGGCGACGGGGCTCCATAGGTTTTGCGGAATTTGCGGCCGATCGGACCGTTGAGCGAGGGCCGCGAGGGTGAGCGAAGCCACGGCGAGTGCGATGACGGGAGCGCGCATTGAGCAAGCATATCGCAGGCGGGTCGCGTGAAAGAGGACCGGCGGCGTGGGATAATCCCCGAATGATTCGCCGCTCTACAGGTTTGATGGGTTTGGCTTTGGCGCTGTGCGCGACGCTGGCTGCGCCGGCGCAGTTGCAGGCTCCGCGCAGTGGCCAGCGCGTGGGCCGGTTGGTGATTCGCAATGCGATGGTGGTGGATGGAAATGGGACGCCCGCGCGCGGGCCGCTCGACATCGTGGTTGAAAACAATCTGATCACGCAGGTGTCACCGCGTTCGAATGTGCAGGCGGATGCGGTGATCGATGCCAAGGGCAAGTATGTGCTACCGGGGTTGATCAACAATCACGCGCATTTACAGGAAGAGCGGGCAGGCAAGCCGCAGCCGATTGAGTACGAGCTGAACATTTGGCTGGCGTGCGGCATCACGACAGTGCGCGATGTGGGCAGCCCGACGCCGCGCGCGATTCAGTTGCGCAAGATGTCGGCCGAGGGCGAGATTGCGGCGCCGCGCATCTTTGTCTATCCGATGCTGGGGACGGTGCATACGCCGGAAGAGGCGCGGGCGCGGGTGCGGTCGTTCAAACAGATGGGCGCGGATGGCATGAAGATTTTGGGGCTGGACCGCGACTTGATGGAGGCGATGGAGGACGAATCGCACAAGCTGGGAATGCCGGTGGCGCATCACGTGGGCGTGGAAGAGACAACGGCCTGGGACGACATCAAGTTCGGGACGCGGTCGATTGAGCACTGGTACGGCATTCCGGACGCGGCGCTCCCGGATGGCGCGCAGCATTTTCCATCGAGCTATAACTACAACAACGAAGCGGATCGGTTTCGCTATGCGGGGCACTTATGGCGCGAGGCGGACCCGGCGCGGCTGACGAAAGTACTGCAGGCGATGGTGGACGCGCATGTGGCGTGGGACCCGACGCTGGATATCTATGAAGCCAGCCGCGATTTGCAACGGGCACAGAATCAGCCCTGGTTCAAGGAGTATTTGCACCCGACGCTCGAGGAGTATTTCCGGCCGAATTTGCAGAACCACGGGTCGTATTTCGTGGATTGGACGTCGACGGATGAGACGTATTGGAAGGAAGACTACCGGATCTGGATGGCGGCGCTGCGGCAGTTCGATAGCTTGGGCGGACTGATCGGAATGGGCGACGACGCGGGGTTCATCTATCAGATGTACGGGTTCGGTTTGATTCGCAGCATGGAATTGCACCAGGAGGCAGGCTTTCCGACGGTGAAGATTATTCAGCAGACCACGGGCAACAACGCGAAGATTTTGGGGCAGGAAAACAAGCTAGGGCGCGTGCGCGCGGGCTGGACGGCGGATTTAATTGTGGTGAACGGGAATCCGCTGGAGAACTTGAAGGTGCTGTATCCGGGACAAGGCAGCGGCGGAGTGGAGTGGACGATTAAGGATGGAATTCCGTATCACGCGCCGGAGCTGATGGAAAAGGTGAAGCAGATGGTGGCGGACGCGCGGGCGGGCCAAACGGGGAAATCGGTGCGATGAGAACGGCGAAAGAGGTGGCGGCGGTGCTGGTAGTCGGGGCGGCGCTTTGGGCGACAGAGCCGAATGCGGCGACGCGCAGATGGTGGGCGCACGTCACGGCGCTTTCGAACGATTCGTTGCAGGGGCGCAACACGGGGAGCGAGGGGTATCGCAAAGCGGCGGCGTATGTGGTGCAGCAGTTCGAGCGCAACGGTTTGAAGCCAGCGGGCGAGAAGGGTTTTTATCAGACCGTGCCGCTGCACGAAGTGCGGTTTCGAGCGGATCAGTCCACGGTGGAATTGGCGCGCGCGAATGGTGGTGAAAAACTGGGATGGCTAACCGACATCAGCATACCCGCGCGTTTGGGAACGCCGGAGACAATCGACGCGCCGCTGGTTTTTGCGGGAAGTGGCGAGACGCCGGCAGATCTGGATTTGAAGGGCAAGATCTTGGTGCAGCTTGGTGGAGGCGGAAGAGGCGCGGGCGGACCGCGCAACGGGATTGCAGGCACGATGTCGATAGATACGACGGGCGGCCCGGAGCCTCCGCGATGGCCAGTGCAGTATGCGGTACAGATGACGATTGCAGATGCTGCGGCGGGCGGTGGACGGGGCGGTGCGGGCGGCGGACTGGCGCTGCGGTTCAACCCGGCGTCGGCCGTGAAGCTGTTCGAAGGCTCGGGGCATACCTACAAGGAGTTGCTGGAGGCGCGCGAGGCGCAGAAGCCGCTACCGTGGTTTGCGCTGCCGGGGACGCTGAAGGCTCACCTGGTGTTCGACTCCGTGGATCTGCAATCGGACAACATTGTGGCGGCGCTACCGGG
>DATAUH010000037.1:0-35579 GCA_036268375.1 Bryobacteraceae bacterium | reverse complement strand
ATGATCCCCAGAAGGGTCAGCGCAGCGGCGAAAATCAGTATCACGCCATCCTTGATCACTGGGTTTCCAGCGCTTTTCGCTACACACGCCTAACTCGCCTTCAGGCTCATACTTTTGTCCCGAGTGTTGCATCGATCACATTGCTTCGCCCACAGGCCGGGAACGCGCAAAGCAAACTCCTCGCTCCAATTTAACGAATATTCTTCCCCAATATTCTCAGGAACGCCTTAGTACGACCGCCACTAATGTTCATTGTCCCCAGGCCCACGACTGGAATTCCTGATCCGAATTGCCGGAATAAAATACCCCACTCATCCCAGTTGCCGTACGGTATAGTATCCGGAGCCACAAAGCCAAGAGCAAGCCGACCTTGCCATCGCTCATCACTCATCGCCAGAGACGGCTTGTCGAATTGATCGAGAGCTAACTCAATCCGATTCTTGCCATCGGTACCGTTCATGCTTAGGAAGGCTTGACCGTCGCAGTGAATGCCGAAGGAGAGGCGTACTTTACTTCGGTTGTCGAGGAACTGCATGTGGATCTCATTTTCGGCATCCACCTCCCATCGCGCAACTGGCGTCCCGGATTTTGGAGTAACGAGTTCGAAGGCAGTCGCTCGCATGACGTCTGAAGCGGACGCTTCACGCGGCCCGGCGAAGAGAACTTACCCCCGATAAAACCCGACGCACAGGCAGTCAGAACCAGCAAAATGGATTTTATGATTTTCAGCGGCCCCCCAATACACGATGGCATAATCGGCAAGTCGTCTCAATGACTCGGCAGTAAGTTTTTGGGCGCCTGTGGCTTGGGATCTGCGCCGGCTATGTTCGCGACTCCTAAAGTGCGCAACCGAAGGCGAGCTTTGGGATGGCCATTCTCAGCAGCTTTGAACAACCACCTCTTGGCGTATGTTGCGCTCTTGGAAACGTAGTCCCCAGTCGCATACGCAATCCCGAGGTTGTATTGCGCAATTGGGTCGCCCCGCTTTGCGGCCCGTCTTAACCAATGGAGCCCTTGGGGAACATTTGCGTTTACCCCCTCGCCGTCGAGCAGCATTAATGCCAAGTTCGCCTGCGACGGCAGATCGCCGAGGAGCGCCGCCTTCCGGTAGAGGCAGACAGCACGGCGGCTATCCTGCCGGCCTCCTGCGCCGTTTTGAGTCATGAGGGCGAGATTAAACGTGGCATCAAGGTTTCCGTTCTGCGTGGCTGTTTCGTACCACCGACGGGCCGCCTTAGGGTTTCGGCCGACGCCGCGACCTTGGTCATAACAGTATCCGACGAAGTTTTGCGCCCGGCTATTCCCTTTCAGCGCTGCTTCATAGGAATCTTCGAAGGCCTCTCTCCAGGTGTATTTTTTCATTTCGAAAACGCGATGCCGCTGTAGTGTCATGAAGGGCGGCTGTGTTCCGGACGTCGCATCAACGGCCTGCAGAATAAGCTCGGGAAAAGCGGCTCAAGATCAGCACGACGTCCAGTATGCCTGATTTTGAGTGTTGGCGGAAACTCGCAGAGCTGGATCCGGTTCAGCGTGTTTTTGAGATCTGTTCTAGCGCCCATTTTGCTTCCTGCGCAACTGAGCCGAGACCCGGCACTTCGGCGCAATCGCCGAGATGCTCACGAATAGCGTCCGCTCCTCTTGAGTCGGCTTGAGTGCCGAGGCCGAAGAGGGCCCAGTATCGCTCGACGGGTGAACCGCGCCGGAGAATCTCAAGGAATCGCTGTTTGGCTGCGTGGAAGCGGAACTCGGCGAGCGCCTCGATCGCGTGCTCCCTGACTAGTGGTTCTGTATCCGCGGATAACGTGAGCAGCATGTCGCGTGCTCTCGCGCTTTTCGGATATCCGGCGAGCGCCCACGCAAATAATGCTCGCCTTTTCGGCTGGGCCACAAGGTTGGGCGCGCCCAGGAGTGTTTCGAGCGCCCAACGCGCCCATATGCCGCAATATTTTGGGGATTCGATAAATACGTAATCATCGGTCTTCGATAGCAGTGTTTGCGCCATTTTGCGCCGCAGGGTAGGAGTGGAGATCCAGGCAGCTATGGCGTGTGAACGGAGAGTTTGAGGCGCATTTCGATCAAGCGCTGCAGTTTCAATTTCCTCCGGCGCTATGAGCGCTCATTCAGGCGTCGCCGCGCACTGCGGAGTAGCTGCGCGGAGCTTGCCGCGCTTTTTTGAGGACGCCTTCTCATTTATGACTCATCTTATCGGATGTAGCTGTGTTGGCAGGTGGCATCCAAAGCTGGTACTGAGACCGATCAGCGTCACCGCTATTTCGAGAGGGTTGGTTGCACTAACATCGAGGGAGCGGTAACGAGAATCCGATCTGGATACCGGAAGAGTAATTTTTGGTTGCAGCATTGAGTCGTACATAGGCCTTCAAGACGAAACTCGAATGTCAACTGAACCGTTGATGGTTCATCAACCGATCCCGAACGCTTGAAACGCCACGTCTTCGCGTTTTCCAATGCAGCCTTGCCAAGCACGGGATGTCCGGATTTGATTTCCACCGCGCTAACCGCCCCGTCTTCCGCGACTTGACACTCGACGATTACGATTCCGGAGATCCGCGCCATTTGAGCAATCCGCGGATACTGTATCCCCGGAATCTCAGCCGGGATCCAGGCCCGTAATGGTGAGAGGCCCCCGAGAATGAGAAACGCCGGCGCCAAACTGTGGATTCTTCTTAGCCGCATCAGTTGAGTTTATCGGCTAATTCGCTGGGCGCGATGTTCAATTCGCTTTTTCGGGCTGCTGGGACGCCGGATATGGTTATGCCGATGTGCTGCAGTCAGCGCCCGCAGCCATCTGGAGTTGCGGGGCGCGGGAACGGCCCTGAGTGCGGAATTCGTAGCGCTCGATGGCAATGGCGGCATGTTCGCCTTGAGTGCGGATTACCGAACCGTAGATGACGAGCTTCATAGGGCAGGTCTGGTCGAGGAGGACGGGCCAGCTCATGGAGATTTCGATGCGCATGGCTTCGCGGAGCGGGGTTTCGGTGTGGATCCACATGCCCGAGCTTGAAATGTTCAGAGTGTGGCCGGAGGCGGTGATGATGTTACGGCGGGGGTGGCGAACGCGGAGCAAGACATCGAATTTGAGCGGGAAGCGGAGCTTAGTGCGGCGCTCGCAGGCGCTCAGATCGGTTGGCGGCGTGACGAGATTTTCCGAAATCTGTGTTTCGAGCGACCCCATTACGTTCATTTATCGAACATGACACGATTTTATGCGCGGCTCAATCCTATGAGTAATGATTTTGGGGTTGTTAATCACCTGATTACGAAGCGGTTTACTCGTTTTAAACCCGTTTTGGGCGACAGTAGGGCGCGGGAGCGGTTCAGATTACAATTTGGAACATGACGCCTAACCGTCGTGACCTGATTGCGGCGTTTTTTGCCGCGGCGGCCGCGCCCGCGCCGATTGCCGCGCCGATGTCTCAACAGGCCGGTGAATCGACTGCGATCGCAGGTAAGCGGCCAATGATTTTGCACAGCGACCGGCCAGAGGATTTGGAGACTCCCGGGGAATACTACACGTCGTGGGTGACCCCGGTGGACTCGTTTTTTGTGCGGCAGCACATACCCCGGCCGTCGAAGATCGATCCGGCATCGTTCAAGATCACGCTGAACGGCATGGTGTCGCGGCCGCGGGAGATCACGCTCGACGATTTGAAGAAACTGCCGCAGTACACGGTGCCGGCGACGCTCGAATGCACGGGGAACGGGCGCGGCTTTTATTCGCCGAAGGTTCCGGGCATCCAATGGAAACGCGGGGCGGTGGGGAACGCGGAATGGCAGGGACCGCGGCTGAGCGATGTGCTGAAGCTGGCGGGGATGAACGAAGGCGCGAAGGAGATCGAATTCGACGGGGCGGATACGGGGGTGGCGAAGACGCCGGATTTCGTGCGGTCGATGCCGCTTACAAAAGCCATGCACCCGGCGACGCTGGTGGCGATCAAGATGAATGGTGACACGCCGCAGATACACGGGTTTCCGGCGCGTTTGATTGTGCCGGGGTGGGATGGGACGAGTTGGGTGAAGTGGGTGACGCGGATCACGCCGCAGGAGAAGCAGACGGCGGGCTTCTTCATGAATCCCGGGTATCGCATACCGAGCATTCCGCTGCCTCCAGGAACGCCGGCGCGTCCGGCGGAGCTGGTGGTGATTGAGGGGATGCCGGTGAAATCCTCAATCATGATTCCTGGAGA
Source organism: Bryobacteraceae bacterium (assembly GCA_036268375.1). Classification (GTDB taxonomy): domain Bacteria; phylum Acidobacteriota; class Terriglobia; order Bryobacterales; family Bryobacteraceae; genus PALSA-243. The sequence continues at coordinate 31,374 of DATAUH010000037.1, read as the reverse complement.
TGGCGCGAAGTTCGCGGTGGGAACGATCCCGGTGCGCGGGATTGCGTGGGCGGGTGAAGAGGCGATCGAACACGTAGAGGTGTCGTTCGATGGCGGGGCGAAGTGGCAGCCGGCGGAGTTGTCGCCGCAGAAACTGCACTTTGCGTGGCGGCTGTGGCGGGTGGACTGGAAGCCGGCGGGTCCGGGGTACTACAACATTTTGTCGCGGGCGACGGATAGCGCGGGCAGGGTGCAGCCGTTTGTGCCGTCGTGGAATCCGTCGGGGTATTTGTGGAACGGCGTCGACCGGATCGGCGTGACAGTGGAGGCGAAGGCATGAAAGGCGCGGTAGCGGCGGTGCTTTTGGCGGGAGCGGCGGCGGTTGCGGTGGGCGCGGATCAAGCGACGCTGGAACTGGGTAAGAAGACCGAGCAGACGAGCTGCGTACCCTGCCACAGTTTGCGGCTGGTGGAGTCGCAGAGGCTGAGCCGGGCAGCTTGGGACAAAGAGCTCACAAAAATGGCAGGCTGGGGATTTACGGCGCAACCGGAAGCGAGGGCGGCGCTGCTGGAGTATCTGGTGGCGAACTTTGGGGACGATAAGCCAGCGGCCCCACCTGAGAGATCGGCGGACGGGCGGAAGTAGCGGCTACTTGTTGTGGCCCATCTGATAGACGTAGATGGTGTGTTCCATCGAGCCGGCCTTCACGCGGATGGTCTCGGAAGGCTTCCAGCCTTTGATGGGGAACTGATTGGATACGACGCGCGCGCCGGGCTTCAGCCACCGCTCGAGATTGGGGCGCAGGCGCTCGTTGGAGCTGGTGAGCAGGTACATCGTGACTACATCGGCCTTGCTGAGATCGACACGGAGGGCGCTGCCCTGGATGATCGTCACGCGGTCTTCCAGGCCGAGCTCTTTGATGTGGTCGCGGGCCTTGTCGCAGAGATCGGGCATGAGTTCGACGCCCACTGCTTTGGCCCCGTATTTCTGGGCCGCGGCGATGACGATGCGGCCATCGCCTGAGCCGAGATCGTAAACGGTATCACCGGGCTTGATGTGACCCGCTTCCAGCATGCGGTCGACGATGGATTGGGGCGTAGGGATGTTCGGACCCAGGTTTTCCATGGGACCGAACTGTTGAGCGAACACAGAAGCGGTAGTCGCGGAAAATAGCAGCGCGGCGATGTAAAGACGCATGAACTATTGCGAGGAACTCGCGATCCCCGTTCTCCCAAATTTTGATTTTACAATCCGGCTCACAATGTCACTCCAGGAGAAGAACAGGTCGCGCGGCCGAGCAATGGTGAACTCAGCGCCCTTTAGCGCGCGCACCGTATTGCTGATGGCGTCTCTCCACGGGTTAACTTGCGGGTTCAAATTGTAATTCATGTAGAATACAGGGAATTTGACGTCTACTAGCTGCTTCAAGGTTTCAGGCGGAAGGCCATCATCCAACATTATTTTAGGGCCAGCGAAGATAACGGCGTCGGGTTGATCGGGCGCGCTTTTGATTTCGCTGGTGATCAGGTTGGAAAGAAACTCGGAATCGCCGTGTTTCTGGCTGAGTTTCTTGAGATCGACGGTCCCCAAGTTGAGCGAATTGAGGGATTGGCCGAGGGCGGGAAAATCGATCTGCGCGGAGGCGTCCTGACGGTAAATAACGCGCTGCTCCTGCATATTGTAGGCGACTACCGAGAACGAGCCTACGTGGGGGTCTCTGGCAATGCTCCGCAGGATGGAAACGAGGGCCACCGTGTCGAGCGGCTGGAGAGTGGAAGATGTCGAATCCTGGGGCGCGAAGTTCACCATTACCTTGACGTTGAGGGGTGTCGCGGCCTTTTCGCGCTCGACAGGGCCTTCCTCTTTAAAGATTTCGGGATCGATCTGCTGCACGGAGCCGGGAGCAAGATCGATGGTCATCGGGCGATCATGCTGGGGGACATTGGCGTCGGCGTCCCAATGGAAGGAGCATACGCGCTCCTGGCGGTCGCGCATCACCCAATCGATGTGATATTTGCCTTCGCCCATGATGACCCCGCCTTGAAGGTAGGCAGAGCCGCCGGCGTTCTCTTCAATGGACGGGACGGCGTAGTGCTGGCGGAAAAAGACGGGGGAGCCCGGGTGTCCATCAGGCGTGACGCGAAAGACGATGGTGAGTTGATTTTCGCTGCCGGAGAGCTCTTTGAGCGGCACCTGAATGTCGTAACCTGCGTGGAACTTCATATCGAAGCCGATCACCGGTTTTACGGGAGTGACCGTGCACGGCAGATCTTTTCGGTTGTCTGTCGACTCGAGAATGGCCGAATCGGAGGTAAGCAGCCGGACTTCGGCGCCGGGAGCGGAGGGAAGGATGAGTTCCTGAGAGGCGGCCCAGGGGGAGCAGAAAGCGATTGCGCAAGAGATTACGGCGGCGGTCTGGAGGGGAGCGCGTTGCGACGATGAATACGGCATCGCCATAGCCTTTCCGGTCACCGGCTTACCCAAAATCAGCCGGTTCGATGTACTTGATTATGTCGCAAATTTTCGCAGACGCAACCGGCGAATAGGCCTATATGTACTGCATCGCAAATAAAAACGGCGGGTAAGAAATAAAAAACCCCGGGGCCGGGGCTCCAGGGTCAAAAAAGTTCAAAACAGACCGACTTCTGAATTCAGTATAGCACGGCGGCCCGGAAATAGTATTGCCCCTAACCGAAGCCAGGTTGTACTGTGTTGAAGAGGGCTACATATGAAGAAAACGCTCGCGTTTGCGGGAACATTGGCTGCTGCTTTGTGCATGCAGGGAATGTTCACCACAGGCGCTCTTTCGCAAACGATTCAGCCTCCCCACACACAGCTAAAGGTCGGCGATATGGCGCCGGACTTTACCTTGCCCTCCACCCAGGGCGGCAAGGTAACGCTTTCGAGCTTCCGCGGCAAGAACGCGGTGGTTCTGGCGTTCTACCCGGCTGCCTTCAGCGGTGGTTGAACCAAGGAAATGCTGGCGTACCAGGCTGGTATCGCTAAATTTGACGGTAACGAAACGAAGGTTTTTGGCATTAGCACGGACAATACCTGGTCACAAAAGGAGTTTGCCAAGCAGGTAAACGCCTCCTTCCCAATGCTGAGCGATTTTGCGACGCGCTCGGCGGCGAAGGAATATGGGGTTTTGATCCCGGAACTCGGAATGGCCAATCGCGCGACCTTCGTAGTGGACAAAGACGGAAAGATCGCCCATATAGAGGAGGGACAGTCCGCGCTCGACCCCAGCGGGGCCGATACGGCGTGCAGCCGGCTGGCGCATAAGAAGCAGTAGGACCACTGGTACGACTGTTCCAGAGATTGGCTCAGCCGTCCGGCGGAATGCGCGCTGCCGGACGGCTATAATTGCGGATGTGTCGCCGCAAGGGGAATCGATTTTAGAGATCTTTAAGTCCACTGGAGCGTATCTACAGGGGCATTTCAAGCTGACAAGCGGTTTGCATAGCGCGGAGTATTTGCAGTGCGCGCTGGTTTTGCAGCATCCCGCGGCCGCAGAGAAGTTGGGGCGGCTGATGGCGGAAGAGATGCGGAAGTTTGCGCCGCATGGAGTGCGGTTTGTGGCGTCACCCGCGATTGGCGGCTTGATCATCGGCCATGAAGTGGCGCGAGCGATGGGTGCACGCTTCATTTTTACGGAGCGTGACCCGCAAACCAAGAAAATGTTGCTGCGGCGCGGTTTCGACATCACGCCGGGCGAGGTGGGCTTTGTGGTGGAGGACGTGATCACCACGGGCGGGAGCACGCACGACGTGATCGACACGCTGGAGGGCGCGGGCGCCAAGGTGCTGGCGGCGGGATCGATCATCGATCGATCAGGCGGGTACGCGGATGTGGGCGTGCCGCGCGTGGCGCTCGCGACGATGCAGGTCGCGGCGCACTATCCCGAACAGTGTCCGATGTGCGCGCTGGGGATTCCGGTGGTGAAGCCGGGATCGCGGCCGGCGTAGCGCAGGGCAGTTTTCCGGGAAGCGATGCGCCGCATCAAGATTACGCTGGCTTACGACGGCGGCAGTTTTCATGGTTGGCAGGTGCAGCCGGGATTGCCGACGATACAGGGCGCGCTCGAAGAGATTCTGAGCGAAATCGAAGGCGCAGCGGTGCACGTGGCCGGTTCCGGCAGAACCGATGCGGGAGTGCACGCGCTGGCGCAGGTAGCGGCTTTCAGCCTGGAAAACGCGATTCCGGTTGCGAATTTGCAGAAGGCGGTGAATCGGCTGCTGCCGCCGACGGTGCGCGTGCTGACGGTGGAGGAGACGCACGCAGAGTTTCACCCGCGCTTCGATGCTAAGGCGAAGACCTATGAGTATCGCATCTGGCGCCTGGAGGTGTGTTCACCGTTCGACTGGCCGTACGTGCACCACTTCCCATATCCGCTGAGCGAGGATTGGATGGCGGAACTGGCGCAGACGTTTGAGGGCGAACATGATTTCACGGCCTATGCCGCTGCCGATGGGCGCGACGCGGAGGGAAGATCGAAGGTGCGGCGCATCTTCGCTTCCGAACTGCGGCGCGAGGGCGAGCGGTTGATTTATCGCGTGCGCGGCAGTGGATTTTTGAAGCATATGGTGCGGAATCTCGTGGGGACGCTGATGGAAGCCGGCAAGGGGAATATCGAGGATCTGCGAGCGCTGCCAGGGCGTTCGGGGCCGACAGCGCCAGCGAAGGGGCTGTTCTTGGCGGGCGTGGAGTATTGAGAAACAGGCGCTCGCAGTTTCGTCGGACTGTTAGTAAGAAATCGTGGGATTGCGCCCACGCAAACTGCCAGGCGAGTGATAAGCGATAGTTTCGAGCCCAAGCCGGTGTTGGGATGTTGTCGGACTTCTCACGAAGGTCAAATTTCCCACAAATTCGACTTCCCACGTCCGCGTCGAGTTCAATCTAAGTCCCGCCGTCACCAATCAGCCCTAGGAAAAAACCGCCGGATTGTAACTTTCCGGCGCAAGCACGGTAGGGTAACCAATGAAGTATATATTCCGGGCGCTTACTCGCGAGAAGACGTTTACCGCGTTCGCGGTTCTGACGCTGGCATTCGGGATCGGAGGGATCAGCGCGATCTTCTCCATTGTGGACGTGGTGCTTTTGAAGCCGCTCGTCTACAAGGATCCTGGACGGCTTTACGCAGCGTCGGAGTCAGCATCTGCGCTCAGTCGCATGAACCGGACGATTCCGGTGAATGCCTCACATTTCCGGTCCTGGTTGGATCAGTGCGGGTCTTGCGAATCCGGCGCTTTGTTGAACCCGGCAACCTTCAATCTGACCAGCGGAGGAGAGCCAGAACGGATTGATGGCGTCTCCTGCACATGGCCTCTTTTTCAGATGTTGGGCGCCGATGCTCAGTTAGGCCGCACCTTTCTTGAGACCGACGACCAACCCGGCGCCAATAAGTTCGTCGTGATTAGCGATGCATTGTGGCGCCGGCGCCTAAATGCCGATCCTGAGACAATCGGCAAGCCAATCCTCCTCGATGGCGAACCGAATATCGTTGTCGGCGTATTGCGCCCCAATTTTCGTTTGCCCTCTGGAGCTCAGCTTGGCCCTATCAATCAATTCCCAACACACGCGGACATCTTTAAACCGATGGAATTCAATTGGGCGAAACTTTGGCGCCTTGGTCAGTTCAATTTCGCCTGCCTCATTCGACTGCGGCCGGGCGCGGATCCGCATAGGGCGGAGGCGGAGATGACAGCCGCCGTCGCCGGCGCAGGACGCGATATGAAGACGGAACTGACGGCGCATCTGGTTCCTCTTCAGGAGCAAGTTGCCGGTGGATTTCGCAAAGCGCTTACGCTGATGATTTTTGCGGTGGCGGCGGTTCTTCTGATTGTCTGTGTGAATCTGGGCAATCTGACGCTGGTGCGGGCCAATGAGAGGTGGCGCGATGCCGCGATTCGGCGTGCTTTGGGCGCCGGCGCGTCCAATCTATTCCGGGAAGTGATTGCGGAGAATGTGCTGATCGCGCTTTGCGGGGGGACGGTTGGGATTTTCCTCGCTTGGGCTGAAATTCAAATGCTTGTGAGCGCGGCTCCCATCGAGATTCCGAGGCTGAACGAAGTGCATCTCAATTTGACCACCCTGCTTTTCACTTTCGGCGTCTCGATCGCCTGCGGCATCCTGTGCGGCCTTTGGCCGGCAATCCGGACCATACACACGCAGCCCGCCGATGCGCTGCGGTCCAGTTCCCGGACGGCAACGGCAAGCCGAATAATGCGCTACACACGAGAGTGGCTCGTAGGGCTGGAAGTCGCCCTCAGTACAGTGCTGGTGGCGGCCGCTACCCTGCTTGGGATCAGTTTAGTCCGTGTGATGCATGTAGATCGCGGCTATCAGGTGGAGCACATCCTCACAGCGGATGTGGCGATTCCGCGATCCCGTTATCCCACCGATGAAATGCGCGCGGGATTTCACCAGCGGGCGCTCGAAAAGATCGAGTCGCTGCCGGGCGTGCGGTCAGCAGGGCTCGTCAGCTCATTGCCGCTGAAGGCTCAGATCTGGGGAGACACTGTCACCCGCGATGGCGATACTCGTCCCAGGGCGCAGCGGCCCGGCGCGAGTTTCCGGTTTGTCAGTGAGGATTATTTCAAAACGATGGAAATCGCATTGCGGCAAGGCCGCGCCTTGAGCGCTCGCGATCGCACTCTCAAGACCGCGTTGATTTCAGAGAGCGCTGCCCGGAAAGTTTGGCCGGGAGAAAATCCGATCGGGAAAATCCTCGTCAACGATCCGAGGTCCGACAGGATAGCGGTAATTGGCGTTGTCGCCGATGTGCGAACAGAGAGTCTTGAAAAAGAACCTCCAGCGATCGTTTATATTCCGTATTGGGATGGGCCCCTTTGGCAAGGCAGCGTCTGGGGCAATGCGACGTACGTCATGCGAACAATTCAGGACCCATCTTCAATGGCGAATGCGCTTCGCTCGGCGATTCACGAACTTGACTCGCAACTGCCGTTGGCGAACGTACTCACCATGCAGGAGGTGGTATCAGAGTCCATTCGCAGCCGCGAATTTCAGACGATGCTTGTGGGCGCGTTTTCTGTCGTCGCTCTTCTCCTGGCATGCCTGGGAACATATGGAGTCATCTCCTACACCGTCACTCAACGGACCAACGAAATAGGGATTCGGGTCGCGCTCGGCGCCCAACCATCGCAAATCTCGACTCTGGTGTTGCGGCAAGGTATCCAGCCGGTACTTGGAGGCTTGCTGGCCGGAGTCATGGTTGTGGCTGCAGGCGGAAAATGGATCGAAAGTTTTCTGTTCGGCAGTCGAGCCGTCAATCCTTGGGCCATTTCGTCAGTCGCAGCACTTATCCTCTTCGTTGCCGCAATTGCATGTTTTGCGCCGGCATGGCGAGCTTCTCGAATCGACGTAGTGGATGCTATACGGAATGAGTAGACATTAGCTCGTGGCTCGAATAGCGTAAATCATGCTCGGCGGCGTGCAACGGGTGCGGTTCGGAACCCGTTCAGAAATATATGCTGCGTGGCCCGCGCTCGTTAGAAGCGGCGTTGTGGAAAGATAAGCCGATCCTTCCGGGCGGTTCACCCGCCAGCCGGAAGTTGATCTGCCCCATTCGAGTTGACGTGCAACGCCGACGATGAGAAGCCAGCAGCCAATGTTTGCCCATGGCTGATGCCGTAGCGTTTATCAGGCAACGCAAGCTGGTTCCAAAGCCGACTGGCTGCGAATACTAAGCCGAGTAGGCCTATCCGGCGTCCGCAGGCGCGTGAGTCGGATCTCGGCGGACGTTTCAGCATCAGCGCCCTACGCATTCCGCCGGACGAGGCTCACCGTCAGCAAATATCGCGTCGCGCAATTGGGATTGGCGGATCGAACGGACGGATCGCTTACGAACGGGGTTGGCTGGCCGTAAATTTGGGAAGTCATCGCAGCATCGACGACCGTTACAAATCCGTTATGCTTTACCGAGGAGTCGCCGCGATGCTTGTACGCTGCCCGTTGCACCTGTTCGCCGCCCTCGCCTTCGCCTCTGCCGCATCGGCCCAACCGCCTGCGCGTCCGGAGTTCGAGGTCGCATCGGTTAAGCCGAACGCATCGGGGGGCCAGGGCTTTTCCATTCAGGCGCTCCCGGCAGGACTGCAGGCCAGAAACATCAGCCTGAAGCGGCTGATCGCAATGGGATATAGCGTGACCGATTTCCAAATCTTCGGCGAGTTGCCTTGGCTGGAGTCGGCGCGATTCGATGTAGAGGCGAAGACGGCTGTGAAAACGGCGCTGCCTGAATTGCGGCTTATGATGCAATCGCTGCTCGACGAGCGATTCCAGCTGAAGTTCCACCGCGAAACACGGGATCTGCCGATCCTTACGTTGTCATTTGTCAAGAATGGCGTGAAAGGTCCGGGACTGACCGACGCGCCGGGAGAGCCGTGCGGACCGCCAGTAGCGCCGGAGAAAACTGCTGCGGGGCTACCGCGCGCGCTCTGTGGTACCGTGAATCCCGCCCGCGGCCGGATCTTCGGGCAGCGCGGCCGGATTAGCCAGTTGTGCGACCGGCTTTCGGCGTTGCTTGGGCGCACGGTGGTGGACAAAACGGGGCTTGCGGGAGCATACGACATCGAGCTGACGTTCGCACCTGATCCCGCACCAGGAGTGCCCGATTCGGAACCGGCCGGGCCGTCGCTTTTCACGGCGATGCGCGAGCAGCTTGGACTGAAGCTGGAATCGGGCAAGGGGCCGGTAGAAGTGGTGGTTGTGGATTCGGCGGTTCGGGTGGAGGGGAATTAGCGGGCCCGTGGGATTGGAAAAGAAAAAATTGAGCCGCCGATAAACGTAGATCAACGCGGGTCAGAATAAAAGCGAAGACTGGCGCGTGTCGCTTCTCTCGTCGACACTAAACTAGAGAGATGTCCCAAAAACCTGTTGAACACACGCACGTTCCTGTTGCTGTAATTACCGGCGCCGCACAAGGCATTGGACGGCGCGCGGCTGAGGTTCTGGCTGAAAAAGGCTACGCGCTGGCCTTGAACGATGTGAATTCCGCGGCGGAAGCGCTGGCGTCGGTGAGTACGCTGGGCGCGGACGCAATCGAAGTGACGGGCGACGTTTCCGACGAAGCGATGGTTGCGAAGATCGCGGAGACAGTGCTGGCGCGATTTGGACGCATCGATGTGCTGGTGAACAACGCCGGTGTCAGCTTTATTAAGCCGACGGAACAGGTGGAACTGGCGGAATGGCGACGGGTGCAGGAGGTGAACCTGACGGGGCCGTTTTTGATGTGCCGGGCATTTGGGCCCACGATGCTGAAGCAGAAATCGGGGTCGATTATCAACATTGCGTCGATTGCGGGTTTGGCGGGGCTTTCGCTGCGGGCGGCGTACAACACGTCGAAGCACGGACTGATCGGGTTCACGCAGACGCTGGCGGCGGAGTGGGGCGGCCACGGCGTGCGGTCGAACGCGGTGTGCCCGGGCTGGGTGAAGACGGCGATGGACGCGGCCGACCAGGTGCGGGCCGGATACACGGACGAGGACATTACCAACCGGATCCCGATGGCGCGATTTGCGTCGGTGGACGACATCGCGCAGGCGATTGCGTTTTTGGCGGACCCGAAGATGAGCGGCTTTGTGAACGGTGAGACGCTGCGCGTGGATGGCGGATGGCTGGCCGATTTCGGCTGGGAGAGCATCCGGCTGCGCAGCCGTTAAGGCAAACGTGGCGGCTATATCGCCCGCACGAGTTGCGGCATTTGAAATTCTGCAGAAGGTGGAACTGGGCGGGTACGCGTCGGACTTGCTGTTGGCGCGTACTGCGGAGCTCGATTCGCGCGATGCGGGACTGGCGAACGAAATCGTGTTCGGAGTGCAGCGGTATCGCGCGCAGCTCGATCATCTGATCGAACACTATTCGGGACGGCGGCAGAAGCTGGACCGCGAAGTGCGGACGGCGCTGCGGATGGGGATTTACCAGCTTCGATATCTGGAGCGGGTGCCGTCGCACGCGGCGGTGACCGAGAGCGTGGAGCTGGTGAAGCGGGCGCGGAAGACGTCTGCCGCGGGCTTTGTGAACGCGGTGCTGCGCAAAGTTACGCGAGCGGCGGTGGAGTGGCCGACGCGCGAGATCGAGCTTTCGTGTCCGGAGTGGCTGCTGGCGCGGTGGGAACGGCAGTACGGCGCCGAGGCGGCGGTGGGGATTGCGCGCGCCGCGTTGACTGAACCGGAGACATATGTGCGCGGCGGGCGGGTGCAGGATATCGGGGCTCAGGCGATTGTGCCTTTGTTGCATCTGGAACCGGGGCAGAGCTTCCTGGACCTGTGCGCGGCGCCGGGAAACAAGACGGCGCAGGCGATGGAGACAGGGATTCAGGCGATCGCGGGCGATCTGCATTTTCACCGGGCGGTGGGGATGAAAAGCTTGGGCGTTCCACTGGTGGTGTTGGACGGAACGCAACCACTGCCGTTTTCGCGCCGCTTTGACCGGATTCTTGTGGACGCGCCGTGTACAGGCACGGGAACGCTGGCGAGGAATCCGGAAATCAAGTGGAGACTGGTTCCGGAGGATTTGGCCGATTTACCACGCCGGCAGCGCGCTCTTTTGGCTAACGCGAGGGCCGCGCTGGCGGAAGGCGGGTTATTAGTGTATTCGACGTGTTCGCTTGAACCAGAAGAAAACGAAGAAGTTGTTGCCAGCATACCGAGGGAGTTTATGGGTCAGATTTCACAGCGGCTACCGGGACGGGAACCGGGCGACGGCTTCTTTGCGGCGGTGATTCAGGGAAACCCATGATAAAATCACAAGTACCCGCAAATGATTGAAATTGTTCCCTCAATCCTGTCCGCGGACTTTGCCCGTCTGGCGGACGAGATCGCGCGCGTGGAGCGGGGCGGCGCGCGCATGCTGCACCTGGATGTGATGGACGGGCACTTCGTCTCCAACCTGACGATCGGGCAGCCGGTGGTGGAATCGATCCGCAAGGCTACCAAGCTGCACCTGGATGTACACCTGATGATCGAGAATCCGGAGCGCTACGCGGCGGATTTTGCGAAGGCGGGCGCGAACTCGGTGCTGGTGCATTATGAGGCGGCGCGGCACTTGGACGGGACGCTGGAACTGATCAAAAAAGCCGGCGCGATGGCGGGAGTGGTATTAAACCCCGCAACTCCGGTAAGCGTACTCACCGACATACTCCACGTGGCTGACTACGTGCTTCTCATGAGCGTGAACCCAGGATTTGGCGGACAGTCGTTTATCCCGTACGTGCTCGAGAAGGTTCGCACGTTGGACCGGATGAGGCGGGACAGGCGTTTACAGTTGCCAATTGAGATCGACGGCGGGGTGCACTTGGAAAACCTGGCCGAGGTAGTGCGAGCGGGGTGTGATTGGATCGTCACAGGGTCGGCCATCTTTCACAGCGGCGACCCAGAGGCCACGGTGCGCGAAATGCGGAAGATCGCGGACGGCGCGAAAGCGGTAGTGTGCTGAGACCGCGTTAGTTTTATCAGGAAACGGAATTCATCATGGTTCAAAACGCAATTCAAAAAATGGGAATCGCCGCGGCAATGGCCGCGTTGTTGTTTGCCGGCGCGTGCCGGCACAAGAAGTACGAAAACCCCATTGCCAAGGACACCCAACAGCCCGACAAGGTACTGTTCGACCGAGCGATGAACGATGTCGAACACGGACGGTATGAAGGCGCTCGTCTTGTGTTGCAGACCCTGATGAACACTTACGACACCAGCGAATATCTGGCCAAAGCCAAGCTGCTGGTGGCGGATAGCTGGTACCGCGAAGGCGGCGCGCACGGCTTCGCGCAGGCGGAAGCGGAGTACAAAGACTTCATTCTGTTCTACCCGCAAATGGAAGAGGCGGCCGAGGCGCAGGAAAAGATCTGCGATATGCAGTTTCAGCAGATGGACAAGAGCGACCGCGACCCGACGCACGCATTTCGCGCGGACGATGAGTGCCGCACGCTGCTGACGCAGTTCCCGAACAGCAAATTCGCGCCGCAGGCGGCGCAGCGATTGCGCGACATTCAGGAAGTGCTGGCGGACCGCGAGTACCGCGTGGGCGAGCTGTATTACAAAAAGGGCAGCTTTCCGGCCTCCGCCAATCGTTTTCAGGCTTTGACGGACCAGTATCCGCTGTTTAGCCGCGCGGACGAAGCGTTGTGGCTGGAGGCGGACGACTTGAAGCACATGGGCGACCGCTTCGAAGACAAGCAGGCGGAAGCGTATCAACGCATCGTGCGCGACTACCCGCTGAGCGATCATGCGGAGGAGGCGAAGGACCGCTTGACCGCGATGAAGCGCCCGGTGCCCGCAGCCGACCCGGTGGCCGAAAACCGCATGAAGTATGAGCTGGAGAATCGCAGCAAGAGGAGCATGATCGGTAAGGCTTGGGCGCCGTTCAGCAGCCGTCCCGATTTGACCGGGGCGGCGAAATCGGGCACGCCGCAGATGGCGCGCCTCGCGCCCACCACTCCTGCCAGCGTTCCGGCGACGGCGGCGGGAACCGGCGGTACCCAGAATACGGTGACGGTGGGCACGGCGCCCGCGGATCCCTCGATTCTGGATAAGAATCCAGATGCGCGGTTGACGCCGGGCGCGGCCGCGAACGGCGCCGCCGGCGGAACTCCGGCGGCGGGTACGACTTCGACGCCCGCGGCGGCCAGCGTAGGCGCAAATGGGGCCGCGGCGACCACAGGCACGTCCACGACGCCCACGGCGAGCAATCCGGCGCCTCCTGCGGCTACGGCGAAGGGAATCGAAAACGCTGCGAAGGGCGGCGCGGCGAACCCGGTGAATAGCGCGACGGAAACGCCATCCAACCACACGAACGCGAAGCCCGCGAAGACGTCCAAGAAGAAGGCTCCGAAAAAGAAGAAGGATTCGAAGGACAAGACGGATTCTAAGACGGACGCCTCCAAGGACCAGAGCAAGCCCGATACGTCGAAACAGGACTAGACGAGCAAGACCAGACCAAACAATGAACCGCATCCTGCTGGTAGACGACAGCCCGCACGCGCAACGAATGGGTGAACGCATTCTGAGCGATGAGGGCTTTGAAGTGGTCACGGTCAGCAATGCGGACGCGGCGTTGGTGCGCATCGAAGACGTAGACCCGGACGTGGTCATTGCGGACGCGGTGATGCCTGGGCGCACGGGCTACGATATCTGCCAATACGTGAAGATGAACCCGCGCTATCGCCACGTGCGGGTGGTGTTGACGGCGGGAGTGCTGGAGCCGATTGACGAAGCGCACGCGCAGCAGGTGGAAACGGACTCAACCATCAAGAAGCCATTTGAGGCGACGGCGCTGGTGAGCACGGTGCGGCCTTTGGCGGAAGCGGCTGCGCGCGACCGCGCGAAGCTGGGGGATGGACGGGCCGCGGGCGAAGAGAAGCGGCCGAAGACGCCAGTGGCGCCGTTCGTCGCGGTGGTGGATGAGGAGCAGGTGCGGGCGGCGGTGACGCTGGCGCTTGACGGATCGATGGAAGCGATTGTGACCGAGATTGCGCGGCGGGTGGTGGCCACGCTGCAATCGCACTCGCCCGAAGCGGCCGTGAAGCCGGCGGTGGTTGCGTCGACCGCGTCCGGCGTAGCGAGTTCGGCTTCGACCGGTTTGCCAGTTCCCGCGCCTGTACCCGCACAAACGGAAGCGCCGAGACCGGAGCCCTTGAAGCGCATTTCCCCGCTGCGCACGCGAACCTCTATACTGGGATTGGAACCGGAGGAATCCGCAGGCAAGGGACCTTCCCCCGAATCCAAGGCCTAAGACTCCCGACCGTCAACTAATATGCCCGATAACAGTTTTGACGTAGTATCCAAGATTGAAATGCCCGAAGTGCTGAACGCCGTGCAACAGGCGGTGAAAGAGATTCAGCAGCGGTACGACTTGAAGGATTCGAAATCGTCGATCGAGCTGAATGAGAAAGAGAACAAGATTGTGCTGGCCAGCTCCGATGACTTCAAACTCAAGGCGGTGGTGGACATTCTGGAGTCGAAGCTGGTGAAACGCAAGGTGCCGTTAAAGGGGCTGAGCTTCGGCGAGATCATTCCTTCGGCAGGCTCGAGCGTAAAGCAGGAGATTTCGCTGCAGCAAGGCATTGCAATCGAGAAGGCGCGCGACATTGTGAAGGCCGTGAAAGACAGCAAGCTGAAGGTGCAGGCCTCGATTCAAGGCGACTTCGTGCGCGTGGCCGGCAAGGACCGTGACACGTTGCAGAGCGTGATGGCGATGCTGCGCGAAAAAGACTTTGGCATCGACATGCAGTTCACGAATTACCGCTCCAATTAAGTGGCGCGCAAGCTGGAGTCATTGACCCTGTCGGGGCCGGTGGGCGGGCTCGAGGCACTGCTCGAAGAACCAGACCATAGCGAATCACGAATAGCAGCGGTGGTGTGCCATCCGCATCCGCTTTACGGCGGCACCATGCACAACAAAGTGGTCTACCGGATTGCGCGGGGATTGCGGCGCGCCGGAATTGTGGTGCTGCGTTTCAATTTTCGAGGCGTGGGCCGGAGCGAGGGCGCGCACGGGCACATGACGGGGGAAGTTGAAGACGCGCGGACGGCGCTCGAATACCTGCGCGGGAGGTATCCGCAATTGCCGTTTGCAATGGCGGGCTTTTCGTTCGGGTCGCGGGCGATCATGACGCTAGGGTGCGAACTGGGGACGGCGGAGTTCCTGATGGGCGTAGGATTTTCGACGCGCATGGGCTCCTGGGACTTTCTGAGCCAGTGCAAAACGCCGAAGGTTTTCATACATAGCACACATGACGAATTCGGGCCGCGTGTAGATTTCGAGCGCATGTACGAGGGCGTGGCAGAGCCGAAACGGATGATCTGGATCGAAGCGGCAGACCACTTTTTCGCGGGTGCGCTGGAGGAGTTAGAAGAGCGCGTGTTCGAAGCGGCAACGGCAGTTTCCGGTTAATATCCGGTTAGGACCAATACGAATGGACATCATCACCGGCAACATCGGTTGGATCGAAGTGATTTGCGGACCCATGTTTTCGGGCAAAAGCGAAGAGCTGATCCGGCGGTTGCGCCGCGCCCGGATCGCACGCAAGCGCGTGGAGGTGTTTAAGCCCGCGCTGGACGATCGCTACGCAGCGGATGAGATTGTGTCGCACGGCGATTTGCGGATGCAAGCGCAGGTGGTGAAGAACGCGGCGGAGATTATCGACCGCATCGATTGGCGCGCGGAAGTGGTGGGCGTCGATGAAGCCAACTTTATTGGGTCGGGGTTGGTGGATGTGGCGCAGCGGCTGGCGGACAGCGGCAAGCAGGTGATCATCGCGGGGCTCGACACCGATTACGTGGGACGGCCGTTTGCGCCTATACCGGATCTGCTAGCGCTTGCGGAATCGATTACGAAGACGCTGGCGATTTGTATGCGATGCGGGAATCCGGCCAAGAATACCCAGAGGCTACGAGGTTCGGACGAGCTGATTGTGGTGGGCGCGGCGGATATGTACGAAGCGCGCTGCAGGCGCTGTTTTGAGCCGGGGATTCCGAAGCAAGCGGAGATCGAGTTTGTGAAGGCGAAGCGGGGATAGGACGGATGACCCCGGCGGCGCGCGGGCTGCTTCGAATTGTGTGGCTGCAAAAACTGGCTACCCGGAAGGCTCTCGGCCGGTTGATTCTTCTTCTTATGGCGGCGATGGCTGTCGCTTGTTTCTGGCCATTCTCAGCGCCAAGGAATAGCGTGTCGTGGATCCCCGGAGGTCACGGAGTCCGCTTCGGCAAGCACGGCATCTTGATGGGTCCCGGGCCGCTCCGGCAGGACGATACTGGCGCATCTGGTTGCACGCTGGACCTCTGGGTTGAAGTCCGCCAATCCGATTCCTACGGAGCAATCTTTGCGGCTTACTCAGCAGCGAACCCGCGCCTATTGAGGATCGAGCAGTTCGATGACGGCATGGCGGTGCGTAGCCTCGCGCCTGGCGAACCTGCGCGGGTCGGAGGAGCTCAATTGTATGTGGATGGCGTATTTGCGCCGGTCAAACCGTTCTTGTTAACCATCACCTCGGACGCGCACGGCACGAAGGCTTTCGTGAATGGGATTTTCCGGAGGGTGGTACCTGATTTTGGAGTCTGCCACGCGGTGTTTACGGGAAGATTCGTGGCTGGTACAGATGCTTCGTCGGATTACAGTTGGCGAGGCCGGTTAGCAGGGATTGCAATCTTCGACAATTCTTTGACTCCCGAAGAAGTTCAGAGCGATTACAAAGCTTGGCCAGATCATCCTAATCTAGCTCTTGGCCGTAGAAGGGGCTTGGCCGCGCTCTATCTGTTTGACGAGGGAAGCGGCAGCAGAGTTCGCGATGCAATTTCACGGGCGAATAGCTTCTATATGCCCGATCGGTATATAGTCCTCGCCCAGTCGTTACTTTCGTTTCCATCCTTTGACAACTACCTTGATATTGTGTTGAACATCATCGGGTTTATGCCGCTCGGCTTTATGCTTTGCGGATATCTGGGTATGCGCGGGGCTATAGGCGCAAGCTTTGCCAAGACCGTCTTACTCTGCGGACTGTTCAGCTTGCTTATCGAGTCACTGCAGTGGTTTCTGCCGACGCGGGATTCGGACATGACTGATGTCATCACGAACATCGCCGGCAGCGCCGTGGGTGCGCTGCTCTATACGGTAAGCCGCCGGTGGCTGGTTTCTCTCGGTAAGTTGACGCAGTGATTGCTAAGGAGCCAGAACACTGGTAGTCATGTCAGCCGTACCGAAGCAAATGGACTTTGCGAACGCCAAGTCGGGATAGGTCAGACGAGTAGCGAGACGCGAAGGGTTCGGCGCGTCGCTCAATTCTATTTCGATCTCGGCCGGCAAATAAGGCCAATCGCACTAACAGAAGAGCCTGAAGGTTCACAAAAGAAAGCTACGAAAACCGGTAGACTGTTCAAAGTGAACACGAGTCTGGTTTTGGCGCCATTGGCGGTTCTTATGTGCGCAACTTTTGCGAATGCGCAAAGCGGCCGGTCTCCGCTTCCCCCACTCCCGGCGGATATCCCACGGGATCGGACGATGCGTATCATGCTGCTCGATAAGACTGCGACGGGCCAGGATGCCGTCTGGACAACGTCGGACGGCGTCGTTCACGAATTCTTCCAATTCAACGACCGCGGCCGCGGGCCGAAGACTTACACGAACTATCGGCTCGACGACAAAGGGCTGATCCGCGCGGAAGACACCAAAGGCATCGATTACATGAAGACGCCGGTGACGGAGGTGTTCTCAATCAGCAATGGACAGGCCGTGTGGAAAAATCAGGCGGAGGATCAAAAGCAGGCGGCTGCGAGTGGTAAGTACTTCGTTGACTTGAACGGCGGCCCCGAGAATCAGGCGATTCTAGCGCGCGCGCTGCTCAGGTCCGAGTCGGGCAAACTGCAGCTATTGCCCGGCGGTGAGGCGTCGATTCGGAAGGACCAATCGCTGATTGTGCAGGCGAACGGGCATTCCGTGACCGCAACGTTATACGCCATCAACGGGCTGGGGTTTTCGCCGACTTATGTCTGGCTGGACCAGAATCGCCAGTTTTTCGCGTCTGTACTCGATGGATTTGCCGGCGCGATTATTCGCGAAGGCTTCGAATCCACCGTCCCTACTTTTCGCGACGCGCAAGTGAAGGTGGAGAACGGGCGCGCTGCGACGTTGGCCAAGACACTCGCCCACAAGATCACGAGTGACTTGATTATTCGCGACACTACCGTCTTCGACTCGCAAACAGGGAAGCTGATCCCTCATCAGCGAGTCACCGTGCGCGGACAACGCATTCTGAGCATGGTGGCCGATCGCGGCCAACCTACGCCGCAGAACGCGCAAGCCGTCGACGGTTCCCGGAAAACGCTGTTGCCCGGTTTGTGGGACATGCATCAGCACCTGTTTGCGGAACTCGCGTTTCTGGATATCGCAACCGGCATAACGACTGCGCGTGACATGGGCAACTCGATCGAGAGCCTTTCGAAACTGCGCGGTGAGATTGATGCCGGACGCCAGATTGGCCCGCGCGTCGTGCCTGCCGGCTTCATCGACGGTCCAGGGCCGTACGAAGGACCGATCAAGGTTTTAGCTGCGACGCCAGAAGAAGCAAAGCAGCGGGTAAATCGCTACGCGGATCTCGGCTACGCTCAGATCAAAATTTATAGTTCGGTAAAACCTGAACTGGTCCCTGTCATAGTCGAAGAGGCTCACAAGCGCGGGCTGCGTGTAAGTGGACATATTCCTTCTGGGATGATCGCGGAGCAATTCGTTCGCGCGGGCGCAGATGAAATTCAGCACATCAACTTCATCTTTTTAAACTTCATGCCCGACGTGAAAGAGACGCGCACTCCGGCGCGGTTCATCGAACCAGGGAAGCGAGGCGGGAGCCTCGATTTGAATTCGCCGCAGGTCAACGGCTTCGTGGCCTTCCTGCGGGAGCATCACACCGTTGTCGATCCCACTTTAATGACATTCGAAGACATGTACGTCGATCGTGCAGGACAGGTGGCGCTCGGAGATAAGGACATGTTCGACCGCCTTCCCGTTCAGGTTCAGCGGGCATCAAAAACCGCCGGCGGAGCGCTCAGCGCATCCGATCCCACTGTGGACAAGCAGTACCGGGCGGCATTCGCCAACATGGTTCGCATGGTCAAGAAGATGTACGACGGCGGCGTGCAGATTGTGGCGGGTACAGACGCCGGCAGTGGTTACGCGCTGGATCGTGAACTGGAACTCTACGCTCAAGCCGGCATTCCGGCGACCGAAATTCTGCGTATCGCCACGCTCAAGGCCGCGCAGGTGATGCATAAAGATGGCGAGTTCGGCTCCGTAACGCCGGGGAAGTATGCGGACCTGGTTTTGGTCAATGGCGATCCGACGCGCGACATCAGCGACATACGAAAAATCGAACTGGTCATCACGAATGGCGATGTGTACCGTCCCGCCGAGCTACAGCAGGCCTTCGGAATTCGCCCGCAATGATGAATTAGCCGGCGCGTGTAACAACGCCGGCCGACTTACTTCGCTTTGACGACTGTCAGCTCATCCACCTTACGCAGATCGGGGAACAGCCACGCCCATGCGGCCACGACGACGATGGTGCCGAGGCCGCCCAAGACCACGGCGGGGACGATACCAAACCATTGGGCGGTGAGGCCGGATTCGAATTGGCCGAACTCGTTGGAAGCGCCGACGAACAGCATGTTGACGGCGCTGACGCGACCGCGCATTTCGTCGGGCGTAGAGAGTTGCACCATAGTGACGCGCACGATCACGCTGACCATGTCGCAGGCGCCGAGGCCGATGAGGGCGACCATCGAAATGGGTACGCTCCGCGAGAGGCCGAAAACGACGGTGAGCAGTCCGAAGCCTGCGACGCACCAGAGCAGCGCGGCGCCGGCGTTACGACGCAGGGGACGGTAGGCGTTCGCTGTGGCCATGAGCAGGGCGCCTACCGCGGGGCCGCTACGCAGCATGCCGAGACCGGTGGGGCCGATGCGCAGAATGGTGTCGGCGTAGGCCGGCAGAAGCGCAGTGGCGCCGCCGAGCAGGACGGCGAAGAGGTCGAGTGAAATGGCGCCGAGGACCAACTTCTTATCCCAGATGAAGTGCAGGCCTTCGAAGACCATGCGCATGCCGGCATTGCGGCGCGGGGGCGTGGCGATGCGAATGGCGCAGGCGAGGAGCAGCGCGCAGCAGGCGCCAATCGCGGAAGAGAGATAGACGGGCGCAGGAGAGCCGGCGAGTCCGTAGAGCAGACCGCCCACGGCGGGTCCCATGATCGTGGCGCCGGTAAAGACGGACGAACTCCACGCTACAGCGTTGGGGAAATGCTCAGTGGGAACGAGTGAAGGCAGAAACGATTGCGAGGCGGCGCCGTTGAAGGAGCGTACGACGCCGTTGCCGAGCAGGACTAGATAGACCGGCCAGACCTGGCGATTGTGCGCGACGGTGAGGGCGAGCAGTGCGAAGGAACAGAGCGTGAAGCCGGCATAACAAGCGATGATGATGCGGCGGCGCGGGTAACGGTCGGCAACTTGGCCGGAGACGAGAAAGAGAAGCACGCCAGGGAGGAACTGCGCGAGACCGACGAGGCCGAGATCGAGCGGGCGGTGGGTGAGTCCGTAGACCTGCCAGCCGACGGCGATGGCCTGCATCTCCGACGAAATCGTCGCGAGGAAGCGCGCCATCATGTAGTAACGGAAATTGGGATATTGAAATGCGACGCGGCCGGTCACTCATTCAATTATGCAGGCTTCGGATGGTCGGACGCGGCCCCGGTTCGAGTTGCTTGAAATTCGTAAACGCGCACGCGTTAGTCAGGCGGCCGGGACCAAAATCGGCGCCTCAATTGCATGGCGAAGGTGTTATGGCTTGCCCAGCGCCACAAGCAGCGGCCGAGGAGGCTGGACTGCGCTACGTCTCCGGCGAGGGAGCGTGCATCCGCCGTATACGCAGCGGGCGATCCTTTCGCTATATCGGTACGAACGGCCGTCCCTTGCGCGATGAGAAGCATCTGGCGCGGATTCGCGCGCTGGTGATTCCTCCGGCCTGGCAGGACGTTTGGATCTGTCCTTCAGCCAACGGGCACTTACAGGCAGTCGGGCGCGATGCGAAGGGACGAAAGCAGTACCGGTATCATGCCAAATACCGCGCGCACCGCGATGAGGCGAAGTTCAGCCGCATGATCGCGTTCGGAACCGTGCTGGCGCTCATGCGGCGAAAGGTAGAGCGCGACCTGCGCCGTCGTGGCTTGCCGCGAGAGAAGGTGCTGGCAACGGTGGTGACGCTGCTGCAGACCACGTACATCCGCGTCGGTAATGACGAATATGCGCGAGAGAACGAGTCGTTCGGCCTGACTACCATGAAGGACCAGCACGTGCGCATCGCCGGCGCGCAGTTGCAATTTCATTTTCGCGGAAAGAGCGGCCAGGAGCACTTCATCGCGTTAACGGACCGGCGGCTGGCGCGGATTGTGAAGCAGTGCCGCGATCTGCCGGGATACGAACTGTTTCAGTATGTGGATCGCAACGGCGCGACCCATCGAATCGATTCGGGCGATGTCAACGAATACATTCGGCGGGTAAGCGGCCACGATTTCACAGCCAAGGACTTTCGCACTTGGGCGGGAACACTGCTGGCGGCGCGGGAACTGGAGGCGGCAGGTCCGGCTGCGAGCGCCACCGCGGCGAAGCGGACGATAGTAGGAGCCATCAAAACCGCAGCGCGCCACCTGGGGAACCGCCCCGCAACGTGCCGCAAATATTACGTCCATCCTGCGGTGTTTGACGCCTTCACGGACGGCTCGCTGTTTGAAGTGATGCAGCAAGGCCGGGAACAACAGGAGGCCTATGGTGGGCGCGGGTTGCGAGCGGAAGAGTATTCCGTAATGGTAATTATTGCGAAGCAGCAGGAGAAGGCTGCTCGGGCCGCTTAGCGTCAAAGCCGCGGCAAGAGAGCACCGGAAGCCGCGGATACTTGGGGAAACTGGCGTCGGTCAGCGCGCGCTGGCAGAGATAGAATACGCTGCCGCGATCGGAGTGGATGATGCGGCAATGTACGCAGCGCGCGCAGAGACCGGCGGACTCAGATCCAGAGACCTCCGGCATTCCAGCTAGAACGTGATGCCGAGCAGGAATTCGGCCTGGTTCTGATTGCTCTTCAGGAAAGTCGTGGGATCGATGACTTGCGTAGACCCCCAGCGCGTATAGCGAATCTCCGGCATGATGTGCACCACAAAATGCAGATCGACTCCGGCGCCGATAACGAATCCCGCCGTCGTATCCTTCTTGACGACTGTTACGGAGCCGTTCGATACCGACGAGGCAACACTCTGCGATATGCCGGACAAGGTGTCCCACGCGACGCCGGCATCCACATAGGGACGGACAACCTTAGCCGGGAAACGGTACTTCAGCAGAAGCGGAAATTCCCAGTTACCGCTGTTGAAGTGACCGGCAGCCGCGATACCTTGAACGACGCTGTTGCTTGTATAACTCATGTGACGGTACAGAGCGTCGACCTCTACGCCGATCCCGAATGGAAAGTGTATTTCCGCGGTGGGTCCAATAATATAGCGACTGGTATTCGGATTGAATGAGTAGCTCTGATTAGAGACGGTAGAGAAGAAATCCGTGAGTGGAACACCGCCTTTTACACCAGCGGAAAATAGCTGACCCCACGCAGGACAGGAACCTAGAAACACAATAAGAGCGAGGCGTTTTGTCATCTTGCCTTCATTGTACGGAAGACGCGCGAACTTACTGGTGAGAAATCACACGCGCAGGGTGAACGATTCGCCCAGATACACACGCTTTACTTCTGGATCGCGTTCCAGGTCTCGCGGAGCGCCGCCGCGGAAAATCCGGCCTTCATTAATGATGTACGCGCTGTCCGTGACGACGAGGGTTTCGCGCACATTGTGATCAGTGATCAGAATGCCGATGCCGCTGCGCTTAAGATCGAAGATGATGCTCTGTAGTTCGAGCACCTGGATGGGATCGATGCCGGAGAAAGGCTCGTCAAGAAGCAGGAAGCGTGGATCGATTACGAGGGAGCGCGCGATTTCGACGCGGCGCCGCTCGCCGCCCGAAAGCATGTAGCCGCGGCTGCGGCGCACTTTATCCAGGCCGAGCTGATCGATGAGGCGCTCCATTTTTTCGCGGCGTTCGCGATTCCGCATGGGGAGCGTCTCGAGAATCGCCATGAGGTTCTCTTCCACCGTGAGTTTGCGGAATACGGAAGCCTCTTGCGGCAGATAGCTGATGCCGCGGCCAGCCCGTTTGTACATCGGCAGGTGCGTGATGTCCTCATCGTCCACAAGAACGCTGCCGGAATCAGGCGAGATGAGGCCGACAATCATGTAGAACGACGTGGTTTTGCCGGCGCCATTGGGACCGAGCAGCCCGACCACTTCGCCCTGCTTCACGCTGATGGATACGTGATTCACCACGCAGCGTCCACGATAGGATTTCGAAATTTCCCGCGTCTTGAGTTCGCTCATGCGTAGTGAGTTGCGCTACTTTTTCTTCTTATTGCGAATCATGCGGCTCTGCACAGGATTGCCGTCGCTGCCAGTCCCTTGCAGGCTACCATCGTCGGCGCGGTAGATCAATTCTGTACCGTTTCCGCCCATTTTGCCGGAGACGCTGTCGATAACCGTAGGCGTACCTCCGCGCAGCACCACGCGATTATCATCCGTATAGTATTCGCTGTGATCGGCGGTGCCGGTGCGCGTGCGGCCCTGGACGGTCTGGACGATCTTGACGTCTCCGTCGGCATAAGCCTTTTCGAGGCGGCTGTCGGCGCCTTGCGCGGCCATGTAAGCCTTCAGCTCTTTGCCGTTCACCACCGTACCGGTTCGCGTCAGTTGCACGCCGCCGCTGTAAACGGCCAGGCGGTTTTCGTCGGTGTAGACCATGTGCGGCGCGCGCACCATGGTGAGAACCGACTTCGCGCCCTTCTTCTTCTCGTCCTCCTTCGGCTGCTCCCAAAGGTTCGAGACTACGGAGCCATCCGCGACCAGTCCGCGGGTCTTTCGATTGAGATCGATTTTATCCGCCTCGATCCGGTTGGCGCCCTGCCACATCATCGCCTTGCCCTGATAGTGAATGATGGTGTTACGGTCGCCCGGCAAAGGCCCAGCGCTCATCGACTCCATGTGGTCGGCCTGGGCTTGCAAGGGATCGTCGCCGTTCAATAACTGGCCATTCTTTTTGGAGTCCTTTTCGGGCAGACGGCTCGATTTCACGTTGCCATCGGCGACGAAATCGCCAGAGCGTTCATCAATGCGGATACGGTCGGCGTTGGTCGAGCCGGTCGAATCCCAAAGACGCGCGGAAGATTCGAGCAGCATCACGTTTTTGCCGTTGTCGAGCGACGCGTGCTGCGCGCGGGCGTGGCGGTCGCCTTGGTCGTAAGTGAAGGAGCCTTGCTGCTCCATCGTGGTGAGCGTGCTGCTGTTAGGAGCGAAACTCGCCGCCAGTTCGCGGCTACTGGTGATAGACGGCGCGGTGCGACCATGCTTCTTCTCATCGGCGTTCGGATCCGTGCTCGTTTTGACGTCGGTAGCGTGGAACGAGTCGATGTGATTCTTGGGGCCGTAGGCGATCAGCATATCGTTGCCGGAAAGCACGCGATGATGCTGCACGGGAAGGTTGGGCACGAACTCGAGCGTGCCGGGGGCATGCGTCAGCACCCGCTCAATCTCTTTGCCGCCGGGCCGCATGTTCATCTCGAAATTGTCGCTGCGCAAGACGTGCGTTTCGCCAATCTCTTTACCCGGCACAGGCAGCGGTTTTGCTTCTGCCGAGGCCTGGCCGCTAGCTGCCACACGCGTCAGCAGGCTCTCCTTCTTCACCACGCTGAAGTTCATTTCGACATGGTTGCCGTCGACGGTAGTCACAGCCGTGTCGCCGGTGTTAAGCAAATGGCCATTGCCTTCGCCCGTGATTTTTTGGATCTCGCCTTTCTCGTCGAAATCCATCATCATGTCGTCAGCGGAATATTGCAGCTTGCGCGTCGGGTAGGTGTCCGTGCCGCGCGCGTGTGTGGCGTGCACCTGCTGAATGTACTCGCGGTTGCGCAATTTGATGATGGGATTCTCACCCTCCACGACTGTGTTCTCGCGCGTGAACTTGCCCCACGGCGCAAGGCGTACCTCCCCGGATAATTCGTTATAAGTGAGGCTGCCGCCTTCGATGGTCATCGCCTTCATCTCCGGCGGATGACGGTGGACAATCACATCTTTCTTGAGTTGCAACATGTGGCTGTCCGGATCGTAGGTGGCTCCGGTGGCCGTGCCGTCGCCGTTCTCGAAAGAGAAGATCGCCCACTGATCGGTATCGGCGTGGCCGTTATCGGTGTTCAGCGTGACTCCGGCAGTCTTGATCGAAACGAGCTGGTGCTTGGATTCGCCCTGCATCGGCACGCTCAGCGTAATTTCTACCTGGCCTTCGGAATAGAAGCGGTGCTCGTTCGTAAAGTAAGTTGCCTCAGCAGTCTTAACAAGGTTGTACGACTTACAGTCTTTGCTGAACAGTTTCAGCTCCACACCCCTCATATCGAGACGCGCGGAATCTTTTGTTTGGCGATGGCTGTCGGCCCCGATCAGGTATTTTTCGCACGCGCTGTTCGCCGATTTTTCACTCCAGGTGGAGTGCTCACCGACAAAATTCAGGTCATCGGGAAGGGACTGGGGGCGGGCCGGAGACGCGGCCTTAATCGTCTTTTTTTGTTGTACGTAGGTGACGAGGACGCCGCCAAAAATCGCGACAATTGCCACCAGCAAGAACGATCTGGCGCCTCGCATGGGTTACTACTAATATATAACCGCGCGGGCGGCGAAAACGCGTGAGCCACCGTACACGGCGTGACCGTGCTTCACACTCAAGTACGGCGCGGAGCGATGCCTACGCTTCCATTCCCATCTGTGTAAGGCGATAGCGCAGCGCATTGCGCGTCAGGCCAAGCAACCGGGCGGCCTGACTCTTGTTGCCGTCGGCGCGCCGCAGCGCTTCCTTGATGATCTCCTGCTCGTATTGATCGAGCGTTAAACCCGCGGGTAGAAAGTGGGGCTCATTTGCGCCGGCGGCGTGAGCACGCGAGCGCGGCGCGTTTTCCAGCTTGATATCGCCTGCATCAAGTTGCGTACCCGTAGCCATGACCAGGCTGCGCTCGATCACATTTTCGAGTTCGCGGACGTTGCCGGGCCAGTGGTAAGCCATCAGCTTTTCCATCGCAGCGTCCGTGATGGATTCGACATCAACCCCGATTTCCGGGGCCAACTTGCCGACGAAATGGTTCGCCAGAAAGGGAATGTCCTGCTTGCGCTCGCGAAGGGACGGAATGTTGAGTGGTACCACGTTCAGGCGATAGTAAAGATCTTCGCGGAAAGTGCCCTGCTCCAACGCGGCGCGCAGATCGACATTGGTCGCGGCGATCACGCGCACATCGATATGACGCGTGGCATTGCTGCCGAGCCGTTCGAACTCGCGTTCCTGAAGGATGCGGAGCAGCTTGACCTGAATCGGGCCGGGCACGTCGCCGATTTCGTCCAGGAATACGGTGCCGGTGTCGGCCTGCTCGAACTTGCCGGGTTTGGTGGTGTTCGCACCCGTAAAGGCGCCCTTTTCGTAGCCGAAAAGCTCGCTCTCCATCAGGTTTTCGGGAATGGAGCTGCAGTTGATTTTCACCAGTGGACGATCGCGCCGGGGGGAGTGAAAATGGATGGCGCGCGCGATCAGGTCCTTGCCGACGCCGCTTTCCCCGGCAAGAAGAACGGTGGCACGCGTAGGCGCGACACGCTCGATCGTGGCGAAGATCTCCTGCATTGCGCCGCTTCGCCCAATAATGTTGTCGAATTCATAGCGGCGGCCGAGTTCTTCTTTCAGCTTTCGATTTTCGTCGCGCAGCGCCCGCATTTCGAGAGCCTTGTAGACCACTTGCATCATGTGATCGAGCGAGAAGGGCTTCAGCAGGAAGTCCGTGGCCCCGGCCTTCATGGCCTCGACCGCTGTTTCTACGCTGCCGAAAGCCGTCATCATGACCACGGGAACCTGAGCGTTCTGGCGCCGGATGAGGGACAGGAACTGCAGCCCGTCCATGTTGGGAAGTTTGAGATCCGTGAGTACCAGGTCGGCGCGATCCACCACGCGCAGGCCTTCTTCGGCGGCGGCGGCTTTATCGACATCGAACCCGGCGGACGCAAGTTGCAATTCGATGACGCGGCGCAGCTTCTCTTCGTCTTCGACCACCAGGATGCGCTTCTTCATGAGAAAAACTAAGTGTAACTTGGCAGCGCCCATCGGCCACGGACGCCAAGGCAGTACTTCCTGGCAAGAAATACCTCTTCCCGCCGCGTTCCGGCTGATATACAATCTCCCAATGATTCGGGCGCTGTGTGTCCCATTGGCCGCTATACTTCCCCTGTGCTCGGTGGCCTTGGGGTTTCAGACAATCACGGCAGTGGGTCCGATGAAGCCGGCCCCAGGCGCAACGCCGCGCATCGAAAGGGCAGCGGCGGAAACGAATGCGATTCGCGTGGAGTCGGCGCTGGTTGAAATTCCAGTTCACGTCACCAATGTTTTTGGGGCGAACGTGGACGGGCTAACCAAGAGTGACTTTCGGCTCTTCGAAGACGGCGTTCTTCAGAGCATTACCCATTTTTCAATGGACGATGTGCCTGCTTCGATCGGTCTGATTTACGACTGCAGCGGAAGCATGCGTGACAAGATGCGTCAGGCGGCTGCGGCGGCGGAAAGTTTCTTCCGCACTTCGAACCCTGAAGACGAATTCTTCCTGGTGGAGTTCGGCGACTTCCCGAAACTGGCGTCGCCCTTTACGCACGACGCCGGCGACATTCTGGCGCGCATTCTGCACACGCGGCCATTTGGCCGAACGGCGCTTTTGGACGCGCTCAATATGTCCATGAAGGAGATGAAGAAGGCATCCAACCGTCGAAAGGCGCTGGTGATTCTCTCGGATGGAGGCGACAACCAGAGCCGCCGAAACCGCAGGCAGATTGAATCGGCGCTGGTGGAATCGGATGTTCAGCTCTATGCCATGGGCCTGTACAGTTCGAGTTCGCCGCGCAAGAAGTTGCCTTCGGAGGAACGCAACGGGCCCCAACTCCTGGAGGAATTGTGTCAACGCACAGGCGGGCGCATGTATAGGGCGTCCAACGCGGACGATCTGCCGGCAATCAGTGAGCGCATCAGCAAAGAGCTGCGTACCGAATATATTCTGGGATACTCGCCAAACGCACTGGCGGATGACGGCAAGTATCATCGCGTCACGGTGAAGGTAAACAGCGCCGATTCGCGCGTGTATTCGCGGACGGGCTATTACTCGCCCAGATAGATCAGACGAAGCGCACTAGAAAGTAGCTTTTTTTTCCCGTACGCAGGACCAGCATCGATTTCGATGCCAGATCGGCTTCGGTAACAGGTCCATCGGCGCTCATACGGCGGTTATTCAGATACACGCCGCCGCCTTGAATCAGGCGGTTCGCCTCACCTTTCGAAGCGCAGGCGCCCGCGGCGACGAGAGCTTGCGAGAGACGCAAGCCCGACCCCAGCGTGGTGCGCTCGAGAGTCTTAGAGGGTACATCGGCAAAGATCGAAGTGAGTTCTTCGTCCGACAGGCCGGAGAGTTCTTTGCCGAACAGCGCTTCGGACGCGCGGACCGCTTCCTCCAGGCCTTCTTTGCCATGAACGATCTCGGTCATGCGCGATGCAAGCAGTTTCTGCGCCTCGCGGCGTTCCGGATGTTCGCCGTGCGCCGCCATCGATTCGGAAATACTCTCCAGACTTTCGAAGGTGAACAGCTTCAGATAGCGCTCGACGTCGGCGTCCTCGGCCTGCACCCAGAATTGATAGAACTGGTACGGCGAAGTTCGTCGAGCGTCCAGCCAGACTGCATTTCCAGCCGACTTGCCGAATTTTTCGCCGCTCGAAGTGGCCAAAAGCGGGTGTGTGAACCCGTAGACTTCGGCTCCGGCGCGCGCTTTGCGCACCAGATCGATGCCAGCAGTAATATTGCCCCACTGATCGCTGCCGCCGGCCTGTATGGTGCAGCCGTATGCGTCAAATAGCTGCAGAAAATCGTGGGCCTGAAGCAGCATGTAGCTGAACTCCGTGTAGGAGATGCCCTGTTCACGATCTTCCAGCCGGCGCCGCACCGATTCCTTCGCGATCATGTAGTTCACGGTGAAATATTTGCCGACATTGCGCAGCCAATCGAGATAGCTGATCGGCGCGGTCCACTCGGCGTTATCAACCAACCGCGCGGCGTTTTCGCCTTCGAAAGAGACAAAGCGGCTGAGTTGCGCGCGCACTGCGTCCACGTTGCCAGCCAATGTTTCGAAATCAAGCAGATTGCGCTCTGTGGAGCGGCCGCTCGGGTCACCGACCATGCCGGTCGCGCCGCCTACCAGCACGATGGGACGGTGCCCGGCGCGTTGCAAGCGGGCAAGCAGAAGGATCGGAAGCAAGCTTCCTACGTGAAGACTATCCGCGGTGGGATCGAAACCGATATAGATGCTTGCGCCCGGTTGATTGAGAAGGCGTTCGAGCGCCTCTTCGTTGCTGGCCTGATCGAGAAGACCGCGCGCACGCAGATCGGATAAGAAAGATGTCATTGCGGAAAGATTAGGATAACGCGGTTGGCGAAAGCGTCGGCCCAATTCAATTGTCGGCCTATGAGTTATGCTGACGGTCATGCGAAGGCTCCTACTTGCGATCGTGACAGCGTCGATGTTGACCTATGCGCAGTCTCCCGTACGGCTTGCGATAGCAGGCTTGAATCACGGACACGTTTCTGGATTTTTGCACAACGCGGCGCGCCGGACGGCCGATATTCAAATCGTGGGCATCTACGATCCCGACGCGGCGCTGGTCGCGAAGTACGGGAAGTCGTCGCAGTTTCCAGCCAACGCGCAATTCACGGATCTGGCGAAGATGTTGGACACAGTCAAACCGGATGCAGTTGCGATCTTCAGTGACACCGGTTCGCACGCATCGCTTGTGGAGAAGATCGCACCACACAAGATCCCGATCATGATGGAAAAGCCACTGGCCGTGGACAACCAGCAGGCGCACGCGATTCAAGCGGCAGCCGCGCGCTACGGCGTGCCGGTAATTGTCAATTACGAAACCACGTGGTACCCGACCACCGGCGAAATCGGCAAACTGCTGCACGATCAAAAGGCGGCAGGTGAGATTCGGAGGATGGTAGCCCTCACCGGACACCAGGGGCCGAAAGAGATCAACGTACAACCCGAGTTCTTCGCATGGTTGAGCGATCCGGTGAAGAATGGCGCGGGCGCGTTGTTCGACTTCGGGTGCTACGGCGCGAATATCATGACGTGGTTGATGGACAACCAGCGCCCGCTAAAAGTGACCGCCATTGCGCAGACCGAGAAGCCGCAGATTTACCCGCATGTGGATGACGACGCGACGATCGTGCTGCAGTATCCCAAGGCTCAAGGCGTGATCGAAGCATCGTGGAACTGGCCCATCAACCGCAAGGATTTTGAGGCGTACGGCGCTTCGGGTTACGCGATCGCGACCGGCGGTAATAGCCTGCGCGTGAAGATGACGAACGACAAAACCGAGTCCACGGTTACGCCGCCCGAGCGCCAGCCGGTGGATCGAGACTCGATTTCATACCTGGTGGCGGTGACGAGAGGCCAGATCAAACCTTCGGGTCTCTCATCGCTCGAAAACAATGTGATCGTGACCGAGATCTTGTCGGCAGCGCGCGAATCCGTCAAAACGGGCCGCACAGTCACGCTGCAATAACGGATCAGGCGCCAAGCAGCGCAACCGGAAATTCCGCAAGCAACTCGGCAACGCGCCATCCGGCTGGAATCAGGCCGGTGAGCGCGTCATGCCATTCGTCAGGCGCGCCCTCGGGAAGTTCGACCCGCGTGTCGCCCCAATCCGCGACTTTGCTGAGGCAGCGAGGGGCCACGACCACCGCCCAGCGATCACCGAGATGACGGGCAAAGGCGCACACGTGGGTCGCGCAGGCGCCGGAGGTTCGCAACGGAATATACTCGCCGCGCGCGAAGAGGTCACGATTGGTACGGCGAAATTCGAGAGCGCGATAGGTGACGAACAGCTTCATTTCGTCCCGCAGAGGCTCGGCGGCCAACTCGCGCACGAGCGCGATGCGGTCTTCGGCCTCACGGCGCCGTAGGGTTTCAAGCATATTGCGGCGAATGGCGTAATCGACGGGACGGCGATTGTCGGGATCGACCAGAGTGAGTTGCCAAAGCTCGGAACCCTGATAAAAATCGGGCACGCCGGGCGAAGCGATTTTCAAAACCAGTTGACTGAGCGAATTTCGGGCGCCGTATTTCGCCAGAACGCTTTGGAACTCGACAAAGTCATCGCGAAACGGAGAATCGTCGGCCAGGATGTGATCGACGAACTGGTGCGCCGCAGCCTCATACGCGTCATTGGGCGCAATCCAACTGCTATGATTCTTCGCCTCCCGCAAGGCCTTGGTGAGGAATTCCTTCACGCGTCCGGCGACCCCGCCCTGCTCTTCGCTGTGATTAGGCCAAACGCCCAGCAGCGTTTGGTAGATCATGATTTCCTCGTCCGTATCGGGCGCGCTAACACCATCGACCGAGGATTTTTGCGCGGCGTTCCAGCCCATCCACAGATCGAGTCTTCGAGCCCACTCGTCAGGCATTTCCGTCAACACATTCAGACGCGCGCGAACATCTTCGCCGCGTTTGGTGTCGTGCGTTCCTGTAGCGTTCATGGTATCCGGCCACTCCTCGAGGCGATGCCGATTGAATTCGTGAAACTCATCGAGATCGAGAGGCGGACGCTCGCGTAATGGATCGCCGCCCACTTCGTTAAGAGAGAGCAGGGAGTTGTAACGATAGGCCGCGGTGTCTTCCAGGCCTTTGGCCAT
>DATAUH010000036.1:0-29551 GCA_036268375.1 Bryobacteraceae bacterium | reverse complement strand
GCTAAATAGGTCGCTTCTACATGTTTGTTTTGCTGTGCAATACTATCTACCGCATTTGGTGGCCGACGCATCTGTAAACGCGCGAAAGGGACGAACCGGCAGCTACCGTGGAATGTTCATTGGGCGAAGGCGTTGTTCCGCTCTTACGTCGGCGCGGCCCGCGCGCAATCTGCACCTATTTCAACTCACTTTGAACGGTGGTAAGACATCGTGCGGCTACGCCCTCGGTACGCTGTCGTGACAGTCGCCGCAGGGCTTCGCTACGGCCGGCCCTCAACCAAGTAAACAATCGGCTTACGGCAAATGAACGCGGTTGGCGATTTCCCTCGCCTGGAACTCAAGTCACTTTCGGCTGGCGAAGCGATTTCTCTTACTCGGTTCTTGAAAGATCCAACACATCCATCAGAACTTATATCCAAAAGTCAGCGACACCACAGGATAGTATCGAAACGGCATCAAACTGTCACTGATGTGAGTCTGTTCCGCCGCGATGTTCGTTTGGACCTCCGTGTTGGTCGCTGCATCCAGGCACACCCCCGCCACCACGCACGCACCGCCTTTCAATCGCAGCCTCGCGTTAGGCGATCCCTGAAACACCACGCCCACATCAAAATTCACCGTGAAATGCTTCGCACTCCGGGGCAGCAGATTGCCGAATCCGATCAGTACCATCGGGGATACCTTGCGTGTCTCTACCCGCCCCGTGCCGCTGATCGCGTTCCCCGGCTGGCTGAAATAGGTCGTGCCCCCCAGCGTGAAGGTCTGCCCCGCCGGCACGCTCGCCGCGCCGTCCACCTTGTTGCCGTCATAAATTAAAAGCCCGCCGCTCACATGTAGCGGACCCTTAATGAATTGGTCGTATAACACTTCCGCAGACCGCAAATTCAGCGTGCCCTTGTAACCGATACCATGGCTCGCAAATGTATCGTTGTAGCTGAACGCGTTGAAGCCGAACCGCACATTCGCACTCGGCATGACAGCCGTCGCCGCCTGCACCTCCGCGCCCAACGTAGAGGCGCCCACCGCCACACCGAAGCGCGGCGGGGATTGAGCAGCAAGAATTCCGCACAGCAAGAAGCAAAAGGCGCGCACGCTCCGATTATGCAGGCTCCGACCGCTGCGTGCCGTCAACGAACACACAATCGATGAAAGTGATGGTATCATCCGTCCTCGAGATTCGACTAGCTAAGTGGAGCTCGGCCAGCCGGCTAGCTTGCGGGAGTCATCCAACAACAAATCACCGCGGATTCTTCGCCGGACTTGGTCCATAATTCGATCGAGCAGCGCGTCGCATATTTAAAGGGATGGGTTCGCGATTATTTTCCTGTGAAAAGCCTACCGAATTCACGGCCCTGGTCGACATGGGCCAAGCAGGCGGCGACGGTTCGAGCAGTTTCTGTTACGCCGATCGAACCGGAGATTGCTCGAGCGGGAAAGTGCGTGACGGAACGTCAAAGTTTCCTTTGTTCGATGCTGCGGAACTCATGCATTAGTTGCGTCCGCAATGACGGCGTAAAAACCACTCGCGTTCGCGCGACACATACAGACGCGGCCCGCCGGGCAAGTGACGGAACCAGAGTTGCGCGCTATTCTTTGGAGGCGAAGTAATGTCCAGCCCCGTCCCGGACAGCAGTTGCACCGGTGCGCCAAGTTATGAGAGCCAGGAACTGATTGAAAAGGAATGGCGGGGACGACGGGGCTCGAACCCGCGACCTCCGACGTGACAGGCCGGCGTTCTAACCAACTGAACTACGTCCCCGCTATGTCACGTGAGCATTACGACTTTAGCACATGGACGCGGCGTCGCGCCAGATTGCGGCGGACTCACGCGGAGGCCCGCTCATTCGTTGCGGAGAACCTGCATCGGGTCGAGACGGGCGGCGCGAATCGCGGGCAAGAGCGATGCGATGGCCGCGATTGCGAGTACGAGCGTGATGACGCCGACCATGGTCGGCAGGTCCCACGCTGTGACGCCGAAGAGCATGCTCGCCAAGAGCCGCGTGAATACGGCCGCCAGTCCAATCCCTGCAACGCATCCTATTAACGTAACGCGCAGGCCCTCGGCTAGAAAACGGCCGGCGATCTGGCTCCGCATGGAGCCTAGTGCCAGGCGAAGTCCGACTTCACGCTGGCGAGTGTTGACCAGATAGCTGAGCGTTCCGTAGAGTCCGACGCTGGCGAGCGCGATCGCCGTGGCGGCGAAGAAAGCGAGCAGAATTGTGCGCAGACGGGTTTCCGCGTAAGCGCTGGAGATGTGGTCGGTAAGTGGCGTGAGGTCGTAGACCGAGCGCAGCGGCTCCAGATCGTGAACTTTCCGGCGCACCGTTTCGGCCAACGCGCGCGGGTCGCCATGTGTTCGAGCCAGAAAATAGGTCCCGGGCTGGCTCGCCGAATAGCACCAATAGATTGTCGGCACAGGCTCATGTTCCAGACCGCCTTCACGCGCATCGCCGACGATACCGCGGATTTCGGCAGGCGCGAGATAGGCATTGTTGGGCTGTTCCAAATGACGACCCACGGCGCCGTTGCGCAGGTAGGCATTCGCGAAACTGCGGTTCACCATCATTTGTGAAGTGCTGGATTGTTCGCGGCACACTTCACCGGCGAGCAGAGGAATTCGCAGCGTAGAGAAATAGGTTGGCGAGACGGCGCGGCTTTCTGCGAGCATTTTCGGTTCTGTTTCGGCGCGGCCTTCGACAGAACGCAGCTCAATTTGATAAGTAGCCGGGACACCCGGCAACTCCATAGTGGCCGCGGCCGATGCGACACCGGGTAAGCCGCGGAGTCCGTCGAGCACACGATCGAGCCGTTGCCTGGAGGCCTTGTAGTCGCCGGTCTCTGCCCACGAAGTGCTGATGTGGAAGGTCAGGACATGTGAGGGGTCGAAACCGGGCGACACGTGGCCGAGCTCTTGAAAGCTGCGGAGTAAGAGTCCAGCCCCGGATAAAAGCGTAACCGCGAGCGCTACCTGTACGCCCACCAATGCGAACTGGACGGGATTGCGCCCGCCGACTTGGGATCTGCCCGCAGTGGCCAGCGTGCCGGCGGGATCACGCCGGGTACCGCGCAGCGCCGGCAACAGACCGCATGCAACGGCCGCGGCCATCGAACAGGCAAGCGTGTAGAGAACGATGCGCCAATCGAGGGAGATTTCCTGCACGCGTGGAAGATCTTCCCCCAAGGTCCGAAAGATGCTCGCGGCGGCAGCGGCCACGCCCACGCCGAGGGTTGCGCCCGCAATCGATAGCAGCAGAGCCTCAGTAAGTAGTTGGCCAACGACGGATGCGCGGGAGGCGCCGAGCGAAAAGCGCACAGCAATTTCCTGGCGTCGGCCGGCCGCGCGCGAGAGCAGCAGGGCCGCTACGTTAGTACACGCGATCAGTAGCAGCAGGGTGACGGAACCAAAGAGAATCCAGAGCGATTTACGAATGCCCCCGACAGCAGATTCTTTGAGCGCTGCGAGCGAGACGCCGATTTGAGCGTCGGGTTTGGGGAACTGACGGGCGAGATCGGCCTGAACGCGGGCGAGATCGGCGCGCGCCTGATTGAGCGAGACTCCGGGACGAAGTCGGCCGACTGCGTTGAACCAGGTGAGTTCGCGGTTTTGCCCGAAAGGCGCGTCATAAGGGCTCGTGGACCAAAGATCTATGTCACGTTCGGCAACTGTAAATGCTACCGGCAGAACGCCAACGATCGGGACGGAACTGCGGCCGAGACGGAGAGTTTTACCGACGATATTGGGATCGGCATTGAATCGACGGCGCCAATAACGATCGCTGATGAGAACGGCTGGGGGACCGCCGAAGTGCTCTTCCTGTAGCGAAAAATCGCGACCGACCGCCGGCGCGACGCCCCACACTTCGAGAAAACGCGGCGCAACGAAGGCGTGGCGTAGTTTTTCGGGAAGGCTGCCCGAGAGTTCGGAGTCGTCTTGCGCATAATAGCCGGAAATCGCCTGAAAGGTCTGGTTAAGGCGGTCCCAATCGTGCAACCGCACGGGAGCGACGAAGCCCCCGGCGTTGGAACGGACGACTTGGGCGAGCGTGACGAGCTGTTCGCTGTGCGGAAAGGGCAGCGGACGCAGCAGGACGGCATCCACGGCGGAAAATACCGCGCTATTGGCCCCGATGCCAAGCGCGAGCGTGGCCACAACAGCCAGAGTAAAGGCAGGCGTTCTTAACAGGCCTCGGGACGCATGCTTTACGTTGCGAATCGATCCGTCGACGGCTGCATGTATGCCCATTTGGCTACTTCTCCCCGCAGATTGGACGACCGCCTTCGGCTGCAGTTAGGTGGCAGGCTCTTGGCGGCGGGGAAAGTTACAAAGCCGTGCTGCGCCGGCCCAGCTCCGTGTGCGCCTGGAACAGTTTCTCCGCGGTTTGCGCACGCCAGGCGTCGTCCTGCTGCAGTTTGGCGTAGGAGACTTCGGCGGCGCGCGCGGTCTCTTCAGGCGCAGGGCCGCCCAGGGTCTTGCGAACCCTGACGAAATGGCGTGGGCTTAGAATCCGCCCCAGTTCGGCTTCGCTGTAGTTGAGCGGTGCAGGCAAGACGGCTCCGGAGGCTTCGGCCAAAAGCTGATTCAATGGCTGCTCCGGGAATTTTTCCTGCAGCGCGATGAGCCGCGCGGAAATTGCGTGAGTCAGGCGGAAAGGAAGGCCGTGTTCGCGCGCGAGCGTATCGGCGAGCTCGGTGAGCGTGGTCCAACCTTCGCCAGCCCGGGCTTCGAGCTTGGCGGCGTCGAATTCGGCCGAAGTCATGGCGGCGGCCACCAGTTCGACAGAGCGCGTCGCATCGCGAAACATGGCGAAGACCAGGGGCTGCAGATCGTCTTCGGTGTCGACGATATCGCCGAACGGAGTGTTGTGGACGCTCAACACGATCGCTTGCGATTGCCCGAGAGCTTTGCTGCCGATGGCGCGGGCGTGCTCCAGCGCAACCGGATTGCGCTTCTGCGGCATGATGCTGCTGGATTGAACGAAGCCATCGCCCAGTCGCATGTAGTTGAATTCGGCGGTGCTCCATAGCAGCAGATCCTGAACGAAACGCCCGTGTCCCGCGAGCAGCACGGAGGCCACTGATGCGCTTTCTAGCAGGTAATCGACGGTGGCGATGCTGCCGTAGGTGTTGACGGTTGGGCCATCGAACCCGAGAAGATCGGAGGTGAGCTGTCGGTCGATGTCGAAGCCGGTACCGGTGATGGCGCAGGCGCCGAGAGGATTTCGATTGGTGCGTTGGTACGCGCCTGTCAGACGGGCCGCATCGCGTTCGAGTTGTTCCACGACGCCGAGCAGATAGTGCGCGACGGTGGTGGGCTGAGCGCGTTGCGTGTGCGTATGGACCGCGAAGATGGTCTGGCGGTGTTGCGCGCCCAAATCCAGCAGGGAACGCCGCAGGGTCAGCGTCGCCGCAAAAAGATCCAGGATGCACGCGCGCTGCCGCATACGGTACATCGTCATGTCGATGTCGTTGCGGCTTCGGGCGGTGTGTAGACGTCCGGCGATGTCCGCGCCGCAAGCCTCCGTAATCAGCCGCTCTACGTAAAAGAAGAGATCTTCGCAGGCTTCTTCGTAAGCGGCGCGACGAACTTCGTCCTGCGAAATCGAATCGAGCGCGACGCGAATGGCGTGCGCATCGGACGCGGACACGATCTGCCGTTCCGACAGCATCACCAGATGCGCATAGTGAATCGCCATCAAAGGCGCGAGGAACTGGGCCTTGGCGTCTTCAAAGTTATCGTTCAGGACGCACTTGACGTATTCGGGAGCGAAACGGGCCAACCTTTAGTGACCTCCGCCCCCGGGAGCTGCAGCGGTGCGATGCACGGGAGCCGCGGCAGCGCCCGGCGCTTTCGGCAAGCTGAGCAGGTTAGCCAAAAGCTGATAAGCGCCCGTGGTGCCTGCCGGCAATTGGCGCCAGAGGCCTAAACCGAGATAAAGCCAGCGGCCTTTTCCATAGCGAGCTTCCACCAGCGAGCCGAGTTTTTCGCCGGGATTGTCTTTGAAGGAATCGACCATGGATACGAGGTCGATGTATTTGGGATCCTTGTCGCCGATGAAGTAGAGGCCGCGTTCCTGCACCCAGTTTGCCCAAGCTGCGGGACCAATTTTGTTAGGGAAACTGAAGACCGGATCGTTGGGGACCATCACCTTCACCGGAACATTCTCGTCGCATACGCGATTACCGCTCACCTTGGCCGGATACGGGCCATACTCTTCGCGGTTGAACTCCATCTTGTTGTATTGAACGATGACGGTGCCGCCGCGTTCGACGAAATCCAGGAGGCGGCGATTATAGGCGCGCAGATCGGCGCGGCGCTCATAGGCTCGGACGCCCGTGACGATAACGTCGTGCTTCGAAAGATCGCCCCAAGCGAGTTCGTCCTGATCGATGAAGGACATCTTGGCGCCGAGTTGTTGGATGGCCTGCGGAACCTGGTCTCCGACCCCTTCGATATAGCCGACGTTCAGGCCAGGGGCCAATTTGACGTCGACGACTTTGAGCGCGATCTCAGCGGGCTTGATCACCTGGCGGCGCTGCACGTGCGGATATTCGATATCTTGATAGCCTTCGGAGAACTTCTCGCCGCCAGTGACATCTGCGGTGACGACGGCCTTCAAATCGTAGTCGCCAACTTTTGCCTGCGCCGGCGCAGTAACGCTGAAACGCGCGCTGAGCGATTCATCTTCGTGGGAGAAGTTGACGGGAATGCTGGCGGGCGAGGATTTCCAACCGGCCGGCAGCTCAAGCGATACCGTTGTCTTCGCTGCGCCTTTGGTGCCATTGGTTACCGAGACATGGATTTCGCGATCGGCCGGTTTGGCAGCCGCAGAGACAGGGAACACGGCGAGTGTGGGCGTGATGCGCACCGAAAAATCGGGGACTACATTGAGCTCCATCCGCTTATCGCCGAAATAGATGTCTTTCACGTAGCGATACTCGATCGGCAATTCTTTGGTGACCTCGACGTCGCCTGCTTTGATGTGGAAAGTAACCTGGAAAGGCGAAGGAGCGAAGGGAATGCCAAACGGGACGTTGGGATCGAAAATCTGAATGGCCTGGTTTTCGGAATGCTTCCAATAGTTGTCGTGGAAATACGGCGTGGTGAGCTTGGCGTCTTTGGGGATGTGCGCGCTCGCGCTGCAGGTAAAGGTCGCGTCCTTCTTCGCTGCGCCCAGGTTGCAGCTTGCGGGCGAATCCAAGCCGGCGATCGAAACGCCCGTTACGTCGACGTCGGAACCGCCATGGTTTACAGCCGTGAGGGTGAGTTGCACCGGTTGACCGGCGATTACAAGACCGTCGTCCGACAGCGCGTCGAACGTGATGTCGTGCGCCGCGAGAACCGCGTCTTCATATTCGCGTTCCTTCCACTTCAGGCGATAGTCCACTTCGTAGCGGGCGTCTTCAGAAAGTCCCATCGTCCCGAGCTGGCTGCGCAGTGTGCGAACCGCCGTGAGTCCGGCTTCGATCGGCGCGGCGGTCCCGGCATCGTTTCCATCGGCGAACGCCTTTTGCGCGGCGGTCGCGTCTGCAAGGATTTTTGCCAAGCCGTCGGTCAGCGCGGCCGGGGGATTTGGCGCGTATTGCGCGATTGAAGTGAGGCTGGTATTGATCCCCTCGAATACGCCGGTCTCTTTTTTGCCCATTTGGCCTTGCAGCGTGGTGTCGACGAGCGTATAACCGCGACCGCCGCCGAACGGAGTGAAACCGCCGGCAACCGGGGAAGCTTCGCCGCGCCCGTTCGGTGGGTTGGCTTCGCCGCGTCCGTTTTCCGCGGTTGCCGCAGCCCCGCCGCGAGCCGTCGTGCCGCCGCGTCCCGCACCCGCTTGACCTCCTGGTCCGCCTCGTCCACCGCCGCCCAACCCGCCCACGCCCTGGCACTTGTGGCTGCTGTGCGCATCACTGGCGATTTCGGAGTAGGTGCGGCCCAGAAGTTCGTCGTATGCGTCGACGGGCACAGGCGTCAGGTTAGCCGTTGCGGCATTTCCGCCTCCGCCGCGACGGCCACCGCGTCCGCCGCCAGCGTTCGCGTTTGCGCCGCCGGCCGCTGGCGCAGCGCCAGGTTGAGCGGGCGCAACGGGCGCGCCTGAAAAGTATAGCTTCTTCGGCTGCCACACGTGCAGGCCTTCCTTAAGCTGCTCGGGATACATGCTGGGGTCGCCCGCGGCGCGGAACGATTCACGTACCAGAACCGTGGTTGCCTCATGCGCCCGGTCGCCGCCGCGGCCCTGGATGTTCATCGTGATGATGACGTCGGGGCGCAGTGTGCGCCACAGGCGGACGTAGTCGCCGACGATATCTTTGCGTCCCCATTTCTGAATAACTTCCTCGGGGTCGAATGAATAGCCGTAATCGATGGCGCGCGTAAAGTATTGTTCGGCGCCGTCGATACGATGCGCGGAGAGCAGTTCCGACGTGCGCAGCACCGCGATATCGCGGAAGAGTTCAGGGCCGATTTCGTTCTGGCCGCCATCGCCGCGGTTATTTTGAACGTCAATCACGCGCAGCCCTTTGCCATAGCCGAAATAAGTGAAGAGCGCGTTGGTTTCGTCATCGGGGTGCGCGGGCGCCTGCAGAAACGTGCCGGAGACGCTGAGTTTACGCAAGGCCAGGCCAAGCGCGATGTGCCCGCTGGAGGTGGAGGCCTTCGAAAACGTCATGCGATTCTGCGCATAGACCGGCGCCAGCGCGGGAATGCTGAGAAGCGCCGCGCCTGCGAAAACCGCGCCCGCCAGCCATACTCGCAAGCTTTTGACGCGGCGCGCAATCGATCGCCGGCGGGCATTCCTCAGCTGCACACACTTATTTTTCGAATTCTGCATCGTGGTTCGACTCCATTACGGAATACTTATACTTTACACGTCGCTTCAAAAACTTACTCGCATCGCAACCTGAGCCTGGCGCGGGTTCGTGGCTGTGCTGATCTGGCCGAACGTTGCCGTGTTGACGGTGGCGCTCGGATTTCCCCAGTGCGGATGGTTGGTGACATTCGTGCCTTCGAAGCGCAGCTCCGCCGTTACTCGTTCGTGGATATGGAATTTGCGCACCAAATTGGCATCGTAAACCGTCAGGCCGGGTCCGCGCAGGTTGTCGCGGCCGGAATTGCCACGCGTGCCCACCTTTTCCAAGGCAAAGGCCGATGGTGAGAGATACTGCTGGCCCGGGCCGTAGAGCCCGGGGTAGACAGGCGTGCCCGTGATGTCGGCAACCACCGAGCACGAAGCGCAATTCGCGTTAGTGGCGGCCGCCCCTGCCGTGAACGGAAGGCCGGTGAAGTAGCGGAACACGCCGCTGATCTGCCATCCGCCGAGAATCGCGCCCGCAATCTTATTCTCGTGCAACAGAGGCTGACCTTTGCCGACCGGCAGCTCATACACGTGATTGATGGTCAGCATGTGTGTTTGATCGAAGTTCGATGGCCCCCAGGATTGTTTAAAGTTGTTCGGATTCAAGAAGCCGCCATTCTCCCCCGTCTCATCGAGCGATTTGCTGAACGTATACGCGAGGCCGACGTGATACCCGCGCGCGAACTTTTTGAGCACGTTCACTTGCAGCGAATTGTAGTTGCTGTTGGCGCCGTACGCGCGAATGGTAGTGGAGGCGGTGCGTCCGTAGAGCACGTTCAAAATGGCTGCGTTGGGACCGGCTCCGGGCAGTCCTTGGTTTAGGTTGTAGGCGTATGGCAGTTCGCGGCCCAGGTTCGCCACCCAGCCGGCATCTACTGCAAGCGTGGGCGTAATCTGGCGCTGCAGCGTGAAGTTCCACGTATAGACTGCGGGCAGGTTGTAATGCGACGGCATGTAATAGAACGCCTGATTGGGCGCGGGGCTGAGAATGCCGTTTGACGGCACGGCTAAATAGGTGACCGGCACGATCGAACCGAGGGTTCCGGCGGGAACATATTGGCTGGTGGTCCCCACTTGCACGTTGTAGATGACGGGATACTGCTGGTTCAGCGTGCCGCCGGTCCACCCGAAGCGTTGCTCCCAATAACTGATGCCGTATCCGGCGCGGACTACCGTTCGGCGACCGAGACTGTACGCAATGCCCAGGCGCGGTCCCAAGTAGCCGGGCTTGGAGTTGACGCCGTCGCTCAGCGAAACGTTGCCGTAGCCCGCAATAATAAGTGAATTGGTGCTGGGCTCATAGTTCGAAGCGCCACCGGCGTAGCGCACTTTCGCAGCCTCGTACCAGTCGTAGCGCAGGCCGATGTCGAGCGTCAGGCGCGGAGTGACTTTATACGAATCCTGTATGAAGCCGTCGGCGTGGCTTTGGCGCATGGTGGGGCTAAGCAGGATTTGCGCGCGGTCGATGGAAGCAGGCAAGCCGAGCAGGAACGCGGCGAAAGGATTCACCGTGCTGCCGTATAGGCCAAGCGGCGAGCCTCCAGAGCCCAGATAATTTTCCGTGATGGTGGGGCTGAAGGTGAAGGTGCCGCGTCCACCGAAGCCGCCGCTGCCCTGTACTTGGAAACGGTCGTTGCGGTAGCGCACGAAATCCCCGCCCCATTTCAGCGAATGCTTGCCGAAGCTTTTGGTCCAGGTGTTGGAGAACGGAAAGACGGTGTCGTGGTCGATGGTGGGGCATTCGTAGCTCTGGCCAAAACCGCCGATGCCGATACCGCTGATCGACGCGAGGCTCTGTGTGGAGATGTTGTCGGGGTTGGGATCGTAGATGCCTAACCCGGCATTCGTGACGGTGTTGGTGCACTTGATGTGGGCGACCCAGCGGTTGACGTTGACCCGCGCCTCCATGATGGTGTTGGAATGGAACAGGTAGGTGAAATCGATAGCTCCCGTGTCCGTATTGCCATCCGATATGAGGTCGTTGCCCACGCCGGTTCCGGTGTAGAGCGCGCCCTCATAGGTGTGTGTAAGCAGGGTGTCGAACTTGACCGTCAGCTTCATGCGGTCGTTGAAATTGTGATCGACGCGGCCATCAAAACTATTGGAATTGTAGTCGGTTGGCGCGGAATAGATGTAGTTCAGCGTGAACGGCTCGGCGCCGGCCACCACTAAGTTCGGCGCAGGAATAAACTTCAGCAGTTTCTGGGATACGGCGCTGAATTCGCTCTGTGGCACGATGTTATTGGGAAAGGGCGAACGGCCGGAGCCGTTGGTTTGATTGCCGGTGTGAGGGTCATAGAGCTGCAGGCCCGGAACAGCGCTGAAATCTCCCGTGAGCCAGGCCGGTTGCGCCGTTGTGGCCGTGGTTTCGCTGCTCGAGTAGTATTTCCGGCCTTCGTAACTGGCGAAGAAGAAAGTCTTGTTGCGTTTGATGGGTCCGCCCCCGGCCGCGCCGTAGTCATTGTTGGTCAGGCCTGCTTTAGGCTGTGGCGCCTGATTAAAAACGTTGCGCGCGCCTAGCGCGGCCGTCTTGTTGAACTCGAAAAGCGAGCCGTGAAACTGGTTCGTGCCGCCCTTGGTGACGATATTGACGACTGCGCCTCCGACTTTGCCGAATTCGGCGCTGTAGGCGTTGGTGGTGACGTGAACTTCGCTAACGTCTTCGGTTGCGGGCTGATAAAGCGTCAGGCCGAGCGCCATATCCATGTTGTCGATGCCGTCCACCATGGTGTTGTTAGCGCCCAATACCTGGCCATTCGCATTAAACATGTAAGTGAAGGCGCCGTTCTCCAGGATTCCACTTCCCGAGCTGTAGAGACTGGGAAGGTTGACGCCCGCCATCAATCCCGCCATGGATTGCGCGCTCCGGTCGGGTAGGGGAAGCTCCGTCGCGGTCTGGGAATCGTAGTTTTTGGAGACGTCGGCGCTTTCAGCCTGCAGCAACGGCGCCTCGGCAGTCACCTGGACCGTCTCTTTCTGGCTGCCGGGCGTCAGCGTTGCGTTAACCCGTCCCACAGAGGAGACGTCCAACTGGAGGCCGCCCTCCGTGAACGTTTTGAAACCGCCCTTTTGTATTTCGACGCGATAAGTTCCTGGCGGAAGGAACGGCATGGTGTACACGCCTTCCGCGCCGGTGGCGGTGGTGCGGCTCACCC
The DNA here is from genome assembly GCA_036268375.1 of Bryobacteraceae bacterium. Taxonomy (GTDB): domain Bacteria; phylum Acidobacteriota; class Terriglobia; order Bryobacterales; family Bryobacteraceae; genus PALSA-243. The sequence continues at coordinate 17,553 of DATAUH010000036.1, read as the reverse complement.
CCGTGGAGGTTTCGGTGGCGACGACGGTTGCTTCGGGGACCACGGCGCCGGATGCATCCGTAACCGTTCCGGTGAGAGTTGCGGTGACAACCTGCGCTACTGAAGACGGCGCGAACGGCAGTGTGAGGGCGAAGAGCGCCCAAATCGCACGCCAGGAGGCAGCTTTTCCAAGACCCATTGGGAACTTATACTGCCAGGGTTTCGGAAATGTCAATAAAATTCTAAATAAGCCTCGTGCGACGGGTGGCCGGAAAGGTGGAACATCCCGCCAGATCGGCGAATTTGCGCGGGCCGCGGAAACGTTCGACGACGTGCAGCTATGCCAGTCGCTGGCACATCGGACACCAGAAGGTCACGCGCGCCTCGACGCCCTGCTTCGCGGAAACGATCGCAGTTCCGCAGCGGCGGCATGGTTCGCCGCTCCGTTTATAGACCCACAGGCGCTCCGCGGGATTGGCTCTCCCGGTTGTGCGGCGGAGACCGGTATAAGTCACGATGCGGTCGCCAGAGGTATCGGAAACGTTCGCCAGCATGAATCGGCGGGCATTCCGGACAAGCTCCTGCAATTCCTGACTGGATAACGACTGCACCAATCGAAACGGATGAACGCGGCTGGCGAAACACACTTCGGACTTGAAGACGTTTCCTAGGCCCGCGATTACGTGTTGGCGCAACAGCGCTACGCCTATTTCGAGTTGCGGCTGCGCGCGGATCTGATCGATCGCCGATTGTTCATCAAATTCGGCCGCAAGCATGTCCGGCCCGAGGTGTTTGGCGTGATGCCGGGCGAGCGAGGCGGCGGTGTGAAACTCGGCAATTGGGACGTTGAAAGCAACGGCGACAAAGTTCGCCGTGTGGATCGCTACACGCATGTGATAAGGCGACCGCTGCCACTTCTCGCCCGGCCGGTAAATATGCCAACTGCCGCTCATGAGCATGTGCGTCAGCAGGATGAGATCGCCCGAAAAATAGACGCTCATCCATTTTCCGTGGGCCTCCACTTTTTCGATAGTTCGACCGCTGAGTGGCGTATCGTAGTCAACGCGCGAAAGCGCCGGCAACTGGCTCTCGAACTTTGCGACTACCTGTCCGGCGAGCGCGCGATTTAACGTCCGCGCCGCGCGATAGATCGTATCGCCCTCAGGCATCGTCGTCGTCCGCGTCCTCTTCCGGCGGCTCCACGTGTCCTATGGCGGCGCCCGAGACCCGCCGCATCTGAAAGCCGACGGCGCTGGGCGAGAAACCGCTCTCTTCGAGAAAGCGCGCCAAAAAATGTTCGGCGGCGGGCTCGCCATTGAGCGTAGAAATCAGCAGGCCGCTCCGGCGCGTTTGGTAACGAATGGCAATTGCGGCAAGTTTCTTGGCAAGTTCTCGCGCCACCCTGGACCGTTCCGGCTCATCATCCGGCAGAAAGATCTGCAATGCGGGGTTTCGACGGCGAAAATACGCAGCCAACCGCCCGTTGATGAGCACCACGTTTGCGCCGGCTGCGCGCGCCATGTTGTGCGATGTGGAATCTTCCAGCCAAGGCAGGAGCGCGCCGTACGGATTCCCCGGGTCGGATGCCGCCAGGTGCACAGCTTCAGGTCGCTCGGGCTCCACCCGCAAACTGCGCAGCATGTCGACTGCGGCGGGCGTGGCAAATTGCGCCGCCCCCATTCCCGCGACGAACATGCCTCGGCGGATCCATCCGCTTTCTTCCATCGTTTTCAGCGCCGGATAAATGGACGCGTAGCCACCCCGCACATTCTCGGCGACTGCGGTTTCGCGCATCACGATTCCGTTGCGCACCAGGAGTTGCTGCGCGACGTCTGCGCTCCACTGCGTAGGAGTCGACAGCCCGGCGCATCGTTGACGGACCGTCGACCAGCGGCCGTCGCCGGACGCACTGCGCCGGGCGCGAGCGCGTTGCAGAAACCCGGGCGAGCCGGGCGCCAGGTGAGGTCCGGATGAGCGCGGTCGGTCGTGCGATGGGCCGGCAAGCAGACTCCGCATAGGGAAAAACGTGTCATTTGTGATCAGGCCGGCCCAGACGAGTTCCCACAGCGCATTGGCCGCGTCGTTGGGAAAACCGCCACCGGTGCCCTGAAGTATCGTGGATTGGAAAGAGGCGCCGCGCTGGTCGAGGAACTCGAAAATCTGGCGCGCCTTGTCGGAGAGCCCCTCCGGCAGCGTCTCTCCATAGCCCGGCGGAAGCAGGCTGGCGAGCGCCTGGGTGAGATAAAGCGACATTCTGCCATCCCGGTTGCCCAGTTGCTCGCGGCCCACCCAAACGATTTCGCCCGACGCGAGCAGCGTGTCTAAATCGGATGGCTGATAGCCGGCGACGCGTGCGGGAAGAATTTCGCGTTCCAGATCGGACGCGATGAGTTCCGCGCCCTGCAAAATTTCTACCGCGTCGAGCAGCGCTTCGATCCCTTTACGCGGCGCGATAACGCCCTGCCAGCGCGTGAGCAGGCGCGCGAAGACATGCTGCTCGGCGGGCACAACCTCACGCCGCAACCGCGCCAACGTCTTGCGGCGAATCTGCTGCAGCACGCCGGGGTCGCACCATTCGCGATGTATGCCGCCGGGCCGGAATTCGCCTTCGAGAAGTTTCGACTCGCCATGCAGGCTGCGAAGAATGGTTTCCAGTTCCGAGGCGCCCACGCCATAACGTGCGGCGAGGTCGGACGTGGTGAACGGACCATGAGTGCGCGCGTAGCGGCGAACAATCGCGGCCAACGGGTCCGCGGCCGGCTCCAGGAAGGTTTCCGCCAAACCCGGTGGGAGCGGAACGCCCAGTCCGTCGCGATAACGCGAGGCGTATTCGGCCGGGATGAAGCGCGTCTCCTTCGCGATGCGGACCCGGACGGCGCGGCGCGTTTGCGCAAGACGGTCGATAGCGGCGGCTACTTCCGGACTCGTCGACCGTGCCTCGATTTCGGCGGCGCTGAGGTCACCAAGTTTTAATAGAAGGTCGTGCAGGCCGTCGATATGTTTCGCTTGATAATCTGCGTCGAGCGATTGAAGTTGCGCTTCAATCTCATCAATGGCGGACTTATCCAGCAGTTCGCGAAAATCGGTGCTGCCGAGAATCTCTTCAAGCTGCGATTGGTCAATCGCCAGAGCTTGAGCGCGCCGCTCCGCTAACGGCGCATCGCCTTCATAAATGTAGTTGGCGATGTACGAAAACAGCAGGGCGGATGCGTAAGGCGAAGGCTTAGTAGACTCGATCGAGGTGACGCGGATCGCGCCGCGCTCGATCTTCTTCAGAATGTCCGTGGCGGCGGAAAGATCGAGAAGCTCGCGCACACACTCGCGATAGGTCTCAAGAAGTATGGGAAAAGAGGAATAGCGCGAGGCCACCGCCATCAGATCGGCCGCTCTTTTGCGTTGTTGCCAGAGCGGCGCGCGCAACCCGGGCCGGCGACGCGGCAGCAGCAGAGCGCGTCCGGCAGCTTCTCGAAATTTTGCCGCGAATAGCGACGTGCTGCCCAGGTGCTGCAAAACCAGATCGCGAACGGCGGCAGGCGGCGGCAACAGAAGCTCGGTTTCGAGCGGCTCTTCCGACTCAGGCATGCGAATCACGAAACCATCGTCGGACCACATGGTTTCGATGTCCATGTTGCGTTCGGTCTTCAAGCGCGCAGTCACCGCCATGCACCACGGCGCGTGCACCCGGCTGCCGAACGGCGTCAGCACGCACACGCGCCAATCGCCAAGTTCATCGCGGCAGCGTTCCACCAGAATTTCCTGATCGTTGGGCACAACTCCGGCCGCCGCCGCCTGATCTTCCAAGTAGCGCAGCAGGTTCTCAGCGGCGTTTGCGTCCAGGCTATGGTCCTCGATGAGGCGAGTGAACGCGACGGGGCGGGGAAGTTGGATGAGCTCGCGCGTCATCGCGCCGATTTGCTGGCCGAATTCGGAAGAACGGCCGGCCGTGTCCCCGTGCCAGAACGGCATCTTTCCAGGCTCGCCAGGGGCCGGCGAGACCAACACGCGATCATGCGTAATCTCTTCGATGCGCCATGTGGTTGCGCCCAGCACGATCGTGTCGCCCGTGCGGCTCTCGAAAACCATTTCTTCGTCCAGTTCGCCCACGCGCGCGCCGCGAGTCGCCCCGGCGAGGAACACGCCGAATAGACCACGATCTGGAATAGTCCCGCCGTTGACAATGGCGATCTTCTTCGCGCCTTCGCGTGCGGTCATTCTGTTGGCGACGCGGTCCCATGTGACACGCGGGCGGAGCTCGGCGAATTCGTCCGAGGGATAGCGGCCGGAAAGCATGTCGAGCACGCTTTCGAACGTCGAGCGTGTCAGCTCGGCGTAAGGCGCGGCGCGTCGAATCGTAGCGAACATCGCGCCGGTATCCCAATCGTCCATGGCGGCCATCGCGACAATCTGTTGTGCGAGCACATCCAGCGCGTTGCGAATGTACGTGACACGCTCGACATTGCCTTCGTGCATGGCCCTGGCGATAGCGGCGCAAGCGACTAAGTCGCCACGAAATTTGGGGAAGATAATGGCGGAGCTGACGCCGCCGACGTAATGGCTAGCCCGGCCAATGCGCTGCATTCCGCTGGCGACCGAGGGAGGCGCTTCAATTTGTACCACCAGATCGACTGCGCCCATGTCGATTCCCAACTCCAGCGACGACGTTGCGACGATGCCCTTTAGGGATCCGAGCTTCAAGCGCTCTTCAATATCCTTGCGTTGTGCGGCGGCGACGCTGCCGTGATGCGCGCGCACCAGCGTTTCACCCGCGAGTTCATTGACCGCGCCCGCGATACGTTCCGCCAGCCTGCGATTGTTGACGAAGATCAGCGTTGAGGTGTGTGCGCGCACCAGTTCCAGCAGCTTGGGATGTATGGCGCTCCATATCGATGGCCTGCGCGGCCCCTGCGAAGCTGCGCCGCTGGGGATCGGCTCAAATTCGTCAAGCTTCCGCATGTCTTCAAGCGGGACTTCGATGCAAAGATCGAGCTTCTTGGGAGCGCTGGCGTTGACGATGCTGACGCGGCGGTAGCGCGCAACGTCCACTGCGGCCGGTTCATCATCGAGAATGGCCGCTGGGTCGAATGCTGCGGATCCTTCGGGCGCGGCGGTTCGATCCACAGCGCCCCCCAGAAAGCGCGCGACCTCTTCGAGCGGCCGCTGCGTGGCGGAAAGGCCGATGCGCTGCAGCTTGCGCCCACAGAGTTGCTCCATCCGTTCGAGTGAAAGCATCAGATGGCAGCCCCGTTTGTTCGGGGCGAGCGCATGGATCTCATCGACGATAACCGTTTCCACCGATCGCAGCGTTTCGCGCGCGTTCGACGTGAGTATCAGGTAAATCGATTCCGGCGTTGTGATGAGGATATCGGCCGGTTTGCGCCCGAATTTTGCTCGTTCGGCGGCCGGCGTATCGCCGGTGCGTATTGAAATGGACGGCTCGTGAAATTCGATGCCCTGCTTGCGCGCCAGTTGTGAAATGCCGGTCAACGGGGCGCGCAGATTGCGCTCCACGTCTACCGCGAGCGCCTTCAGCGGTGAAATGTAGACGACGCGACACCGCTGCGCCGGCGGCGGAGCCGGCGAGAACATTAGCCGGTCGATGCACCACAAGAAGGCGGTGAGCGTTTTGCCGGCCCCGGTGGGTGCGAAGATGAGGGTGGATTCGCCACCGGAGATTGCGGGCCAACCCATTTCCTGAGGGCGCGTGGGCGCGGAAAAGACAGACTCGAACCATTCGCGAACAGGAGAATGAAAAGCGTCTAGCGGGCTGAGTGGTGGCTTCTTCACGAATTACCTCTATTTTGACGCGAAGGCGGAATGTAATGGGTCAAAGCGATCTTGGCTTGCGAAAAGATGCGCTTTGAACGGGGGAAAAGACGGAGACGAAAATGGAAGATGGTTCGTTGAAATACATGCTGACGCCGCATCGACGTTTCAATCCGCTGACACGCGAGTGGGTTTTGGTTTCGCCGCAGCGTACGTCGCGGCCCTGGCAGGGACAAGTGGAGGACGCCGCGCCCGCCAAAGCGCCGCAATATGACCCCGGTTGCTATCTTTGCCCCGGCAACGCCCGGGCCGGCGGCGTACGCAATCCTGCGTACGAATCCACTTTTGTATTCGAGAACGATTTCGCAGCGCTGCGATCTGATACGCCAGTCGAACGAACCGAGCAGGGCGGCCTGCTGATCGCCGAATCGGAGCCCGGCATTTGCCGCGTGGTCTGTTTTTCTCCGCGACACGATCTGACGATCGCCAATATGGACCAACCCGACCTGCGGCACGTGGTTGATGAGTGGGTGCGTCAATTCGCGGATCTGGGCGCGCGCAAGGACATCAACTACGTTCAAATATTCGAAAATCGAGGCGCCATGATGGGCGCCAGCAACCCGCACCCGCACGGTCAGATCTGGGCCAGCCATTCGTTGCCCAATGAAGTCGTCAAAGAACAGCAGGCGCAAGAGGGTTGGCTGAGCGCGCGCGGCCAATGCCTGCTGTGCGAATACGCTGCGCTGGAACAGGGCGCGCGCGAGCGAATCGTGGACGAAAACGACAGCTATCTGTCTCTAACGCCATACTGGGCCACCTGGCCATTTGAAATTATGATTCTGGCGAAGCGGCACGTTACTGCCATCGATCAGCTTACGAATGCCGAACGCGATCAATTGGCGGGCATTTTGAATCAAGTGACTGCGCGCTACGACCGACTGTTTCAGGTCTCCTTCCCTTACACCATGGGCTTTCACCAGCGGCCCACGGACGGCGAGAATCACGAAGAATGGCACATGCATTTGCACTTCTACCCACCCCTACTGCGCTCCGCGACGGTGCGCAAATTTATGGTTGGGTACGAAATGCTGGCCACTCCGCAACGCGACATTACTCCGGAAGCCGCCGCGGAACGATTGCGCTCCGTTTAGGTGCGCTTCGGGTGACGGACATCACTTTGCGTGTTCAAGCCAAGTCAGTTCCGTCTCCTGAACACATAAACGAAAGGATCGCCTGATTGCAGTCGAGGGTCATCCGGATCAATCCATGTGCCCTCCGAGTCTGAAATGCCCATTACGCGTTCCAAATCATAGTGCTGAGATAGGAGTGATTGGAAGTTATCAAGGATGTCAGTACTGGCGCTTCGATCCCAGCCCATAGAAAACGGTAGATGAAGCACCGCGACCGCGTATTTCGCCTTTGCCCGCTGCGCTTGCGACCACATCTGTTCCTGAAATTCGCGATAACGCGGATGAGTGGTCAAAAGTGGATACGTCATGAGGAAGGGTGATGCACTGGCGCGCCGGGCATAGAAGAGGATCTCCGGCTCTGACCCTACAATCAAGATCCGATCGTCCGGCAGCGTTTTCTGGGCAATGAAATCGCCCAAAGCCTTCGCTTCCGGAAAGGGATTCAGCCCAAAATAGATTCTGCTAATTACATTCGGATCGCGCTCAAAGAAATACTTACCGTTTGCTAACAGCGGAACGGAAACCATCATAAGTCCGCAGAGTATAGTGGCCGTGAGTCTAAGTTCGTGGGTTCTCGCCCGACTAACAAACATCGAGAAACCTACACCGGCCGCGAGCGCCACGGCCGGTGCTACTTGAGCAAAATAATGCCGATACGCATAGCCAGGAATCGTCCCCGCGAAGGATAAGGCGAGGAATCCGAGCGGAAACCACTGCTTTCGGTGTATCGCACACCACACGGCAACAATGATCGCAGGCCCAACAATTACAAAGTCACCCTTCAGAATCTCGAGCCCCATCGCTCCCAATTCGCTCATAATCTCACCGAAAGGCGCCTGTCCAGCATAAATGGCGCCATACTCGAAGCACCAATAAAGAAATTCCTTGAAGATGCCCTTCCCGTAGAAGTAAAAGATGGGGATGCACGAAAAGGCGATAGCTCCTCCCAGCCAAACAACCGGACCCCAAAACTTTCTCTGTCTGCTCGCCACGAGGCCGACGATGAGCGCAACAAGTACGATGCTCGCGAAGGCCGTCTGTTTGGTCCAGCAGGCCGCAGCGCCCGTCGCCCCGCTTAAGAATATGAGCAGGTAGTAAGTCTTTTTGGCAGCCAATACAGCCAGCAGAAGGCTCAACGTGATTGGCAGCAGCGCCCACATCTCCGTCGATGCCGTAAACCCTTGGATCGCCGGACTCGCGCTGAATACGGCGTATGCAAATGCGCACCATAGTCCGGTCGACAGCGATCGGAAATAAACCCTAGCCAGGAAGAATACACAAATGAGAGTCAGAAAATTATAGAAGAGCAGGAACCAATGAATTCCTTGTGCTGTAGGTGGAACCAGATGAAGCGCGAGCGAATTGATGTAAAACGCTACCGGTGGCTTGTGGTCCAGCGCATCCCGATACGGTAACCAACCGCGGTTGATGATTTGACCTATATACCCGAAAGCCCCTTCATCGCGATCCAACGGAACACTTAGGCCAGGAAGGCGAAGGACGACATAAACAACCACAATCGCAATGACCGCCAGGTAAACCTGGCACGCAGGAGTGTCCAGAGTCGCGGACGGCTGCGGATAACGTGGCCGCGGGGCCTTCTTGTTTTTAGACACGGCGGTAGTTATTCGATAGGTAACAAGATAGTCAAGAACCCGGCCGCTCTAATGTAGCTCGACCTAACTAGTAGCGACGCCATGGCTAAGGAGGATACTAAGACTTGCAACGATACTGATCGCATCGTCATTCCTCACGTCTAGTTACACCAGCCCAGCTCTGGGACGCGTGTGCCGTCGGCCGGATCTCCGCCACTGCGCGTCACTCGTGGCGCAGGGCCACCGTGGGATCGAGTTTCGCAGCGCGCGCCGCCGGTATGATGCACGCGAGGAACGCGGTCGAGCCCAACAGGAGTACGACCGCGGCCATCGCCAGCGGATCGGTCCCCGGAACCTGGAAAACCTGGCCTTGCAGGAAACGAGCCAATATCAAGCTTCCGGCAAGCCCAATGACGAGACCGATGAGCACCAGCCTGCCTCCCATGGAGAGCATGAGGGAGAGCACGGTCCGGCGATCGGCGCCGAGCGCCATACGGATGCCGATTTCATGCGTGCGTCGCGCGACGCTGTAAGACAACATGCTGTAAATGCCGAAGGTGGCGAGAGCCAGCCCAAGCAGTCCGAAACACGTGAAGAGAGCCATGTTAAAGCGCGGCTGCACGGTTTCGAAACCCACGATATCGTCCAGGGAAAGCGGCCGGCCCAGCGGCTGATCTTTATCGATGCTACGGACTCGATCCCTTACGGCATTGAGTAGCAGCATGGGCTGGCCGGCCGTCCGGAGGGCAAGGGTCCGTCCAGGCGGCGCAACAAGCGTGTAAGGAATATAAATGGCAGGCGCGGCCGGATCGCGCAGACCCTGGTTTCGCGTATCGGCGATCACGCCAACAATCGTCACCGAATCGGAGCTGTGCTCGGGACGGAATATCGAAGGGTCTGGTTTGCCGAGCAAGTCGAGCCGCATCTGCCGGCCGATGGGACTGGTTCCGGCGGGCCACAGTTTCGTGGCGGCCTCGTTGATCACCGCCACCGGATCGGCGAGAGCGATTTCCTGTTCCGTCAGCGCGCGGCCGGCGCGAAGCGCAATGCCCATGGTGCGAGGATAGCCGGCGCTGATCAATTCCAAGAAGATGGGTCGGGAATCGGTTTTGGGCTGTCCTGCGATGGAATAGGCGCTGCGCGGCCCCCCGAACGGCATGCCGCCATTGCCGATGGAGGCCGATTCCACGCCCGGCAGGCTTTTTACCGCATTTAGCACGCGCTCCGCGAAGCCGATGCGCTGCGAATACGTTGAATAGCGCTTCGGCGGGAGAGGCAGGCCAACCATCAGTACGCGGTCCGGCTGAAATCCGAGATCGAGGCGCTGTAACTGGATAAAACCGCGTACCGTTAAACTGGCGCCCATGAGCAGCACTACGGAGAGTGCGATCTCCACGATCGCGAGGGCAGCGCGGGTTCGCCCGCCGGCCTGACCGGAAAGAGACCGGCCTGCGTCCTTGAGCGATTCCACCAGATCGTGACGTGAGCTTTTGAGCGCCGGCGCTAAACCGAAGGCGATGCCGGTAAGCACGGAAACGGCCGCGGAAAACAGCAACACATAGCCATTGACCGTAACGCGCGCCTCATTGGGCACGTAGTCTGCGGGCATCAGCAAAACGATTGCCTTGGTGAGCCCAATTGCCAGCAAGATCCCGAGCGCTCCGGCGGCGGTGGAGAGCAGCACGCTTTCCGTCAGCAATTGCCGAAAAAGACGCGCGCGGCTGGCGCCAACGGAGATGCGCACGGCAATTTCATGCGCACGCGCGGTCCCGCGCGCCATCTGCAGATTGGCCACATTGGCGCAGGCTATCAGCAAGAGAAAGCCCACCGCGCCGAAGAGCAGTGTGAGGCTCGATTGCATCTCGCCTGAGGCTACGGTCATATCGAGATAGTTGATGAGCCGCGTATTGAATGTTTTCGGAAAATCGGCAGGCTGCGCCTGTGCGAGTTGCCGATGCAAGCCTTGCAACTGCTCTTCAGCAACTCGCGGCGCGACGCCGGTCTGCAAGCGTACGATCGCCGCGACTTCGCTGTTGTCGCGGGGATCTTCAGGCTCAACGATCCAGCCACCGTCGTCGGTCCACCAACCGAAGCGGGGTGGCATCACGCCGATCACCGTGAAAGGCTGATCGTTCAGCACCAGGGTCTTTCCCAGGGCGGAAGGGCTCAAATCGAAGAGCCGTTGCCAGGCTTTATAGGTGAGCACGATTACGTGCGCTGGCGATCCGTCCGGCCCCAGATCACCCGGCTGAATTGTGCGGCCTGTCGCCGGTGCCACGCCGAGAAATTGAAAGGCATTGGCCGTAACGGCGATGGTGCGAAAATTCTCCGGGGCATGATTGCCCGTAAGCAAGCGGCTGCCCGGGTTGGTTGCCATGGCTTCGGCGAACGCAGGAACCTTCTTGATCTCGGTGTATTCGCGCATGTGGTAAAACATGCGCGATTGTTCAGGGTCTTTGAGATCGCGAATCTGAGGCGCCCAGATCTCGTTTGGCTTGGCATAGGGGTAGGGCGAAATCAGAACGCCGTAGATCACGCTGAAGATCGCGGTGGAAGCGCCGATGCCAAGCGCCAAAGACAGCGCGGCAACCAGAACAAACCCCGGCGTCTTGCTCAAAACGCGGGTTCCGTAACGGATATCCTGCCAAATCGATTCCATGCGGCTCGTCATCGTCATAGCGTTGCCTTATTCTTTCAGACTACGCAGGATGCATGAGGTTAGGTCCGGCGGTGGGATTCGCCGCGCGAGACCTTTAGATTGGATCGGGCCACCGACGCGGGTTGCAGACCAGTTTCCGAACGCCGGCCCGTCGGTGGTGACAACGGTTTCAAACGGCTTGTCGTGAAACTGCTGGTGGCCTTCCATTTGTTCGTGCCAACAGAGACTTCGTGGAAAAGCGTGAATCCAAGGGCTGACGCCCCGGCGTAATTTCAAATGACGATGATGAGAAATCAGGGATTTCGTGCCACCTTGATATTGAGCCGGCTGCTCTTCGTGATCGCCTGCGGCATGCCTGCGTTGCAGTGGAGCCAGCAACCTGCGGACCAGCCGATGTACGGGCTGCTGGCCTTTCTGGACGGATTCTTCGGCCTGTTCTGGGGCGTGCCCGCATGGCTGGCGAATCCCATTTGCTGGGTCGAGTTCGTGTTCCCCGTTCTCCGGCGGACAAGGGTGGCCGCATTTCTCGGCGGCGTCGCACTGCTCTTCGCGTTGACAGCTTTCGCCAGCATCGGCGCGAACGTGCCGAAAGACGAGAGTGGCGCGACCAGGTGGCTCTGGTGCGCCTTCTGCCCGGCTGTTTCGTCTGGATGGCGAGTATCGCCGCGGCGCCGGCGGCCTGTCTGGCGTGGGGTCATTTCAAAAAGGTGGAGCGTTCGCATTCGTAACCTGCGCGCTGATGGGCGAACGCGGCATTGCGATCACGCGTTGGTTGTGGGTGCAGATCGCGGGTTCGATGAACGTGCAGGACGTGGCCATCGATGCCGCCACACAAACATTCTACGCAGCGGTTATCGACATGGTGCATCCCGAAAACGGCGGCATTTATGCGAGCAAGGATGGCGCCGGAAATACCAAGTGGTCCCAACCGGAAGCAGCCGCGTCTATGCACTCGAATATGAGGAACAGATCGACGCGAGCGACGACGGCCGCAAGAGTTGGATCAAGTGTACGCGTCCTGCGTTCCGGTATGCTGGATTCACCGACAAAGCTGCGATCAACCGCATCGCCGGCGAATCCCCTTGTACTCTACGCTGGCGCGAACGGAACAGGCGCGGGGCTATACAAGAGCGTCGACGGCGGTCGCAACTGGACGCGTCCCACAACACGCGCGATCACGGTCAACCCGCGCGACGGATCTCGCAGCGATTCAAAGCAAGGAGCAGTCGACGAAATCGTCGTCGATCGGGCCAATGCGAATATCCTGATCGCGACCTTCGATGGCGCGTTCGCCCAGAGCAACGATGGCGGCCTCCCGTTCAGTGACTGTCTTCGCATGGGAGCCCGGAGCGGGGCCGGCGCACCGCCAAAGCTATCGCGTAAAGGTCGTGCATGGTGGAGCAGTCCAATTCAACCCCACTGCTCCGCAGATCCTCTACCTCCGCGCGATCGAACAACGCGGTTTATCGCAGTGAGGATGGCGGACGCCGCCGGGATACCGTCACCAGATTGCCCGGCTCAGGCGCCCTGACGATCGCAGTGCATCCCGCTAATCCGCAGGTGGTCTACGCGTCGACCGAGTCGAATCTGTACGTGAGTCGCGATGGCGGCGAGAGCTGGGAAATCGTCCAGGCCGGCAGCGCTCCTCAGCCAACCGGAGGCGACACGATCCCCTACAATTTCAACGGGACCGCGTTTAACTCTGTCGCGACGATCGTACGAGAGAATGAGCCGCTGGTGATCGATCCGCAGACTAATCATCTGTTGTACGGCTCGAACGGAGTCCGGATCCTGGTTGGCGTCAAGTGATCTATATCGTGTTCGGTGGCGTTATATATATCGAAACCAGGGCGTGGAAAGGAGGCAGTTTGATGCACAGTTCACCCAATGGTACAGGGCCCAGAATGTCTTCGACGACCCGGCTGCCCGGCGAAGTTGTTTCAGGTGTCCACCTGAACTATGTCTTGGGAACGGAGTTCCTTTTTTCGGATTTCTTGGACCCGGACGTGGATTTTTTCCAAGGCGCCTTGGCCAAAGGCGAAAGTCGGGGAATCCCCGATGTCCCGCGCGGGACGAAGGCGCCTGGCCGACGTCTAATGCTCGAGCGGCCAACATGAACACCTTCTTTCAGGATTTCCGGTACGCGCTGCGCACGCTGGCGGGCAAACCCATGCTGAGCGCGGTGATCGTTCTATCTCTCGCGATTGGGATCGGCGCGAATACCGCGATCTTCAGCGTTGTGAACGCGCTGCTGCTCAACCCCTTGCCCTATCCACAGCCGCAACGGCTGGTGAATATCTGGATTCATTCGCCAGGCATCGGCATCTTCCGCGACTGGCCGTCGCCCGGGCAGTTCGACGATCTGCGCAAGGGAACCCACTCCTTCGAAGAGATCTCGATTTCGCGGCTGGGCAGCCTGGTTCTGACCGGGCGTGACCAGCCGCAGCTCATCGACGGCATGCAGACCTCGTCTGCCATCTTCCACTTGCTGGGAGCCAAGGTCATGCTCGGCCGGCTGCTGCTACCTTCGGACGAACCCACCGGCGCCCAAGTCGCCGTCCTCAGCCACGGCGCATGGCAGCGCCTGTTCAGTTCCGACGCCCGCATTGTGGGCAAGCTAATCACACTCAATGGCAAGGCCTATACGGTGGTGGGCGTACTAACGCCCGACTTTGCGCTCGATTCCGAGGTGATGCCCGCCGAGGGGCCGGCCGACAAGATGGACGTGTTCGTACCGCTCGCCATCAATGCCGGATTTCTGGGCCGCCGCGGAGATGAGAACTACAACCTGATGGCGCGCCTTAAACCCGGCGTCAGCCTGGAACAGGCGCAGGCGGACGTCGATGCCGTGGCGCGGCGAATTCGTGAGAAGGATAAGCGCGACCGCACCTACGGTATGAGCGTAGTAAGTCTGCTCGATCAGGTGGTAGGCGATGTGCGGCGCACGCTGCTGGTGCTGCTGGGATCGGTGGCCCTCGTGCTGCTGATTGCCTGTGCCAACGTCGCAAATCTGCTGCTGACGCGGGCCGCGGGACGGCGCCGCGAAATGGCGGTGCGCGGCGCCCTGGGCGCCGGCTGGCAAAGAATCGCCCGCCAGTTGCTGACGGAAAGCCTGGTGCTGGCCGCGATGGGCGGAGCAGCCGGAATCGCGCTGGCCATCGGCGGGCTCTGGGCCATGCGCGCAATCAACCCTGGCAACATTCCGCGCTTCAGCGAGATCGGCGTAAGTGGTCCGGTGCTGCTGTTCACCTGTTTGATCTCGCTCACCACCGGCGTGCTGTTCGGATTGGCGCCGGTCTGGAGCGCCATGAAGCTGGATCTGAGCGCCGCGTTGAAGAGCGGCGGTCGCGGCGGGCACGACGACTCCGGCCTGCGCGTGAGGGCCCATCGGCTGCGCGGCCTGCTGGTGGTTTGCGAGCTGGCATTTTCCCTGATGCTGCTCATCGCCGCGGGCTTGCTTGTGCGCAGCTTCATCCGCATTGAATCCGTCTCGCCGGGGTTCGCGACCGATCACATCATCTCTATGCATGCAATTGCCACCGGCCCGAAATACAACGACGACGGCGCGCGCGCCCGCTTTTACCAGGAGGTGACGAATCGCGTGCGTGCGCTGCCGGGCGTGCAATCGGTTGGCGTGGTATCGCCTTTGCCGCTCACCGGGGCCGTAGGATGGGGCGGCATTAACGTGGAAGGCTACACGCCGGAGCCGGGGCAGGAGTTGCAGGTCGATATTCGGACGGCGGATACCGGCTATTTTCCGACAATGACCATTCCCCTGATACAGGGACGGTACTTCAACGACCACGACATCCCGCAGAATCAGGCGGCCGTGATCATCGACCAGAAGTTTGCCCAGCGGTTCTGGCCACGCGGCGATGCCATCGGCAAACGCCTGTGGTTCGATCCCAAGAAGCCGTTTCTGATCGTAGGTGTAGTGGGCAGCGTCAAGCAGTACGGTCTGGACAGCGAGAGCAAGATCGTGGTCTATTTTCCCCAAGCACAGACCCCCGGGGGCAGTATGTATGTGGTGGCGCGCACGGCCACGGATCCGGCCCTTATGGCGAATCCGATGATCGCGCAGATCCATGCCGTCGATGCGAATGTGATCGTCCATCAGGTGCGCACCATGGATGATCTGCTCTATCGCTCGCTTGCGCGGCAGCGCTTCGCCGGCGCACTGTTGGGTTCGTTCGCCGTGTTCGCCCTGCTGCTGGCTGCCATCGGTGTGTACGGCGTGATGTCGTACCTGGTGGCGCAGAACCGGCATGAGATCGGCATCCGGGTGGCGCTGGGCGCGTCCGCGCACGAAATTCTCGGTCTCGTGGTGGGACAGGGTCTGAGCCTGGCAGCGGCCGGCATTGTAGCGGGCTTGGTCGGCGCAGCCGCGCTGACGCGCGTCATGAGCAGTCTGCTGTTCGGAGTGAGCGCGCTTGACTGGCTGACGTTCGGGTCGGTGGCGCTGATCCTCGCTGTGGTGGCGTGCATCGCGACCGTCGTCCCGGCCATGCGCGCGGCGACCGTGGACCCGACCGTCGCATTGCGCAGCGAATAGCGTCGCTTTGCGAGGCAAGGTCAGCGCATGTCTGACGCCCGCGCCGCACGAACGGCTTCGTATCCGCGCGTCTGCTGGCCGCGCGGCTGAGCCAGCACATGCGGCAATTCAGCGGCGGTGCTTTGTTCGTGCTCGCTGCGCTATGCTGCCCGTGAGCCTACCTTGAGATCGTTTGCAGCGGCGACAGTTTTCTCGGCCGAGTGAATTTTTATCGGCGCTCTCATCGACATCAACGCCTGCCTGAAAAAGAAGGGTCAGGGATCCAGAAGAC
Organism: Bryobacteraceae bacterium; assembly: GCA_036268375.1. Classification (GTDB taxonomy): domain Bacteria; phylum Acidobacteriota; class Terriglobia; order Bryobacterales; family Bryobacteraceae; genus PALSA-243. The sequence goes on along the minus strand of DATAUH010000036.1, from coordinate 1,544 downwards.
CCGAAGGGTACACGGTCGACCTTTGGAGCGTCAGCGTGACTGGGAAGCCGCGAGATCGATCGCCGAAGCTTGGCGCGCTCGGTTAGGCAAATGTCACCTTGTACCTTAAGTCGGCCTTGAGTGCGACGCGGAAGGCGTCACTCTTTGCGCGTTGCAGCGGCGCCGCACCGGTGGACGCCGTGATGCTTGCGATCTTGGATGGCGGAGCGACGCGCAACACGTGTTCTCCTGCGATCCGGGAGAGCAGAACAGCAGATATGGGACGTCCATTTGACCATTCGATGTCGATGGTCACGCCGCGGCGGGCGCGCAATCCGGTGACGCGGCCCTGAGGCCACGCTTTGGGGAGCGCGGGTAGGAAGTCGATCGCTCCATCATGGCTTTGTAGCAGCATTTCCGCAATTGCCGCAGCGCCGCCGAAGTTTCCATCGATCTGAAAGATCGATGTGTTCCCGGATGGGTGCGTGTCGAATAGGTTCGGTCCAGTGCTATGCGCGAAGAGCATCGCCAATGACTCGTGCGCCTTATCGCCGTCGAGAAGACGCGCCCAGAAATTGATGGCCCAGGCGCGGCTCCAGCCGGTGTAAGCGCCTCCCGCGGCCAACCGGCGTTCCAGCGACACACGCGCAGCCCGCCAGAATTCGCGGTTGCGGTGTGATGTGAACTCGTCTCCTGGATACAGCGGGTACATGTGCGACATATGCCGCTGGCCAGGCGTACGCTCGTCAAAATCGCGCGACCATTCCTGTAACTGGCCGAACTTGCCGATCTGATACGGGATCAGGCGCCCACGCGCCCGCGCGAGTTTAGCGGCGAACGCCGAATCGACCCTCAAGATTCGAGCGCTTTCCATGCAATTGGCAAACAGTTCGCGAATTAGAGCGACGTCCATCGTGCACCCATCGCTGGTCTCCGCCGTGCGGCCGTCAGGTGCGATGAAATTGTTTTCCGTCGAAAACGAAGGGCACGTGGTAAGCCGGCCATCCTTGCGCTCGATTAGCCAATCGAGGCAAAATTCGGCCGCCGCCTTTAAGATCGGATAGGCGCGTGTGCGCAGAAACTCACGATCGCCGCTGAAAACGTAGTGCTGCCACAGGTGCGCGCACAACCACGGGCCGCTCATCTGCCAGTTCGCCCACGTGGGCGAGCCTTCGCCGAAAGCGCCGACGGGCGCCGATTGACGCCACAGATCGATGTTGTGGTGCGATACCCAACCTTGGCAGCCGTAATTCACTTGCGCGGTACGCGCACCGGTCTTGCTTACGCCTTCGATTAAATCGAAGAGCGGCTGATGGCATTCGGCTAAGTTACACGTCTCGGCCAGCCAGTAATTCATTTGTACGTTGATGTTAGCCGTCCAGTTAGAGCTCCACGGCGGCCGAACTAATTCGTTCCAAATCCCCTGTAAGTTGGCAGCCTGCGTACCGGGCCGGGAGCTCGCGATCAGCAAATAGCGGCCGTATTGAAAATAGAGCGCAGCCAAGTCCGGATCGGGATGTGTAGCCGCGGCGCGCAGACGCTGGTCGGTCGGCAGCGCTGAGCTT
>DATAUH010000035.1:0-8627 GCA_036268375.1 Bryobacteraceae bacterium | reverse complement strand
TCGGCGCCGAGCGAAAAAAACTGCTTCGCGGAATCTTTCCAGGTGAAAACGTAGACGTTCCCGCGCCGGGGTTGTTTGGGTTCAAAGCTGTCGCTTCCCAGTATGGCGCCGAAATCAATGAGGAAATGTTTGACAAAGCGGCGGCCGTTCTCTTCAACGACGGAATCCAGGCTGTTGATGGACTTGGAATCGGTGTGGTTGAGCCATGCGGCGAACACGTACAGGCCACGCTGGTCGCGGCGGTTCTCGTGATTCACAATGTCGTTGGGATCGTCAGTGCGCGTTCCATAGTAGCGGTGCGGGCCGATAATGTCTCCGGCAATGCTGAAGCTTGCGAGCCCCCGATAACGGCCGTCCTGTTCGCGCGGAGTCTTCGCCAGCACGTCGTCGACATCACGCTCGGTCATCGCGCGCTTATTTCCCTGGGGCGTGCGATAGCTGGATTTCTCATTGACGACAAGTTGCTGGCGCGAGAAGGTGACCACATAGTTTTCGGGCGCGTTGTAGCCAATTGCATAGTAGAACTTTGAGCCCAACACATCGGCGGCGCTTGCCATGCCGGGGTTGCTTTTGGGATCGAATTTTAGAAAATAGAGCCGGCCCTTGGAATCGCGAAACACCAGGCCGGGAGTGATGCCTTCATTTTTGCCGGACACAACGGTCCAAGGTCTGTCGGTCGCGGGAGAATGGTCGTCGCCGGGACCGCGCAGCAGTTCTTCGATCGACATAGGCCGGGAACCGACGCGGTTGGTGAACCATGAATTGTCCGGAACCTCTCCCAACGTATTTACCGCTTGCGAGGGGCCGCCTGTGTGATGCTTGACCTCTTCCTTGTCCGGCATGAAGAACAGGTCCTGGAAGAAATCGAAGTATTGGTTGATGGAGCGGTTGAGCAGCTTTCCGACGTTGACCGGCGGCGGTTCACGCAGCAGCGGATCGTCCGGAAAGAACTTCTGAGCCGGGGCGTTCAACGGCAGCAGCAGAGTGAGAATGAGCGCGCGCACTAGAATACGTTGCTGAACTTGAACCATATCGCGAAGCCTTCACGGCTGAAACCAGTGTCGATTCGGAGAAAGACGTCGTTGCCGACGTTGAAGCGAAATCCAAACCCATAGTCAGTGTCGAGGCGGCGTAGATTGATTTGTTGCCATTTATCGAAGACCTGGCCGGCGTCGAAGAACAGAGCCATGTCGAGACCGCTGAAGACCTCCCAACGATACTCGGCGTTGAGAACGGCGGAGTTGTTGTCGTAGAAGCGAAAGGAGCGGTAGCCTCGCAGGTCGTCGGATCCGCCCAGGGTGGGCTGCAGGTAAAAGGGCACGCGATTACTGCCGTGCGGATCCGTGGCAATCACGCGGCCACGCAATGCAATTACGCGTCTGCGATTAAAAAACGGAATGTACTGCTGCGCCTCCAGATGTAGTTCGTTAAACGAATATGCCTCGCGCCGGATATCCGAATAGTCCGAGAATTCGGCGATGTAGTTGCCACCGTATCGCGGTCCGCCGGGATGATCGCGCCAATCATATTGAACAAAGCCTCCGCCGTTCAGGAAGTTGCTCTGGTATTCGAGGCCTGGGGTAGTTTGTTCGGAATAGACCCGGTCGGCGGATGCGAAGTCGTCGCTGTCTCCGGGCCCAACGTTTTCGCGCAAATATTCTCCGATGACACCGATTTTCAGGTGCTCGATTGGCTGAAGGCCGGTGCGCAATCGGAATGAAGTTGTTTCGAGCCGGAAGTCCGTCCGCCCGGTTTTGTGCGAGTGCGATCCCTCGCCATAGTAATCGACTTTCGGATAGTCGTAATGAACTGCGTAAAAGTTGGCAAAGACGTGATTGTCGACGAGGCGCGGCGCGTCGAGTTCGGCATCCATCAAATAATACTGTTGCAGGGACGCGCGGACGGATGTGCGGAAAAGCAGTTGATCGTGCAGCAAGTGGCGGTAATATTCCGGTCCGGCGGCAAAGCCAGAGCCCGTTATCAGACCGCCCATATGCACGCGAACACCGCCCACGCCCGCACTAAATCGCTGCGGGAGTTCTTTGTCTTCGATTACGTTGAGATCGTGCTCAATTCCCTTCGCTTCGTCGGGTTCTAACGACGCAGCCTTCGCTTTTCGCGCGGCCTCAATCTGAGCGGCGCGCGTGCCCGGCGGCGTAGCATCGGTGATGGGAGGAGCTTGAACCTGAGCAGACACACTTCGAGCTATGCAAAAAAGCCAGAGCCATCGACCCACGGGTGAGGCTAAGCACTCTAGCCGCCAAAGTAGAAAAGCGCGCCGTGGAACGGCGTATGCAAATCATATTTGCGGAGGTCATTCATATTATGAATTCAGACCAACTGGAAGGCAACTGGACGCAGTTCAAGGGAAAGATGCGCGAGAAGTGGGGCAAACTCACGGACAATGACTGGGAAACGGTCGCAGGAAAAAAGGACCAGCTTCTCGGCAAACTACAAGAGCGCTATGGCTACACCCGCGAACAGGCCGAAAGCGACTATGACGATTGGGACCGTGCCAACCGGAATGCATCAAAAGTAGCTTAAATTCTGTAGTAGTTCAGCGGAAGGCGGGCCGGGAAATCCGTGCCCGCCGCGTCCGCTCAGTTCTCTCCCGCCTTTAATTCTCTCCACATCCGTGTTTTAATCGACAGAGACCCATTCAGGGAAAACTGCGGAAATCTTCCGTAATGGAGGTTGGAATGTTGGTGCGTCTGTTGTGTATAGCCGCATGCGCTGCTTCGATGGCGCTCGCTCAAGGCGGCGGCGGTATGGGAGGCGGGGGCCGCAATTCAGGCGGCGATATGGGCGGCACGGGCGGCGAAGGAATGGGCGGCGGTATGCCGCGCCAGCAACGCCAGAGCAAGGCCGAGATAGTAGCCGACAAACTCCATCTCAACAAGGATCAAAAAGAGAAATTTGCGTCGATCGTGAGCGCGGCTCAAGAAGAGATGCGGCCCATCGCCGAGCAGTTGAACCAAGGCCGCAATGTGATCACGACCGCTCTGATTCAGGGCAAGAGCGGGGAGGAAGTGAAAAAGCTGATGGGACAGTTCACTGAGCTGATGGCGCAACGCGGCGGTGTGGAAGCCAAGGCCTACGCAAAGCTGTACGCGATGCTCGATCCGAAGCAGCAGGCTAAGTCCGGCGCCCTTTTCGCGACGGAAATGGATGGTCTGTTCGATGCGCGGGCCACTCGCACCGCAAGAGGAGGACGTCAGTAAGATGCTACGAAACGTGCTGGTGATCGCATGCGCTTTTGCGGCGCTCGTTTCCGCTCAAGGAAAAGGAGGTAAAAAGGGTGGTGGCGGGGATCAGCAGAATATTCCGATGCCGACGGGCCCAGGCAACAGGTTCGAGCAGTTCTCCGAAATCCTGAAATTGGACAAGGACGAGAAAAAACAGCTCAAGACGATTATGGATGACGCGCAGAAGGAAGCCATTCCGGTGCGCGACCAGATGGAAAAGCAACGCGAGACGGTGGCCCAGTCCGTGGCTGCTGGAAAGCAGGATGAGGTGGATACGGCGGTGAAAGCGTATGCCGCCAGCGAATCCCAAATGGCTGAGATCGAGATGAGCGCGTTCGCCAATTTCTTCAAGACGCTGGATAAAGACCAGCAGGCGCAATCGCCGCGCGTTTTTGCCATGTTTATGGGCATTTTCAAAGGTAAGAACTGGAACGAGATTTCAGCTCGTTAAAACTTACCAATCAATCGTCTGAACTGTCCGGGATTTCCAAGGCCGCATCCGGTAGAACGCCGGGTGCGGCCGTTATTTTTGGCGGGATCCTCGTGAATGTGACCGGCACGTGTCGATATTTCGTCAGTTGAACGTCTGGTTCGACTGATCTTCCTTCCAGAAATTTGCATTCTCAACGCTGCAACTGGGCGTATGAATGAGTATGAAGCGGATGATCTGGACGCTCTTGGCGGTGACCGCGGCTTTCGCGCAGAAGCCGCCTTCAGTGGACGAAATCATGGCGCGCGTCGCCGAAAACCAGGCGAAATCAGTAGCAGCGCGCAAGCAATTCGTCTATAAGCAGGAACAGTTGGTCTCTCTGCGGCAAAGCAACGGCAAAATTGCCTGCCGCGAAACGCGCGATTTCATTGTGGCGCCGGACGCGAAGGGCGAAAAACGCAGCCTTGTGACCTCGGCAAGTATGGGGCGGTGCGATGACGATGCCAAAGGCGTTGCCGCACAGGTGGATGGAGACGTTGCGGTCTCGCTTTTGGGCAACGATAAAGATGGAGTTCCGCGCGACCTGTTTCCGTTGACCGCGAAGGAGCAGCGGCACTACGTGTACCGGCTCGCCGGTACGGAAATGTGGCGCGGCCGCAGCGCCTATCGCATCACCTTTGTGCCGAAACCGACGGCTAAGGGTGATGACAATGCGGGTGATTGGAAGGGCGAGGCGCTGATCGATGCCGAGGAGTATCAACCGATCTCTGTGGTGACCTCGCTGGCGCAAAAAATTCCGATGGCGGTGCGAGTGCTGCTCGGAACCAACGTGCGCGGGCTCGGGTTTTCCGTGAGCTATGAGCGCGTCGCGGACGGCGTGTGGTTTCCTTCGGGCTTTGGTGGTGAGTTTAATATTAACGTGCTGTTCTTTTACCGGCGCGCGATTACGATCAACATGAAGAATAGTGACTTCAAGCGCGCGGACGTAGACAGCAAGATTGCATTCGACAGAATTCAGTGATCGCCCTGGTGACCGCGCAACCCGCTCTCGATTTCGCACAGCTGCTGCGCCAGCATCAAACGATGGTGTTCAGTCTGGCGCTGCGCTTTCTGCGTGATCGTGGCTTGGCGGAGGAAGTGACGCAGGAGGTTTTTCTGAGCCTCCACCGCAACCTTGCGCATATACAATCTCCCGCGCACGCCGCGGCGTGGCTGCGTAAGGTGGCGGCGCAACGCGTGATCGATGAGGGGCGGCGCCGGCAGCGCAGACCGCTGGTGGCCATCGACAAGATTGCGGAGCCCGCAGCTACAGCGCGGGCAAGCGGCATGGAGCGCGATCTGTTGTTGAATGAAGCGCTGCGGCGGTTGGTGGCGAGTTTGCCGGAGACGCCGCGCATGGTGATGATCCTGCGGTACCAGGAGGATCTCGATCCAATGGAGATTGCAGAAGTGTTGGAAATGCCGGTAGCGACGGTGAAGAGCCACTTGCAACGATCGTTGTCGCTGTTGCGCGAAAAACTGGCGCGGCGCGGCGTAGGAGAAGCGTGATGGATGATTTGGAGCAGCAGTTACGACGGGCGTTTCAGCCGGAAGAGCCACCGGCGGATTTGACGGAGCGGATTCTGGAGCGCACACGGTCCCGGCGCGTGGCGCCGCGGTGGATGGCGGCCGCAGCATCGGTGTTGATCGCGGTGAGCGCGGGCTACGGGTATCGGTGGCATCAGGGACAGACGGCGAAGCGTGAGCTGTTAATGGCGTTTCGGATTACTTCGACGAAATTGAACCACATTCAAATGCAGGTTGTGCGATGAAGATTCACTCACTCGTTCTGATAGCGGCAACGTGCGCACTGGCAGCGCCGCCCCAGCAGTTCAAACTCAATCTGGATTCGATCGCGTCTAAGGCATCGAACGCCGTGGATCTTTCCCTCACAGGGCCGACGCTTAAATTCGCCGCCAAGTTTTTGGACGCAAGCGATCCCGATGAGGCCGGCATCAAGAAGTTGATCGATGGCCTGGACGGGATCTACGTGAAGCACTTCGAGTTCAAACGCAAGAACATGTGGACGCAGGCGGACCTGGAGCCGATCCGGAACCAACTGCGCGGTCCGGATTGGCAGCGAATTGTGGGCGTGAGCAGCGAGGATGGCGAGACCGGCGAGATTTACCTACGGGTGCAGGACGGCAAGAATACCGGGGTCGCGATTCTGGAGGCTGAGGAAGACGAAGTGACTGTCATCAACATCGTAGGGACGATCAATCTCGACCAGTTGGCGGAGTTAGGAGGGCATTTCGATATTCCCAAACTCAAAATGCCCAAGGACAAGACTGGTAAGTAAAAGCTCGCGCGCAGCGAAACGCCGCTACAGCCGGACGATCTTTTCGGATTTCACGCCTTTGAGCGCGTTCCGGGTATCGACGATCAGTTTTGCGCGTTGCAGAAGGCCTTTGTAGTCGAAGGCGCGGTGATCGGTGATGATGACGGCGCAATCGGCGTCAGCCGCGGCCGCTTCAGGCTGCGAACTCATTTCCAGGCCATCCAGCTTCAGATGAGGCACGTGCGGATCGCTGTAGCTGATGATTCCACCGCGCTTCTGCAAGAGCAGCATCACATCGAGGGCCGGAGATTCGCGCATATCGTCGATATCGCGCTTGTACGCGGCGCCCATGACGTGAATGCGCGATCCTTTCACCGGTTTGCCGACGTCGTTGAGCGCGTTCTGTACTTTATCAGCGACGAAATGCGGCATCTGGCCGTTGATATAGCCGGCGAGATCGATGAACCGCGCTTCGATGCCTGCCTGCTTGGTCTTCCACGAGAGATAGAACGGGTCGATGGGGATGCAATGGCCGCCCAGACCAGGGCCCGGATAGAAGGGCATGAAGCCGAAGGGCTTGGTGGCGGCGGCGTCGATCACTTCCCACACGTTGATGCTGATGCGGTCGCACATGAGCGCGATTTCGTTCACCAGGCCGATGTTGATCATGCGGAAAGTGTTTTCGAGCAGCTTCACCATTTCCGCGACTTGCGTGGAGCTTACGGGAACCACGTGCTCAAGAGCCTGCGAATAGAAGACGCGACCCATCTCCGTACACGCCGCGGTCACGCCGCCGACGACTTTCGGGATGTTGTGAGTTTGGAAGTTCGGATTGCCGGGATCGACGCGCTCGGGCGAGAAGCAGAGAAAGAAATCGCGGCCCACTTCGAGACCGCCCTTTTGCAGCATCGGAAGCACGACCTCATCGGTGGTGCCGGGGTAGGTGGTCGATTCCAAAATCACCAGAGTGCCTGCGCGGAAATGCTTCGCGATCTGCTGGCAGGACTCGACAATGAAGCTCATGTCGGGGTCTTTGGTCTTCCGCAGCGGCGTGGGAACGGCGATGTTGATGGTGTCGAGTTCCAGAACGGCGGAAAAATCGGTGGTCGCCTTCAGCTTTCCGGACTTCACCAGCGGCTCAAGCGTGGCGCTTGAGATATCGCCAATATAGGAATCGGCCGCATTTACGCGGCGCGCCTTCTCTTCGTTAATGTCGATGCCGGTTACTTCAAAGCCGGCCTTGGCGAATTCCACCGCCAACGGCAGGCCGACATAACCCAGTCCGACCACGCCAACACGGGCGGTACGCGCCTTAATTTTCTCTTCAAGAAGCTTGGCAGTGGCTTCGACTGCAATTTGCGGGTCACTCATTCAAACTCATTATAAGTTGATTGCGGCTTATATCACGCTGGGAAGTACTAGAACGGGGTCCAGAATTATCACCTAAGTATCGAAGAAGAATTCACCGGCTCCGATGATGACGGCGGGTCCAGTGAGAAAGGCTTCGTCCTGAATGCGGATTTCGAGCGGGCCGGCAGGGGTAAGCACGCGGACGGGTGATTGGACAACGCCGCGCGCGACGGCTGCCGCGGCGGCGCCGGTGGACCCGGTCCCCGAACTGTTGGTTTCGCCGGCGCCCCGCTCGAAAAAACGAACTGCGATGGTGTGCGCGTCGGCCGGTTGAATAAACGAAACGTTGGTGCGCTTCGGAAAGTGTGGATGGCGCTCGATTTCGGCGCCCATGGAGCGCCAGTCGAAGTCGAAGGAATCGACGGGGACGGCGCACTGGGGATTGCCGACGTCCACCAAGGTCACGTCGCGCGGGCCGCTGGAGAGGGGCAAGGCGAACTGCAACGCGACCACACGCGGCTTACCCATATTCATTTCGAAATTGAAGGTTAATCCCTGACGATCGAGCAATCGCAGGGTCTTGATGCCGGCGCCGGTGCGGATGCGTACGCGGCTGGGGGCGAAGCCGTGCTCGATGAGGAAGGCGGCGGCGCAACGCGTTCCGTTGCCGGATAGCTCCGGGGCGCTGCCGTCGGAGTTGTAGAGTTCGATGGCGCCTTCGGCATTGGCATCGTGCGGGGGATCGACCAGCATCCAGCCATCGGCGCCGATGCCGGTGTAGCGGTCGCAGATGGCGCGCGCGATGGCGGGGTATCCCTGTTCGGGCGCATCGCGCCGCCAGGTGAGCAGAAAGTCGTTCTTTGCGCCATGCGCCTTAGTGAAGGGAATTTTCATTCAGTTGCGGGCTCCTGCGATAGATTTCGATGACGGGTTGATCCTTCACCTCGATGCGCTTTTCGAGTTTATAGACGATGCCGAAGCGGCCGGCGCGGTTGACGGCGGTCTGAGCGCCGTCGCCACCCTGCGCCAGCACCCATTGCTGTTTGAGATGAAGTTCCGGGCGCTCGATTTCGGCCTCCCAGAAAATTCCGTTGTTCAGATTGAGCGACTCGCGAAGGGGAATGCCGGCTTCCCTGAGAACGCCGGTGAGCGGATAGGACGAAGTGAGCAGCCCGTCGCCTGAATGATAATGCAGGCTGAGAAAATCGGATGCGGTGCGGGTCCAGGCGCGCCGGCCTTCTGAATTGACGCGCGATTCTTCCCACACCACCCATTGACTGGGGCG
>DATAUH010000034.1:0-25411 GCA_036268375.1 Bryobacteraceae bacterium | reverse complement strand
AGCGCAGACCGTAATTCAACGTCAAAGCGGAACTGAGGCGCCAGCGATCCTGGAAGAAGAACCCGGCGGACTGCTGCACCTCATCCAAATTGTATTGTCCGAAGGGCTTGTACTGCTTGGTCGCGAAATTGAGGGGCCGCGTAGTGGTGACGCCGGAAATTCTTCCGGTCAGCGTCGCATACAAGTTCTGAGCGTTCGTTAGAGCTGTCGTGCCGGCGCTCCCGAGCGCATTCGTGAAGGCGGTCGCCACGGGATCCACGCTCGAGACGCCAAACGTATAGCGCGGGTAGCCGCTGGGGCTGTTCCAATAGTGATCCTGCTCGCGCCACCACGTGCCGCCGAAGGTGATCGAGTGGGTACCCTTCTGCCACAGCACGCTATCGCTTGCACTCAATAACGGATAGAACGATGAGACGGGTAGCTGTAGGGGCGTGATCGAGGTGCCGTATGCCCAGGTTTGCGTGTACAGCGAGGTCAGATCGACCCCCTGGTTTTCAGGGTTGAAATTGCTGTACTGGCCGGTGTATCCCGCGTGAAATTGGTTCACCAGCGTGGGCCGCACCGTCCAATCGAACGAAAACGAAGCGATGCGGTTATACGGGTCCACCGATCCTGCATCGGCCTTCGCGATGTTTCCGGGGAAAATCGGCACGTTGCAATTCAGGCAGGTAGTGCTGGTCTGGTTGTACACGAAGCTGATGCGCTTGGTTTCGGAGAGGCTGTAGTCCAGCCGCAGGGCCGGGTAGTGAATCGTCTGCCGCGCAGTGTTTACGTGACTCAGATTGTAGAGATTCGGGTCGCTGGTGGGCGAAAGCGCGCCCTGATTCATCACGCCGTTAATGGCGGAAAACTGCGCGGCCACGTTCGGCAGCACATTCGAAGAGTACCCGGCCGCGCCGCCAATCTGCAACACGTTAGCCGTCTGCAGGGCGCCGCTCGCAGTCTTGTAGGAGAAGATTCCCTGCTGCGCGCTGGGGCTGAGCACCGTGGCGTTTGAAACCTTCGACAAGGGCGAGATCGATTCCGCGAAAGAGGCGTAAAAGAACAGCTTGTTTTTGATGATTGGACCGCCGACGCTGCCGCCGAAATCGTTCAGCTTGATGACATTGCGCGGAAGGCCGGTCGCGTTATTGATCCAGGTGTTCGCATTCAGGTCCGTATTGCGCAAATCCTCGAACAGACGGCCGTGGAACTGGTTCGTGCCGCGCCGGGTGACCATGTTGATCTGCAGCGCGGAAGTTCCGATGCCGCCGCTCAAATCCATCTGGCCCGTTTGCACCGTCATTTCCGCGATGTTTTCCAGGCGCGGCTGCACAACCACAGCGCCGTAAGAGAACCCCGCGCTCTTGAAGCGATTGCTGATTCCCGGAACGCCATCGAGCGTGGCTCCGACGATCGCGGCCCCCGGCAGGTTGTTGTAAGTGCCGTTCGTGGGAATCGTGTTGTCTTGCGGGCCCTGCGACAGCGTGGTCTGGCTGACTACCGCCAGCGGAGTGATCGCAAAGCCGGGAGTGGTGAACGCCAGGTTAAACACATTGCGTCCCTGAATCGGCAGGTCGACCACCTGCTTGGTATCGATGGTAGTGGCCAGCGTGTTCGATGTCGATTCGACCAGCGGCGTAGCAGCCGTGCTCACTTCCACTGTTTCGGACGCGCCGCCAAGCTTCAACGTCGCGTTTACTTCTGTTGCGCGAGCGGTCTGCACCTGCACGGACGCGAACACCTGGCGTTGGAACCCGTTGGCTGTAATCGTAAGTTCGTACTGGCCGAAGGGTAAATTTGCAAACGTATAAGTGCCGGTCTCAGACGTCGCCGCCTTGCGCATCTGATTTGTGCCGAGATCGCGCAAGTCCAGGGTCGCTTGCGGAACGAAAGCTCCCGTTGGATCCTGAACGGCGATGTTTATTGTGCCCGTGGTTTCGGTTTGGGCGCGCAACGAGGGCGTGAACACGCCAAGATACATCAATGACAATGCAATCCCAATACTGGTTCTGAACTTACTTCGAGCCGTATGCATAGGAACCGCCTTCCTGTAAGAAAACTGCGACAACGTGACGCATCTAGATAAACCCTGGTGAACAAAATAGCGAAAATCGATAGCGATATTAGTGATCAGGCGCGCGGGACGCCGCCCGCGGCAGCATCGCCGGACACAACGGCGCAATGCAGCTCCAAAACCTCTCAGACGCGACGGAAAGCATTTGGTTGGCGGAGTACGCGCCGCGTATTGCGCGCCAAGTACGGCGCACGCCGGCCGCGGCGGCCAGCAGTAATGCAACTACTCCCACGGAATGCCCTCCATCTGCTGTTGCAAATTATGCAATCACCATTGCGCTGATTTTTGGAATTCTATCATTCGCCCAGGATGGAGTCAAGATGATTTGGGATCAACCCCGCGGACGGCACTTACCCAGTTAGTGCAGGCGAGTAAGTTCCGTGGAGAGAAACTAACTACACCGCGAAAGCGTGAGTTAGTGGCGCACCCGAGTAATGTTTGAGGCGCGAATTATTCCGAGCGGCTACCGATCGCGTCACTAATCGTGCGAGCGATTTCCACTACCTGCTCAGCCGCTCTCGCAAAGCGTTCGCGCGGGAACCGGGTCATCGGCGCGGAGATGCCGATCGAAGCGATCACGGAGCCATCCTGGTCGCGGATCGGCGAGGCCACGCATCGAATACCTTCCGCATACTCCGCCTCGTCGGTAGCAAACCCCTGCCGTTTGATTTCCGTGCACGTCTTCACTAGTTTCTCCTGCGACGTGATAGTTTGCGGCGTGTAGCCGGTGAGCGAGCGCGGGCCGAAGATCGATTTGATGTCGGTGGCGTCGCAATCGGCCAGCAGCGCCTTGCCATGCGCGGTGCAATAAAGCGGCACCGATTCGCCGGTCTGCCCGGACACGGCAATGGTGTGATTCACCGTGGCGTGATCGATGAACAGCGCGTGTTTGCCTTCACGCACCGCCAGATGGGCCGTCTCATTGGTGGTGACCGCAAGCTTCTTCAGCGGCTCATGACTGATTGTGATGAGCATATTGCTCCAGTCGTACTGGCGCGAAAGCCGCCAGATCGATGGACCCAGTATGTAGTCTTTGCCGCGACTGGAGATGGCCAGAAAGCCGCGGCGCTTGAGCGTGTTCGCCAGGCGAAACACGCTGCTGCGATCGATCTGCAAAAGCGCGGTCAGGTCCGCCAGCGACATGGGCTCGCCGGATTTGGCCACGGCCTCCAGAATCACCAGGCCGCGATCCAGACTTTGGATGGAAGGCGTCTCTTGCGTCGTTCTCTTCACCGTTCGCGGCATCGGGTAAGCTGCAATGTTATCAATCTTCGACCCCATGTCTCGCTTCCCCCGTGCCCTTAGACGGCCATGAACCGCCCTTGCCAGTACTATTTACCGTCGCGAATCACTTTGGTAGCAACCAGCGTGTTGCCGAATTCGTCCCAGTTTTTGAAGGTCCAAACTACCTTCTTGTCGCGCGTCACCTCGATCAATTGCGGGTTATCCGGCCCTGCGTGCGAGTTTCCAAAGATCACATCGCCATTCGGCAGAGGGTCTATCGTGGTGATCCAGGCCAAGGTGATACCCTGCAGATCTTTCGCCTCCACGCTCCAGACAATCTTTCCGCTCTTGTCGACTTCGATCACGCGGTTGTTGTTCCCGCCGCCAATCAGAGTATTTCCGTTCGGCAGACGTTTGGCCGAGAACACGTTCACGCCGTGTCCCGTAAGACCTGGCGAAGCGGGCAGGTTGTTCATGTCCATCGCATACTCCCAGACGACTTTGCCGTTGCGATCATATTCGCGGACCTTCCCGTCAGCCTCATGCGCCACCAGGTATCCGCCGCCAGGCACGCTTCTGACCAGGCGCGTGTCGCTGCCCGGGCTCGGCTTATCTACCGTAAGCGGGATCTCATGCACGATCTTGCCGTCCTTATCGACCTCGATCAGCCGCTGATTGCCGCTCTCGGCGATCATGGTGAGGCCGTTCGGCAGGCGCTCAAAGGCGTGCACTGTCACGCGCCCGGAGTAGCCATCCTTGGGTTTCGAAGCGTACTCCCAGACGACCTGCTTATCGCGCGTCACCTCGCGCACCGTGGCGCCGTTGTGGAAGAGAATATTGCCGTTCGGCAGCAGTTGGATGTCGTGCATCGACGATGCTTGAACGGGATATTCCCACTCCACGTCGCCTTTACCGTTCACAATGGCGATGTGATTTTTATCCCATCCCAATACACGGTACTTCGACGTGTCCGAAGTCTTGGACTGAGCCAAAGAAGGGGGAACCAGGGCGGCAACCACCAGAAATGCAGTGGCGATGCGTTGCATTGATCGCAAAGAAGTGTGCATATTACGCTCCGTCAGATTACCAGACAGCCACAGTGCACGAAAAAAGTCAAGGCTTGACAATCGGAGCAAATTTGTTGGAATAGATTTCATCGTCGACAAAGGAGACCGGCTCGCTTATGCGAATTACCGTCAACTTACTTTCCACTCTCGTACTTAGCGCGCTTACTTCCCATGCCGCGGTCACTTTGGTGACGCATAAGGTCGCCAAGGATATTACGGGCGCCGAATCGACCGCGCTATCCACGTCCGGCTATAACTCAACCGCCGGAAATACTATCGTCGTTTGGACGGTGTCGTTTTCTGGCGCGCAGCCTATCGGTTTGGTCACCGATTCCGCTGGGGACGCGTTTACCCCGGCTACGCTGCGAAAAGGCACGTGGTTTGGTCAGTGGTTCTATGCCAAGAACGTCAAAGGCGAAGGCTTTAACGTGGTCACGATCCATCCAGCCATCACCGGCAGGGCCACTCTGACGTATCCCGCGATGAGTGTGATGGAGTTCAGCGGCGTAGACGCGAATGCCCCGATCGCGCTCGAATCCGCAGGTCCACAGGGCGCGCTTAGCGCATGGACTTCCGAGCCTTTCAATGTTCCCGCGGGTGGCGTAGCGCTGCTCGGAATAGTTACCGCCAACGGCGGCGCATATACAGCCGGCCAAGGCTTCAAGATCGAAGATTCCTATCAGACCACCGCCAGCAGTAAGTACAGCTTCGCGTCGCTCGACCAATCTTTTCCGGAGGCGAAACAGGGCGTGACGGCGAGCGTCTCCTGGACCGGTACGCTACAGGCCACCGGCTCAGTCATCGTGCTGAAACCCGCCAGTTGATCAGGCGAGATACTTCATCACATACGCCAGATTGTGCCGCGTCTGCTCGATGCACGCCTCGGGCGTTGCATGCGGGGTTTCAAACGCCATCCAGCCCTGATAACCGCTGGCTTTTACCGCGGGCAAAGCTTTGGTCCAGTCGATGTAACCCGGTTCATCCATAAGCTTGCTGTTATTCTTCAGGTGCTGTTGGCAAATCAGGTCGCCTAAAGTCTGAATACCCTTCAGACCCTCGCCCGGATGGTTCATGCTGTCCACGCCTGTAGCGTCCCAGTAGATGCGCACATTGGGATCGGCGACTAAGTCCATGAGCTTACGGTGTTCGTCAAGGCTTAGAGATAGCTCAAGACCCAGGACAATGCCCGCGTCTCTCGCCACCGGCGCCAGTTTCTGCAGCAACTTCACCACCGGCCCATAGGACGCTTCGTCGTCCATCTTGGGACAATCCTGGCGGAACGCGGGCACGAGAACTACGCTGGCCCCCAATATTTCGCCCGACGCAATCGCTTTACGGATTGGCTCCTCCGATGTTTCAGGCTTTACCAACGAGCCCCCCGCCGGCATAATGCCGCCCATCGACACCGTTCGCATATTCCAGCGCGCCGACTCTTTCTTGTAAGTCAACGCCATCTCGCGGTCCCACAGTTTGGAGCGCACAGTCTGTACTTCAATGCCTGAAATTCCGCCGATCTTCGCGCCCAGCTCATAAACGCCCGGCGACGATTCCTTCAGCATGTTGCCTTCGCGGTGCGCAATCTTGATGGGCGCGCGTTCCGCCCATGCCGCGGCGGCGGCCGCGCTTACGGAGAGGGCAGTACGCAGAAACTGCCGGCGACTATTCATAATTCGATTATTAGAGCACTTTCTTCGAGTTCCCGGCGCACTAAGTCGAGTAAGTGAGTAAAATTTATTTACACCCGTCAAGCCATGTGAGAGCATCCACTGCATGACGCAGTTAGTTACTGTTTGCGGACTAGTTATAGCCCTTGCCTCGTGCGCGCGAAGTCAGGCGCAAACGCAGCCGCCGCGCCAGCGCACCGCGCCTCTTGTATCACCGGAAGTGGCGACCGATGGGAAAGTTACTTTCCGTCTACGCGCGCCCAACGCCAACTCCGTGGCGCTGCATGGCGAGTGGACGAACGATACAATCCCGATGACGAAAGACGAGGGCGGCAACTGGAGCGTAACAGTGGGCCCGCTGCCGTCCGAGGTGTACGCCTATTCGTTCACTGTCGACGGCTTGGGGATCGGGGATCCGCAAAATCCGACGGTCAAATTGGCCGCTCGCGGCGCCGCGCAGAGCCTGGTTGCAATTCCTGGAAATCCGCCCCGCTTGCATGATCCCCAAAACGTCCCGCACGGAACGGTGCAGGAAAACTGGTATTACTCCAACCCGTTGAATCACGAACTGCGCCACTTTTACGTCTACGCGCCGCCGGGCTACGATGCCCGCAACAGCGCCGGATATCCCGTGCTCGTTCTGCTGCACGGCGCGGGAAACGCGGAGACGAATTGGGAATCGATCGGCCGCGCCAATTTCATCCTGGATAACCTGATCGCGCAAAAGCGCGCCAAGCCCATGCTTCTCGTAATGCCGTTTGGGCATGCCGTGCCGCAAAACGGACCGGACCAGGCGCGCAACAACGAACTGTTCGAAGACGACCTGCTTACCAGCGTTATGCCAGCGCTTGAAAAGCAGTATCGCGTAGCTTCCGGGGCGCGCAATCGCGCCGTTGCGGGGTTATCGATGGGTGGCATGCAAGCGCTTGCGATAGGTCTGCATCATCCGGAGCTTTTTTCGTGGGTTGGAGTATACAGTCCAATTGCCGAATCGGACTTCGCAACGCGCTATGCTGCACAGCTTTCTCAAGCCACCGCGCTCAATCAAAAACTGGCTTTGGTCTGGATTGGCTGCGGCACGGCCGATAACCTGTTCAAGGGCGCCAAAATGATCGACGAAACGCTCACGCAACATGGCATTAAGCACCAATTTCACCCCAGCGAGGGCGGCCGCCACACGTGGGTTTTGTGGCGGGAGTATCTGGAACAGATGGCTCCAATGTTATTCCGCTAACGCGATTCATTGCATAATCCGCAACATCCATTGGGCCAGAAGAAATAACCGTT
The DNA here is from genome assembly GCA_036268375.1 of Bryobacteraceae bacterium. Lineage (GTDB taxonomy): Bacteria > Acidobacteriota > Terriglobia > Bryobacterales > Bryobacteraceae > PALSA-243. Next base: position 18,113 of record DATAUH010000034.1, on the reverse strand, counting down.
GACAAGCCTGCTAAAATCCGCGAGAATTTTACAAAGAAAGCCCTTACAAAAAGGGAGGTTTTTGCGTGTTCCATCGCCGGTCGGTCGCTAGCCTTTTCGCCTGCGGACTGCTTCTGCCAATCCCGGTTCTTCATGCCGCGGATGCATATTCCATCCTGCAAAAAAATTGCTTCGTGTGTCACGGAGCCGCCAAGACCTCCGGGCTCGATTTGCGCACCTCCGACTCGATGCTTGCGGGCGGCATGCACGGCGCCGTCATCGTACCCTCGGACCCGGAGCAGAGCCGGCTGTATAAGCTGATCACTCACGTCGCCGAGCCCGCAATGCCCCCGGGTAAGAAACTTGCCGACGACGACATTGAAACGCTTCGCATCTGGATTGAGGCCGGCGCGCCTTATCCCAAGATTGACGCCAAACAAGCGGACGCGGCCGAGAAGGCCGCCCAGGCGAAACTGGAAGAGCGGCCCATCACCGAGAGCGAGCGCAATTATTGGGCGTTCCGGCCCGTGCACGCCAGCGCGCCGCCGAAGGTGGCAGAAGCCGCATGGAACATCAACCCGATCGACGCTTTTGCGTTGTCGGCGATGAAAGCCAAAGGGCTGAAACCATCGCCGCGCGCTGACAAGCGCACGCTCGTTCGTCGCGCCTATATCGACCTCACCGGCCTGCCGCCCACGCCCGCCGATATCGACGCCTTTGTGAAAGACTCCTCGCCCGATGCGTGGCCCAAACTGATCGATCAGTTGCTTGCTTCACCTGCGTATGGCGAACGTTGGGCACGCCACTGGATGGATCTGGCGCGCTACGCCGATTCCGATGGTTTCGAGTTCGACAAAGACCGCCCCGAAGCATGGCGCTATCGCGACTATCTGGTGAACGCGTTCAATTCCGACAAGCCATACGACAAATTCATCAAAGAACAATTGGCCGGCGATGAATACATCACCAAAGACACGCCGCCGGATATCGCGCGTGAATCCATCATCGCGACCGGCTTCCTTCGCCTTGGCCCTAGCGGCGGCGGCGGCGGCGAGCGTGGCAAGCAGGATTCGCTGGACGACATCGTCGCGACCACGTCGATGACTTTCATCGGCATGACGGTTGGTTGCGCCCGCTGCCACAATCACAAGTTCGACCCCATTCCGCAGAAGGACTACTACCGGATCCAGTCGGTCTTCTACTCGACGCGACCTTACACGTATCCGTTGGTCGGCGCGACCGATGTCGCCAAGTATCGCGCCGAAGTAAATCGCATCACCGAACTGCAGCGGCCCTTCCGCAAGGCGAAGGCCGACCTCGAAGCGCCCTATCAGAAGAAATTGATCGATGAAGCGATTTCCAAGCTTCCCGATTACATGCAGGAGGCCTGGCGCACTCCGGCCGATAAGCGCACGGACGGCCAAAAGCTGAACGTGCAGCAGATTGAAAAGACGCTCACCAACGACACTCTGGCGCACAAGATTGACGAGCCGATGATCGTGTCGCTCATGACCGAGGAAGAGCGCAAGAAGCATCAGGAACTCAACGACAAGATCGAAGAGTTAGAGACCCAGAAGCCGGCGATGTATCCCACCGCGATGGCGATCACGGATTCCGGACCGACTCCGCAGTCCTCTTATTTCCTGATGCGCGGCGTCCCGGATGCCAAAGGCTCCCTCATGCAGCCGGGCGTGCTTACCGTGGCCAGCGCGGTGGAATATATCTTCCCCAAGGCGCCCGAAGGCGCGCAGACTACCTGGCGCCGCCGCGGCTTCGCCGAATGGGTGGCTTCGCCTGATAACCCGCTCACCCCGCGCGTCATGGTGAACCGCATCTGGCAGCATCACTTCGGTGAAGGCATCGTGCGCACGCCCAGCAACTTCGGCAAGATGGGCGAACAGCCTTCGCACCCACAATTGCTCGATTGGCTGGCAGCGCAATTCGTCCAGAAGGGCTGGAGCATGAAGGCCATGCATCGCCTGATGATGAATTCCGAGCTTTACCAGATGTCGAGCAACGACAACATGGCCGACGTCTCCATCGACCCTGAAAATCGCCTCTTCTGGCGCATGCCGCGCGAGCGCGTGGAAGCGGAAGTGCTTCGCGACTCGATGCTGGCTGTCTCGGGAAAGCTCGATCGCAAGCTGGGCGGCGCCTGCATCTTTCCCTATATCTCGCCCGATATTTTCCAGGGCAGTTCTCACCGCACCTGGCCGGGCAAGGCCGACGATGATCCCGCCACTTTCCGCCGCAGTATCTATGTCTTCTCGAAGCGCAGCATTCGCTACCCGCTTTTCGAAGCGTACGACCAACCAAACCTGATCAACACCTGCGACCGGCGCAACCGCTCCACCATTTCGCCGCAAGCGCTGCTTTTGATGAACAATAACTTCATCATTACTCAAGCCAATTTCTTCGCTGAGCGTGTCCGCAAGGAAGCCGGCTCCGCGCCTGCAGCGCAAGTGGAACTCGCCTTTCAGCTTGCGCTCGGCCGCGCCCCCACGCCTTCTGAGAAAACCTCCTCTGTTGCGTACGTCAGCGCCAACCCGAAGCGCCTGGCAGAGTTCTGCCAGGCAATGTTCAACCTGAATGAGTTTGCATACCGGCCATGAAAAACTATTGCTGTTCGCGACGACAAATGTTGAGCCAGTTGGGCGGAGGCATCGGCAGCCTCGCCTTTCTTGACCTCTTGAACCGGGAGGCCCTGGCAGCCGAGCGCAACAAGAACCCGCTCGCGCCCAAACCCCAACAGGTCCCTGCCAAGGCAAAGGCGGTCATCTCTATCTTTTGCTACGGCGGCGTTAGCCACGTCGACACCTTCGATCCGAAGCCGGAGCTCCTCAAACGCCAAGGCGAGAGAATGACTGGCGTCGGCGACGTCGTCGCCAGCATGGGAACGCCCGGCGGCTTGATGCCCTCGTTCTGGAAGTTCAAGAAGTATGGACAGAGCGGCCTGGAAGTTTCAGAGCTGTTTCCAAACATTGCGCAGCACGCCGATGACATAGCTGTCATCCGCTCCATGAATGCGCTGAGCCCCGCGCACGGGCCGGCGTTGTTCCAGATGAACACCGGCACCATCCTTGCCGGCGCGCCCAGCGTGGGCAGTTGGGTCACCTACGGCCTCGGTACCGAAAACGAAAATCTCCCTGGTTATGTCGTCTTCACAGATAACCGCGGCGGCCCGATCAACGGCGCGCCCAACTGGGGCAACGGCTACATGCCCGCCGCCTATCAGGGCACGCAGTTCCGCTCCAGCGGGCCGCCCATTGTCGACCTTCGTCCGCCGGCCGACCGTACGAATGAAGAGCAGGTGGAGTGGCTCAAAATTCTCAACAAGCTGAACGAAACGCACCTGGAGAAGAACCCGCTCGACAGCGAGCTTTCGGCCCGCATCTACACCTACGAGCTTGCCTACAAGATGCAGACCTCTGCCACCGAGGCCATCGACATCAACAAAGAGACTGCCGCCACGCGCGAACTCTATGGTCTCGATGACGATGTCACGGGTTACTTCGGCCGTCAGGCGCTGATGGCTCGGCGACTGGTGGAGCGCGGCGTCCGCTACGTCCAGCTTTATTCCGGCGGGGGCAATTTCGAGCCCAGTTGGGACGCGCACTGGGACCTCAAGGGCAACCACGAACAGCATTGCGCCGAGACCGATAAGCCGATCGCCGGTCTCATCAAAGACCTCAAGAGCCGCGGCCTCTTCGATTCCACGCTTATCGTTTGGCACAGCGAATTCGGCCGTCTGCCGATCTCCGAACGCATGGACGGCCGCGACCACAACGCCTACGGTTTTAGCGTGTGGCTCGCCGGCGGCGGTGTCAAGGGCGGCACGGTGGTCGGCGCCACGGATCAATACGGTTATCGCGCCGTTGAAAACCCCAAGTCGGTCTACGACCTCCACGCCACCATTCTTCGCCTGGTCGGTCTCGATTTCGACAAGCTGACCTATCGCTTCAACGGCCGCGACATGCGTCTCACCGATGTGCACGGACACCTGATTCCCGAAGTGCTGGCTTAACTCTTCGCCATGCGGCGCACGCTGGTTGTCCTTGCCTTCGCAATGTGCGCCTCGGCGCAGCCGCAACAGCAGAAACAGGCGCCCCGACCGCGGCCGCCGGCTCCCGTCGTATCGCCCGACGTGGAGCCTGACGGGCACGTCACCTTCCGCCTGCGCGCGCCCGAAGCCAAAGAGGTGACGCTACGCGGCGAATGGGTGGTGGATGGCGGCATCGACGTTTCGCCTCCGGTCGCGATGACCCGCGACGACGCTGGCGTTTGGTCGGTCCGCGTGGGCCCGCTGCCGCGCGAGGTGTTGTCGTACTACTTCACTATCGATGGCGTGGGCGTCGCCGATCCCGAAAACCCGCTGGTGAAGTTCGGAGCACACGAAGCCGCGCAGAGCTTGGTCATCATTCGCGGCGATCCTTCCCGCCTGCACGACATTCGCGACGTCCCGCACGGCGCCGTGCAGGAAAACTGGTATCACTCAAAGACGGTCGGCGGCGATGCACGCCGCTTCTTCGTCTACACGCCGCCCGACTACGATGCCAAACGGCGAGATGGATATCCTGTTCTCGTTTTGCTACACGGCTCCGGCAACTCAGAAAGCAATTGGGAAGCCATCGGCCGCGCAAATTTCATCGTCGATAATCTGCTGGCCGAAAAACGCGCTCAGCCGATGCTGCTCGTCATGCCATTCGGCCACGCGGTTCCATTCGGCGGTCCCGATCAGGCACGCAACAACGTCCTCTTCGAGCAGGATCTGCTCCAGGACATCATGCCTGCCGTTGTCGCCCGCTACAACACCGCGCCCGGCAACAAGAATCGCGCTGTCGCCGGACTCTCGATGGGTGGCATGCAAGCGCTCGCGATTGGTCTGCATCATCCGGAGGAATTCGCCTGGATCGGCGTTTTCAGCCCCGTCACGGAGCCTGACATCCCGCAGCGTTATGCGGCTCAGCTCGATCAAGCCGCGCTGTTGAACAAAAATCTGTCGCTCTTATGGATCGGCTGCGGCACGCTCGATAATTTATTCAAGCGCACGCAAGCCGTGGACGAAGCACTCACGCAACACGGCATTCACCACGAATTCCACCCTGCCGAAGGCGGAAAACATAGCTGGATCTTGTGGCGGCAGAACCTCGAAGAACTGGCCCAGCGCATCTTTCATTAACGGCCGGCAAGCGGCGCAGTAAACGGCCACTAGTCGGCAGCCGCGCTCAAGCAGGCGAACTAACTCGCGGCTCGCGCCGTCTTCTGATCGCTCTCCACGTTGCCGTCGCGAATCGAAATGATTCGATGGGCGAACAGAGCGATGTCATGCTCGTGCGTCACCAGCACAATCGTATTGCCCTTCTGGTGCAGGCGGTCGAACAGCCCCATGATCTCGTTGCCGGTGACCGAATCCAAGTTTCCCGTCGGTTCGTCAGCCAGCAGAATCGATGGATTATTCACCAGCGCGCGCGCAATCGCCACGCGCTGCCGCTGCCCGCCCGAAAGCTCGTTCGGCTTGTGGTCCATGCGCTTTTCTAAATCCACCTGCCGCATCGCCAGTTTGGCCATCTCGATGCGTTCTTTGGATGAAATGCCCGCGTAGATCAGCGGCAGCTCCACGTTGTGCAGCGATGATGCGCGGGGCAGGAGATTGAACGTCTGAAAAACGAAGCCAATCTCTTTATTGCGAATGCGCGCCAGCTCGTCGTCGCTCAATTCGCTCACCAGATTGCCGTTGATGTAATACTGCCCCTTCGTGGGCGTATCCAGGCATCCGATCAGGTTCATCAGCGTCGATTTTCCGGAACCCGAAGGCCCCATGATGGCCACGTACTCGCCACGCTTGATCTCGATATTCACGCCCGAAACCGCGTGAATCTCCTGATCGCCCATTATGTACGTCTTCCACAGATCGTACGTGCGAATCACCACGCCGTCGCGCTTCAGTTGCGCGCCGCGATCGGTCTGTTCTATTGCCGCGCTTGCCATATTTGTGATCTGTAGTTATGACGCAGGAGTCACTGGAACGGGCGGCTTATTATCAATCTTTACCGCAGCCTCATTCCGAATCGTCCGAATCACCTGATACGTCCCGGTCACGATCTGGTCATTTTCCTTGAGGCCGTTCAGCACCTCAATGTCAGTCGCGCCGGTGATGCCCGTGTCCACTTTGTGAAATACGGCCTTGGCGTTTTCCACCACGAACACGCCCTGCACATCTTCCTTGCGCGCCTTTTCTTCTGCCGGCGTGTACTTCTTCGCCACCACCGGAGCGCCCGGCGGGGGTTGTGGATCCAGGTCGCCCTTCTGGCGCACCGTCAGCGCCTGAATCGGTATGGTCAAAGCGCTCGGCCGCGTAGCGGTAGTGATCTTACCGGTGCACGAAAGCCCCGGCCGCACTTCATCCGGCGGGTTATCCATCGCGATTACAACTTTGAAATCCTTCGCTTCCTGGCTCGAAATCGCGCTCTGCGATGCCGCCACGCCCGTCGACCGCAAAATCGCCGTATTGCCGATCTCCGTCACGTGCCCTTTGAACGTCTTGTTGGGTATGGCGTCGATCGTGATATCCGCTGTCTGCCCGAGTTGAATGTTGACGATGTCGGTCTCGTCCACCTTCACTTCGGCCGTGATCTGCGACATATCCGCGATCGTCATGATCGTGCTGCCTTCGGCGTTCTGGATGCCCATGACCACCGATTCGCCCACGCGTACCGGCAAGTTCGTCACCACGCCATCGAGCGGCGCATACGCGTTGTGCTTGCGCAAAATGTCGTCGTAGCGCACCAGGTTGGCTTTGGCCTGCGCCACCTGCCGTTGCGAGGATGCCAATTGCGCCGACGTCTGCTCACGCTGCGCCTGCGCCTGCACGATCCGCGCCTGCGATTCGGCAAGCGCCGCCACCTGCGCGTCGTAGGTGTACTTCTTCATTTCGAAATCCTGCTTCGCGCCCAGTTTTTCGTTGAAGAGCTGCTCGGACCGCTGGTAGTCCGCCTTCATGCGGTCCAGATCGGCCCTGTCGTGGTTCAGAGCGGCTCTCATCGTGTTGATGTTTTCATCCGCCGCTTTCACGGCCGCTTCGGACGCCGACGATTGCGCCTCCGCGGAGCTCAATGCCGCGCGCTGCGCCTCCACATCCGCCGCGGGCTGCACGTCTTCAATCTTCGCCAGCAACTGGCCCTTGCGCACGCGGTCGCCCTCTTTCACCAGCAACTGCGTGATATCGCCTTGGGCATTGGCCCCAATGTTGATGTAATTCTTCGGTTTGATTTCGCCGGATGCCGTTACGATGCTCGTAATATCCTGGCGAGTCACTTGGCCCGTCTGCACCGTGACCAGACCCTTCTTGCTGTAGACCGTGCTGGCATACAGTCCGATGCCAAGCACGACCACTACGACCAAGCTAATAACTATTTTCCACTTAACCTTCACAGCGTCAGACCTTCTCTCTCAAACTGTCCCTATCACCTGTTTTAGACGCACAGTCGAGGCGGGTTGTTCGAGACTATTTTAACAATTCGCCTGGGGATCTTATGAGGGACGCTGCAGAGGGAGGAAAATTAGCAGACAGGCAGGCCCGCGCGGAGCCTGCCTGTGATTTTGGTTAACTATCTATTGGTTAATAACTTATCGCCAGCGGCCTTCCACCATTACCCAGCCGCCCCTGCGTTTCACCCAGTGATGGCCAACCCAGCGGGCATGCGGACGTGGCGGTCGAACCCAGGCCCCCGGGGCCCACACATACGCGCGTCCATCCCAACGATGATATCCAGGGGTCCATACATAGCCGGCTCCCGGCGAAACAGGTCGCGTCTCGATGATTGGGGCAGGCGGCCTCACCCGCACTACGACATCGGCTGCAAACGCGCTGACAGACAGCATCGCCGCGACGAAACCCGTAATCAGTCCTTTGCGAAGCATGATTATTCCTCCACCTAGTGAGACGAGCATGCTCCCGACCTTTTTTGTAAAGGAATGTAGATTAATCTACTCTTCATCATGCTGGGCGGCGAGGCGTGTAATCACAGACAGATCCTCCAATGTAGTCACATCCCCGGTAACCGAGTTGGAAGTCACAATTTCGCGCAGCAGCCGCCGCATAATTTTGCCGCTACGCGTCTTGGGCAGCGCATCCGTAAATCGAATCTGCTCCGGCTTGGCGAAGCTGCCGATTTCATGCGCCACCCATGTGCGCAAATCGCCGGCCAGCTTGTCGTGGTCCCAATCGCCCTTTTTCAGCGTGACAAAGCACGCCACAGCCTGCCCCGTAATCTCGTGGGGCTTGCCCACCACCGCCGCTTCCGCCACTGCCGGATGCCGCACCAGCGCTGACTCCAGCTCCATCGTGCTCAAACGATGGCCGCTCACGTTCATCACATCGTCCACGCGTCCCAGCACCCAGTAATAGCCGTCGTCATCGCGCCGCGCCGCATCGCCCGTCATGTACACGCCTTCGATGCGCTCCCAGTAGGCCTGCTTGTAGCGCTCCGGATCGCCCCACAGCGTGCGCGCCATGCTCGGCCAGGGCCGCCGGATAATCAAATAGCCTTCCTGATTCGCCGGAACCGGCTCGCCCTTCAGATTCACAATATCCGCAATAACTCCCGGCATCGGCAGCGTGCCCGAGCCCGGCTTCAGCCCCACCGCGCCCGGCATCGGCGCAATCATGATCGCGCCCGTCTCCGTCTGCCACCACGTATCCACAATCGGGCAGCGCTCCTTGCCGATCGTCTTGTAATACCACTCCCACGCCGCCGGATTGATCGGCTCGCCCACCGACCCCAACAGCCGCAGGCTGCTCATGTCGTGCGCATTCGGCCACTGATCGCCCTGGCGCACGAAAGCGCGGATCGCCGTCGGCGAGGTGTAGAAGATGCTCACGCGGTACTTCTCAATCAGCCTCCAGAAACGGTCGGGTTGCGGGAAATCGGGCGCGCCCTCATACATCATCGTTGTCGCGCCTGCTGCAAGGGGGCCGTAAACAATGTAGCTGTGGCCCGTCACCCATCCGATATCGGCCGTGCACCAGTACGTGTCTTCCTCGCGCAGGTCGAACACCCACTTCATCGTCATCTTCGTCTGCAGTAGATATCCGGCTGTCGTGTGCACAATGCCTTTGGGCTTGCCGGTGGTGCCGGATGTGTACAAGACATACAGCGGATGTTCGCTTTCCACCGGCTCCGCCGGGCAGGTTTCCGCCACGCTCTCGTCCAGTTTGTGCCACCAGTGGTCGCGGCCTTCCACCATCTCCACTGCGCCGCCGGTGCGCTGATAGACGATCACGTTGCGAACGCTCGGGCAGTCCTTCAGCGCCTCATCCACAGCGTCTTTCAGACGCACTTCTTTGCCGCGCCGCCACGCGCCATCGCAGGTAATCACCACACTGGCATCCAGGTCCTGTATGCGCGCCTTCAACGCCTCGGCCGAGAACCCGCCGAATACCACGCTGTGGATAATTCCCAGACGCGCGCACGCCAGCAGCGCGATCGGCAGTTCCACCACCATGCCCATATAAATGATGGCGCGGTCGCCCGTCTTCAGCCCGCGCGCCTTCAGCACATTCGCGAAGCGGCACACCAGCCGGTGCAGCTCTTGATACGAAATCATCCGTTGATCGCCCGGCTCGCCCTCCCACAGAATGGCCACTTTGTTTTTGCGCGGCGAATCCAAATGCCGGTCCAGGCAGTTATAGGCCGCGTTCAGTTTGCCGCCCACGAACCATTTCACAAAGGGGTGCTCCGATTCGAACACCTTATTCCACTTCTCAAACCACGCCAGCTCCGTGCCTGCCAATTCGCTCCAAAAGGCCTCTGGATCGGCGGCAGCTTTCTCGTACAGCTTCCGGTAGCCTTCCATGCCTTGAACGTGCGCGCTCTTTACGAATTCGCTACTGGGCGGATAGACGGGCGATGTGGCCATGCACTGAATCTTATCAAGCGGAGCCGCATTTTCGCCCGCTGGCGGGGGTAACCTTTTGCTGCGCGCGTCGTATATCGTGTGTGCAGTCCGCCTACGCCGCAATCGTCTTGCTGCCGCTCCTCGCGCTGCCGGTTGCCGCCCAATCGTTCGAAGCCGCCACCATCAAGCGCAGCAGCGCCGCCCAAACGGTCAACGGCTTTTCGCCCTCTCCAGGCCGTCTCATCGTGCAAGCCGCATCCTTGGAGCAGATGATCCACGCCGCGTTCCACATGCACACCGGCGCGCTCATCGGCGCTACTGGCTGGATGCAATCCGAGCCCTTCGACATCGAAGCGAAGACGTCCGCGCCCGCCACCTTCGATCTAGAACTCACCATGCTCCGCGCGCTCATCACAGATCGGTTCCAGCTTCACTTCCACAACGAGACTCGCCCGATCACCACGCTGGCGTTCACCCTCGCTAAAAGTGGCCTGAAAATTCATCCGGCCGCCGACCAGAACGCGAAAGAGGCCATCGTCATCCGCGCTGGCCGGATTTCGGGAACCGCCATTCCCTTCGGCCACCTCATGTCTGTCCTCAGCGCCCAACTCAATCGCGATATCAGCAACGAAACCGGCCTCACCGGCAAATTCGATCTCTCGCTGACGTACGTTCGCGACGATTCACCGGACGCGGCCTCCGGACCGTCCGTTTACGCCGCCGTGCAAGAGCAACTCGGCCTGAAATTGGAGACCCGCAAGGCGCCTGCCGAGGTGCTGGTCATCGATTCCGCCCAACGTCCCGGTGAAAACTGATCGCTCACTTCACAATGCTATAGAGGTTCGAAAAATCGTCCGTCCACGTGCGAAAATGCAGCCACGGCTTCAGCAGCTCAGCCCCGCGTTTCAAATCGGGCTGAGCGTCAAGCGTCGCCCGGTCCATCACCAACGCCCAATCGCAGTCGAAGCAGAGAAAATCGCCGCTTACCGCGTAATACGCGTACGCGAGCGCTACTTTGCCGTGCGCCGCAGCCGCGCTCTCGATCACCGGCCGCAAATCCAAATACCGGTTGGTAATGTTCAGCGCCAGTATCCCGCCCGGTCGCAAGTGCCGGAAATACGTGCGAAACGCTTCGAGCGTCAACAGGTGCACGGGCACCGCGTCGCCCGAAAAAGCATCCACCACTAAAATGTCGAACTGTTGCGAAGGCTCCGCTTCCAAACTCAGCCGCGCGTCCCCCATCGCCACTTTCAAATCCGCCTGCGTGTCGCGCAAATAAGTGAACTGCGTCTGTGCAATCGACCAGACCAGCGGGTTGATCTCATAAATCCGCAGCGCATCGCCCCACCTTCCATACGACGCTAGCGTGCCGCATCCCATTCCAATCACGCCGATTCGCCGCGATCGCTCAGGCAGCGCATTCATTCCGCGTCCCACACCCGAATCCGGACAAAAATACGATACCGGTTGTCTTCGGTATTCCTCGCGCAGAAACTGCACGCCGTGATTGATCGTCCCGTGCACCAGCGTTCTACTTGCGTCGTCCTCAAACCGCGCGCTGCCCTGGTCCACAACGCGCAATTGTCCGTAAAAATTCCGCTCCACCACTCGATAGCCCCGCGTCAGCACGGTCAACACGTGCGCCACGCACCCCACGTATACACCCAGCGCGATCACCAGGCTCGCAAACGCGGCAAATCGCGTCGGTGTCGGCAGCGGCCACGCTTCGCGCAAATAAACCAGCGTCAAAACAGCGGCGCAAATGCCCAACCCCAGCGGAAACTCGTAAAACGCGCGGAACAGATTCGGCGCCGCCAGCCCTACAAACAGGCCGCCCATCGCGCCGCCCAGCGAAACCATCGCGTAAAAGCCCGTCAAGTGGCTTGGGTCCGGCTTCAGTCGCGCCAACTCTCCGTGGCAGGTCATACAAACCACAAACAGCGAGGCCGAAAACAGCCCGATTGCGAGCCGCAGCGTCAGCGATGTCTGCTCCGTCCACAGTTGATGCATCAGGAACGCCAGCGCCGCCAGCATCAGCGGCACAAACACAATCCGGTTGTACAAACGCGGCGCTTCAAAGCAAAGAATGAAACTCAACAGATACGCGGCCAGCGGCACTATCCACAGAAATGGAATCGCGGCGACATCCTGGGTCAGATGATTCGTCACGGCCAGCAGCAGTATCGACGCGCTGGCCGCTAGTCCGAACCATAGAAACCGCACGTACACCGAAACGTTCCGCGCATAGCCTTCCTCGGTCTCGAGCGACACTCGCGCCAGCGAAGTATTGCCCGCCCGCCATGCGGTCACCGCGCAAACCGCGGCAAATCCCACGTACGCGATCGACCACACATAACCTTGCATTCGCGTCGCAAGGTTCGGCTCCACCAGCAGCGGATATCCCAACAGCGCAACCATGGACGCCAGATTCGAAAGCGCGAACAAACGATACGGCGTTCCGCTCTTGTGCGTGCGTGCGTACCACGCCTGCATCAGCGGGCTCGTGGAAGAAAGCAGAAAATACGGCAGCCCCACGGTCACCGCCAGCAGCGCCAATATTTTTAGCGATGGCGAACCCGCCGCGCTCTTCCACGCAGCGTTAGGCAGAATCGGCAGCGTTGCCAGACTCGCCGCCAGCGCCGTCACGTGCACAATCGCCTGCATGCGGGGCCGCAACTTTCCGTTCAGCCAATGCGCGTAGAGATATCCCGCCAACAGCGTGATCTGGAAAAACAGCATGCAGGTGCTCCACACCGCCGAGGACCCGCCGAACCATGGCAAGATCATCTTCGCAATGACCGGTTGCACCGCAAACAGCAGAAAAGCCGACAGCGCGATCGTGAACGCGTACATATCCCAGGAGACTCATTGTATGCGAGTGCGCTCCGCACTCACCGGCGTCTGGCTGCAACCTTTTTACGCGGCGGCGGAGCCATCTGTGGCGCGGCGACCGGAGCCAAACGCATCGCCTCTTTGCCGAACCGCGCCATCAGCCCTATGAACAGGAGTAACGCCAGAATTGTCGGCGCATTGACGCCCTCCGCCGAAGGCTCCGAAAGCCAATCGCCCAGGAACGTAACAGCGCCACCGTGCCTCTCATACCAACCGCCGAAATTGCGCTGGTTCGCCCGCATTCCCTCGCGCAAGTTGCGTTCGAATCCCATCACCCCCGGCCCTTGCGGCAGGTGCGACAACTGTTCCAACCATTGCTTGTGAATCGCATCGCGGCTCTTCCAAAACCAGTTCAGCCATGCCGCGCCGCCAATCGTTTCCGGCCCCTGCGCTCCCGTTATCAGGCGATTGTTCTCCACCGAAAGGCCGCCGAAGTATGTGTGTTGCGGCGAATTCTGCAAGCTCTCCACCTTCTCCTGCAGAAAAATTCCCAGCGAAAAATCCAGCGCGCATCCCACCAGCAACACCGCCGCCAACGCCCGGTTCCACGGAAAACTTGCCGCAATCAGCGTAATCCCCAACGCCTCTATCGGCATCAAGGTCAGGTGCGCCAGTCCCATCAGGTCGGCCTCACCCACCACCCCGATACCCAGCAGCACGATTACCGGCAGGAACGCCAGCCAAAAGTTGCGTTCCGGTCCCGCGCGCGCGCGGCGAAACGCCCCGTACAGCAGCCATAGAGCTACCGGCCCGCCGATCAGGCCCATCGCGAAAATCAGGTTCGTCTGATAGAGAACGAAAGCGTTGTCGCGCAATTCCGCCCATTTGTTCGGCTGGTTGAACATGCTGAGCGATTCCGGGTCGTGCAAGATCGCCGGCACAATTGTGTTGAAGATGTTCCCCGCAATCCTCGCGGCCGTGCTGCCCTGGTATTTCTGCGCCGAGGTCACACTGGTGTTCGATCCCACCGTCCCATGCACGCCATAGGTCTTCATCGACCACCCAAACCAAGGCGCCAATACCATCCCGCTGCAAATCACGATCGTCGCCAACTCACGCAGCTTTTGCGGGCGCTTCAAAAAGACGCGCAGCAGATAGTGGCCCCCCAGAAACATCACATAGGGACCGGCCGAATAGTGCACGATTAATCCGGCAGCTAAGCAAACGAACGCCGCCGGTATCCGCAATCGATCGTTCTTCCGCAGCCCCGCAAGATAAAGCCAGATCGCAAACAGGATGTAGAACACCGCCAGCAGCTTCGTCCACGGATACCAGGCATTCTGCATCATCATCGGGTTCAGCGCGAACAGCGCCACTAGCGGCAGATAGCGCGACTTGCGCCCCTTCACCACAGCCCGAAGCATCAAACAGCACGGCAGAAATGCCAGCAGATTGAGAAACGTGAAAGTGACCTGAAAGATCTCGTAGCGGTCCGAAACCTGTCCCAAAAAAAACGAGCCCAGCAGATTCATCATCGGCGGGCGCGCGGGCACAATATAACCGCCCGCAATCTCTATGTTTGCCGGCAGATGGTGCAGAAAAAACAGCGTGCGCTGGAAGTGCTCCAGCCAATCGCCGCCCCACCCCGCGCCCGAATACACGCGGATCATCGCCAATGCGGGCACGCTCCACAGCAGCAAAAACGCAAACCCCGTAAACGCCTGCCGAGCGCCGAACGCCAACGCTAACTTGCGAAGTTCACGCCACTGCCACGCCGCCAAGGCCAGCGCCACGCACCCGGCCGCGCGGTAAATCCCTGTCTCGGCCCCGGGCGCCAGGCAAAACACCGCCCACGTAAGCAGATAGAGGATCAGCAACGAAGCCGCCACCGCTCCGCAAACCTTCTCGAGCGGCCGCCATCGCAGCCCTTTCACAATCACAAACCCCGGCGCAAAGCAACAAATCGGTAACGACAGTAGCGTCACAACGATCTGCGCCCAAAGCATGCCCGCTTAGTGTAACAAGCTCCCGAGGGCTCACGACCTGCTTCGAACCGCATGCTATGCTGAATTTCGGATGTTCAGCAGACCGCGTAAAGCACGTGTTTTGTTCGGACTATCCGATCTTTTACTACTCACCGCCGCATTCGCGGTGGCCTACCAGACGCGCTCTATCCTGCAGTTCCGCCACAACTTCTACCTGACGTTTGAAAAACACGCGTTGGTGCTCGGAGGCGCGTGCATCGCCTGGATCGCCATCGCGCTCTGGCTTGAAATCTACGATAAGCTCGACACCGCTCACCCGCGCATCATCCTTCGCGACACCGCCCGCCAATGCGCGTATGGCGCACTCTTCCTGGTCATCTTCGAATACGCCCTGCGCTTCGATCTCAGCCGCTTCTTCCTAGTCCTCTTCGCCGCCCTCGCGTGGGTCTTCCTTCTTTTGTTTCGTCTCACAGCCGGACGTCTCGTCGGCGCCTGGCGGCGCGGCTTTGCGCCCTCCCACTACGTCGTGGTCGTAGGCGTCAACGATCGCGCCCTCCGCCTCGCCAAGGAACTCGAACAGTCCGCCGACTTCGGCGTACGCCTGCGCGGGTTCCTTAGCGAACGCGCCGACGCCGTGCGCACCGATATCGCTCTCGACGCAGCCTATCCCGTCTATCCCATTCGCGAGTTGCCATCGCTCCTGCGCGAAAACGTCATCGACGAAATCGTCTTCGCCGTCCCCAGCGAAAGTATCGCCGAGCTCGAAGACGTCTTCCTTCTCTGCGATGAAGAAGGCGTCCGCACTCGCATCGCCGTCGATTTCTTTCCTCACGTCAACAGCACCGTTTCGCTCGATCGCTTCGGCGGTATTCCACTGCTCACCTTTTCCGCGGCGCCCTACGATGAGATTCGCCTGCTACTGAAGCGCAGTATAGATCTCGCTCTCGCCGTCGCCGGACTTGTTGTGCTCGCGCCTTTCATGCTCCTCATCGCGCTCGCCATTCGCCTGACCTCTCCCGGACCCGTCATCTTCCGTCAGCAGCGCTGCGGCTTAAACGGCCGTCATTTCGAGTTCTACAAATTCCGCTCCATGGTCGAAAACGCCGAAGCGTTGAAGCCCTCGCTTGAGCACCTGAACACGCGCGAAACAGCCTTCAAAATCCCGGACGATCCGCGTCTCACGTCCCTCGGGCGCCTTCTGCGCAAGTTCTCCATCGATGAGTGGCCGCAACTCTGGAACGTCTTGCGCGGCGATATGTCGCTTGTCGGGCCCCGCCCTGCGGTGCCCAGCGAAGTCGAACACTATAAGCGCTGGCAGCGGCGCCGGTTGCGCATGCGTCCCGGCCTCACCTGCCTTTGGGCGGTGAGCGGCCGCGACAACGTCGATTTCGAAACCTGGATGAAGCTGGATATGCAGTACATTGATAATTGGTCGCTCGCCCTCGATTGGAAGATTCTGTTACGCACCATTCCGCGAGTTCTCACTGGCCACGGAGCCAACTAGACAAATGCATCTAACTCCAACCCAAGACGAAGTCGTCGCCCTGTTGCGCGACACCGGCGCTCTGCGCGACGGGCATTTCGAAGCCCCCGATGGCCTTCATTCCAACGAATACCTGCAGTTGCCGTTGGCGCTCCGGCATTACCAGATCCACAAAACTCTCTCCGTCGGCTTGGCCCGCTTGCTCCGCGCCAACCCCGAAATCCGAGCCATCACACCCGAGCTTTCCATCGTGACGCCTATTGTCGGCGGCTTGCCCGTGGCCTTTGGCGTCTGCGAGGCCCTGCGCGCGAAACGCGTCTACTGGGCGGAGCGCGACAACGCCAACGAATCCCTCCGCTTCCGTCAATTCCTCTCACCCGAAAAGGGCGAGCAGGTTGTCATCGTCGACGACATTCTTCGCACCGGGAGGAAGCTGAGTGAGCTCAAAGCCCTGCTTGAATCCAATGGAGCCGAAATCGTCGGACTGGCCGTCGTCATTTATCAGCCCTTCCCCAACTGCGCCACCTTCGGCAATCTGCCGCTCTACTATCTGGCGAAACTCGAAGCGCGCTACGCCGTCAATAGCTCCGACTGCGAGTGGTGCAAAAGCGACGTGCCCTTGATCAAGACCTGGATCTGACCCACGCAGCCGCGAATTGGAAAAAACAGCTAAGTCTTCACGCCGAGGCCGATCGGCGTTTCGTCGTCGTCTTCGTAGAGCAATCGCGATTCGCCCCAGCCCTGCAGCCGCTGCCGCCGCGCCCAAAGCCATAGCGCCGCAAATCCGCAAGCGAACACTACAAAGATCGCAAACAACTGGCTCGCGGTTGCAATGATCGCCGAAAGCGCCGGAGCCAGGAAGTAGATCGCCGCCAGATACCGCCCTACAGTCGACGCCAGCGGCTTCTTCCCAGGAGTGTACGCGCACGTAAACGGCAGCTTTTGCCAGCTATAGAAGAGAAACTCGAAAATCGACAGCGCCGCCAGTGATTCGAGCGTCACCATGCGCAATCCCACCGCCCAGCCCAGTACCATGATCGCCGCCGGCGTCAGCAACACGAACACCGGCAGCACGGCGTAAGCGAGCACAAACATCTCCACCGCGCTCATCCACTGCGCTCGCCCCAGGCTCTCATGAATGCGGAAGATCCAGTTCGCGTTCAACTCCACGGGAACCGAAAGCGCATGCCGCATTCCCGGAATCAAAATCATCGAGGCCGTCAGCGGCCAGTACAACACCATAAACCGCAGCAGCGTATCCCAATCGACGCGCCAATGCGCGGCCGCAAGCGCCAGCAACACGCTGTTGATCAGCAAGCCAAACGCCAGGCCGCCGTAGCCCAGCAGCGTCATCCGGTGCGCGCGGCTGCGCGAGAGCGTCTTATCCATGAACTCCAGCACCGCCGCGCGTCGCGGGTCGCGCACCAACAACTCAATCCAATTGAAGCCGCGTGTTGCGGCTGTTCGCGCAGGCGCGCTCGATTCCAACAACAGATTGCGATAGCGCCAGTAACTCACAAAATAGATCGCGACAGCCGAAACCAACGCCGCCGCCGAAGCCCAAACTGCGCGCTCACCAAGTGCCTGCATCGAATCATTGCCGCGTCCCAGCAAGTCAGTCTGCAAGCAGACAAACCATACCGGCGGCGCCCAAGCGAAGCTTTCCAAAAAAGTGCCCGCGTCCGCCCACTCCACGACGTGCCAACTCTCTAGCGCGCACAGGAAGAAGATCGCTGCCGAAATCCCCTGCACGTACCCTGAGCAGCGCGCGTAAACCCGCCCCGGCAGCAAATTCAGCAGCGCTCCCTGCACCGTCACCATGGCAAACGAGGCGAAACAGCAAGCCATCGACGAAGTCACGCCCCTCGCGGCAACGTTCGTTAAAAACCAATGCTCCGGCGCGATCGGCGGCGCAAGCAGACTCGGCAAGAAAGTTA
>DATAUH010000033.1:0-11134 GCA_036268375.1 Bryobacteraceae bacterium | reverse complement strand
CTGTCGGCGATCCGACCGGGCTGGCGGAACTGATGGTGTTCTACTGCGAATGTGCGGCGGGATTCTGCAACGACGTCGGATATCAGGACGAGGCCTATTTCGACGCACTGGTGCGCATGTTCGAACAGTCTCTGAAGACCGTAGCCCAGCTATCCGACAGCGACCCCAAGCCACTGATTATTCGCCTCGATCGCGTGCGCATAGCCAGCCACAACTTCGGCTATGGCATCGGCGACGACATGGATCCCTGCTCGCCAGGCATCGGATAGCCTGACGCGACCAGTTCGGTTTTGCGAAAACATAGCCCCATACGCACGCTCACCGAAAGTTCAGGATTAAACTCGCACGAAAGAGGCTGCGGTTCGTGTGCTTGTTGGCCGACTTGCAGCGAGTCTCAAGCGATAGTGGGTTTGGGTGAATAGAACGGCAGCCGCCATTCTGATGGCGAGCCCAACCGCGCCTACGGAAGGAGCGCGATCGGACGTATGGGAGAGCCCGTGCCGCCGCGTATCTTCAGTGGTAGTGCGACGAAAATAAACTCCTTTACCCCACTGGCCGAGAGTTCTTCCAAATTCAGACATTCGATGATGTGAATCCCGCGCTCCACTAATAGATGCACATGGACGCTCATCTCGGGGTTGGGCGTGAACTCGAATGGCGCCGTGTCCGACCCTGCAGCGAAGATGCTGTGTTCACTCAACCACCTCGCTGCCTCCAAATCCGGTCCCGGGCTGTGGACTTGTGAGATGAACCGCGCCGCATCATCCCAGTATTTCGCCCATCCCGTACGCACCAGCGCGATGTCTCCCGCTTGCGGCTTCACGCCGGTGCTTTCGAAATGTTTTGGAGTCACAACGAAATCGCGCGGCAACGCGTCGACGCCCTCCGCTTTCGCAATATCGAAAAGTACGCCGCGCCGCACCAGCGGCTCCACCATCTCTATCGTGTGCCGTTCCAGACCTCCCGCGTAGCTCTGCACGCCGGCCACTTCGATGCCACCATGCAGCCGCCCGTCGCATGAAAAGTGACTTAGGGCGTCGATATGCGTGCCTACATGCGTGCCCAGCGCGATCGCATCCGCGGCCGAACTCGACCCGCCGGGATTCACATAGTCGCCGTGCTTCTTATTCAGGCTGTACAGATACGCCGGATGCGACGGATGATGCGGCGCGCCGAGATAATAAGTCTGCGCCAGATCGATCGTGCGGCAAGCCCGCAACTGAGTCAAGAGATCCGATGTCGAAACCACCTGCACAGTGTATCGATATTTGCGCGGCATCCGGATGCGTAAGGAAAGACTTGTCCACCTTGCACACCCGGGGCATTGCATTTCCCGAGGCGTCGATAGCCCTGCGTAGAAAGTGTTTGGCTGCGGCTGTATCCCGCTTGGCCGTGAGTAGGAAATCGATCGTTTGCCCGGCGGAATCGATCGCTCGATACAGATACTTATCTTGGCCTTTAACCCGAATGTAGGTCTCGTCGCTGCGATAGCTCTTGTTGGTCAGCTTCAGATGCGGCCCGCAGCGTTGTTTAATTCGGGCGCGTACGCCTGTACCCACGGCCCAATGCAGCTGGCATCAACCTCGACACCTCGTTCGGCCATCATCTCACCGATGTGCACGTAAGACAGAGGATATCGGAGATACCATCGCACGCATAAAAATTATCACCGTTTCCTAATGTTGACGGCCCTTGAAGGGATTGTGAGGAGTGATCGCATGCACTTCTATGGCAGAATGGGTAGTGAAAAAACAAGGGCGCCCGTCGCAGATCGCGCTAAGCTGCTGAGTGCGAACGTCTTAAGACCATCGCCCCCGTTTAGGAAAAGTTTTCAAAAGGGGACATCTTGGACCCACCTGCGTTGAGGCCTGGGGACGACAGCATCAGTTCCGAAGTCATCGAAACCGACGTGACCAAACCCATTAGCCGTCGCTTTGCCGGTTCGGGCCTTTTTGCCACCGTAATCGAAGTAGCCAGTTAAGCCCTCAAGCGTGAGTACCGAGTAGAGAAGCTCGGGCGAGATCGCTTCTCCTGCGTGCACAACGAACGCCTCGTCGCAACAGTATAGCGCAGGCCATCCAGGTAGCCGGACCGCTTTCTGGATGGCGAGCAAGAAGCAACTTCAGGGACATTGGTCCTGGGATAAGCCATCCACCACGCCGTCGTAGATCCGGTGGCTCCTGTCAATGTAGTCGCGTTCCCGTCGCTCGTGGCGCCCTGTCTCACTGTGCCTGTCGGCTTGTCCAATGGCTCGCAGGAGCTACCAACTTCCGAGTTGCGAAGTTCCTTACCATCTTCGGCTGCATCCAGTAAGTACCCGCACACCGTGTACAAGTGAATAAGCCTGTACCAACCGGCTGCGCCGCTACACTACTTACAGCAGCAGCGACCGCACCTACACGCAGCTGGGCGGCCTGAAAACGCTTCTCGTACCTGCGGAGACTCACACGTGTGGATCGTCAAACTTGCGCTGCGCCGGCCATACACCTTCGTGGTCATGGCCATCCTTATGCTCGTGCTTGGCCTGACCGCGATTGCGAGCATGCCCACGGATATTTTCCCATACATCAATATTCCCGTTGTGAGCGTCGTCTGGGCTTACACGGGCATGTCGCCCGAAGAGATGGCCGAACGCATTGTTACGGTGGACGAGCGCGCCATGACCACTACGGTGAACAACATCGAGCACATGGAGTCTACGTCGTATGCCGGCACTGCCGTCATTCGAATGTTTTTCCAGCCCGACGTCAAAGTAGAACTCGCTATTGCGCAAATTACGGCTCTCTCGCAGACGATCCTGCGTCCGTTGCCTCCCGGCACCTTTCCGCCTAACATTCTTTCCTACGATGCTTCGAGTGTGCCCATTCTCCAGCTGGCGTTGCAGAGCGATACGCTGAGCGAAGAAGAGCTTTACGATTACGGCCAGAACTTCATCCGTACGCAATTGGCTACGGTTCAAGGCGCAGCGATTCCGCTGCCGTATGGCGGAAAATCGCGCGCCATCATGGTGGATATCGATCCTGCGGCGATGTTCGCCAACCACGTGTCGGCGACCGACGTTTCGACCGCGATGAACAACCAGAGTCCCGTACTGCCCGCCGGGACGGCAAAAATTGGCGATCGCGAATACGTGGTGCAGATGAACAGCAGCCCGCTCACGGTGGAAGGGCTTAACCAAATGCCGCTGCACACCATCAATGGCGGCCAGGTTTTTATTAGGGATGTCGCCCAGGTGCGCGACGGCTACCAGGTCCAAACCAATATCGTCCGTTCCAACGGCCGCCGCTCCGCGCTGCTCACCATTCTGAAAAACGGCAAAGCGTCGACGTTGGATATTGTGCGAAGCGTCAAGAATGCGCTTCCCGGTGTTCTCGCCAGCCTGCCCAGTTCGCTACACGTGCGCCAATTGTTCGACCAATCGCTATTCGTTCGCGCCGCCATCAGCGGCGTTCTCCGCGAAGGAATCATCGCGGCTGCGTTGACCGGTCTCATGATTCTGCTTTTCCTTGGAAGCTGGCGGAGTACCCTCATTGTTTGCTGCTCGATTCCGCTTTCCATTCTCACTTCGGTGATAGTGCTCAGCCTGCTCGGACAAACAATCAACGTGATGACCCTGGGAGGGCTCGCGCTTGCGGTCGGCATCCTGGTGGATGACGCAACGGTCGAAATCGAAAACATTCACCGCAACCTAGGCATGCGCAAACCGATCACGCGCGCAATTCTCGATGGCGCTCAGCAGATCGCTGCGCCGGCGTTCGTATCCACGCTTTCAATTTGCATTGTATTTGTGCCGGTTTTACTGCTCACAGGCGCCGCCAAGTATCTGTTCACACCGCTTGCGGGCGCCGTGGTGTTCGCCATGCTCACGTCTTATCTGCTTACCCGGACGTTAGTCCCTACGATGGTTCACTACATGTTGAAGGGTGAGGCGGAACTGTACCAAAAGGGCGAAGAGGCGATGGAGCAGGAGGCCACCGGCTTCATCTGGCGCACGCATCACGCGTTTAATCGCCGGTTTGAACGGCTACGGGATCGCTACAAAGGCATTCTCGAATGGACGCTCGACCACCGCGTAGCTGTTGGGGTTGGCTTTGGCATATTCGCGATCGGCTCGCTTGTTCTCGCCCTGGTTGTTGGCCGCGATTTCTTTCCTTATGTTGATTCCGGCCAGATGCGCCTTCATGTCCGCACGCCCGAAGGCACGCGCATTGAACAGACGGAGCGCATCTTCGCCTCTATCGAAGAGGAGATTCGCCGCATTATCCCCGCCATCGAAATCGATCAGATCCTCGACAACATTGGCCTTCCCAATGGGGGCACCAACCTGGCTTTCGGCGATACCGCTACCATTGCCTCATCAGACGGCGAAGTCCTGATCGCCCTCAACGACAACAAAAGCAAGAATACTCAGGTTTATCAGCGACTTCTCCGCGCGGACCTCACCCGCGCCTTTCCGGATGAAACGTTCTTCTTTCAAGCGGCGAATATTACGAATCAGATCCTGAATTTCGGCTTGCCCATGCCGATTGATATTCAGATCGTGGGCCGCAATGCGGCGTCCAATTACCGTTTGGCGCGCGAAATTCGTGACAAGGTAGATGCCGTTCCAGGCGCAGTCGATGTGTTGATTCGACAGCAGATTGGGACGCCGACGGTTATGGTCAATGTCGACCGAACCAAGGCCAATCAGAACGGACTTACGCAACGCGACGTCGCCAACAGCCTTCTTATCTCGCTTAGTTCAAGCGGACAGGTCGCGCCAAATCAATGGCTAAATCCGACAAACGGCGTAAGTTACCCAGTCAGCGTCCAAACGCCTCAATATCGCGTGGATTCTTTCGATGCGTTGCGGCGTATTCCGATCACACCGGCCGGCGGCAGCAGTACGCAGTTATTGCGTAACTTAGCCAACCTGGAACGCACGACGTCTACCACGATAGTCAATCATTACAATGTGCAACCCGTCTTCGATATTTATGCTAACGCCGATCAACGCGACTTAGGCGGCGTGGCTTCCGATATTAATAAGATCCTGGATGGCTACCGTAAAAAGCTAAGCCAAGGTACGACGATCGTTATGCGTGGCCAAGTTCAAACTATGCAGCAATCTTTCGCCCGTCTCGGTCTAGGCATGATCTTCGCTATCTTACTCGTCTACCTGCTGATGGTGGTCAACTTTCAATCATGGCTGGACCCTTTCATCATACTTATGGCTCTTCCTGGCGCCACCGCGGGCATTCTGTGGATGCTGTTCATTACACAAACCACGCTCAATGTTCCCTCGATGATGGGCTCAATTATGGCGATCGGCGTCGCCACTGCGAATTCCATCTTACTGGTTGTTTTCGCGAATGATGAGCGCGTCGCCGGTAAGAACCAGCACGAAGCCGCGCTCTCGGCGGGTTACACGCGCATGCGACCCGTTTGCATGACGGCTCTGGCCATGATAATCGGCATGACTCCGATGGCGCTGGCGCTCGGCGAAGGCGGAGAGCAGAATGCGCCGCTCGGCCGCGCTGTCATCGGCGGCCTGATTGTGGCCACGTTCACGACGCTCTTCTTCGTGCCTGTCATGTATAGCTGGCTTCGCAAGCAACCGCCCGCCGATCAGGATCGCATCATCGAAGAAGAGGCTCACGAAGGCGAGTCGAACGATGAGCGGCGCGAGCCTCGGGAGCAGAACTAAGTGGTCCAGAGAACCCTTCCCCCCGCTGCTGAACATAAACTGCTGCCGCCTCCTAAGGCGCATATATCGAGGACGAGGGTCATCATTTTTGCGGTTCTAGGACTGCTTCTTTTACTGGCGATCTTCTTTCTTGGTTTGCTCCCGCGCCGCAAGCGAGAGCGTCAGGCGGCGGCTCTGGCGCAACAGCAGGCAACGAGTTTTCCTTCCGTCAATGCGATTGCCGCGCGCCGCTCTGCGAGCGTAGCCAATCTTTTGCTTCCTGGCGCTGCTACGCCCTACCAGGAATCTTACTTATACGCCCGCGCCACCGGGTATGTGATTAAACGCTACGCGGATATTGGCGATCGAGTGCGAAAAGACCAGCTTTTGGCCCAAATCGACGCTCCGGATCTCGACGCCCAAGTGTCGCAAGCCCGCGCGCAGGTCGCGCAATCGGAGCGTCAACTTGCGCAATCGCAAGCGTCTCTCGAAAATGCGCAGGCGCAGGAAGAGTTGGCGCGCGTGACCTTGGATCGGTACAAAGTGTTAGTGGATCACGGCGCCGTTTCGCGCCAGGACTACGATCAGCAGAACGCCAACTACAAACAAGCGCAGGCCAACGTGCACCTGCAGGAGGCATCGATTGAAACCGCGCAGGAAAACATACGCGCGAATCGCGCCAACCTGGAGCACATGATTGCGCTGCAGACCTTCGAGCAGGTCCGCGCGCCTTTCGATGGCGTGATCACCGCGCGTAATTTTGATGTTGGCGCGCTGGTTACCGCCAGCGGCGCCACACAAGGCGCCTCTACGCCGCTCGGCGGTACGCAAAGCAGCGCGGCGTCGAACAATGCGGGGGCTAATGGTTCTTCCCAGGCGTCGTCAGGCTCCTCTTTGCCGCCGAGTTCGCCCGCTACGCCGGGCATCGGCAGCAGCGGCGAACTCTACCGCATCGCGCAAATAGACCGTTTGCGCGTGCTGGTCAGCGTGCCGCAAGATTCCGCCGCGGCCGTTCAGGTTGGCTCGCATGCGTCGGTGTATGTATCGGAGTATGGTGATCGATCTTTTCCCGGCACGGTAACTCGGACGGCTAACTCGCTTGACGCAATTTCGCGCACGCTGCCGGTGGAAGTTCAGGTCGTCAACCCAGGTTACAAGTTGCTGCCGGGAATGTTTGCCCAGGTTCAATTCACCGATACGCGCCCCAGCCCGCCGCTTCTTGTGCCCGGCGATGCGATCATTACGACGCCTGACGGGCTTTACATCGCAGTTTTGACGGTCCCCACAGAGCAGGATAAACAGGAGATCCAAAAACGCGAAGAAGCGCTGAAAAAGGCGCAGAGGGATAACAAAGACCAGCAGAATTCGGATAAGCAAAAGGCCGATCAATCGAAAGAATCCGGCGGCGACGAGAAATCCGATTCGAAACGGTCCGGAGACGATGCGCAAGAAGGCGATACGCAGCCGAACCAGAAGCAGGATCCGAATCAGATCCGCCGCATTCACCTTTCAAAGGTTCAGGTTGGGCGCGATTACGGTCAAGAACTGGAGATTTCGAGCGGTTTGCGAGGCACCGAATATGTCGTGGTGAACCCCGGAGACAAGGTGCAAGAAGGCGCGCTTGTGATGCCGCACGCCGCGCCTCCGGTGGCCGGGCAAAATGGTAACCAACGCAAAGCGGAGTCGGAACAGAAGCCCGTGGAGATCCAATCCCCCAGCATGGCCGCGCCAACGTTGGCGCCGCAGCAGAATGGCAAAGGCAACGGTAAAGGCGGACAGAAAAACGGCAACGGAAATGAGAAGGGCGGCGGCGGAAAGTGAGGCGCGCCCTGCTTGCGTTGCTAGCGGGTGCGTGCTGCCTGGGTCAGAGTTCGCCCTCTCAAACTTCACCTGTGCAAACGCCGCCTGAACAGAGCCGGCCACAGCAGGGCACGCCGCAACAAATCGCTCTCCAGCAAAGCGTGCCGCTGCAGACGATTCCTGCGCAGCCGCCGCTGCCCGGCGTTCCTGGCGCGCCTGTGCCCGCGGCGCAAAATCCGCCTCCGCCAGCCAATCAACAACCTTCCGCGGCGCCCCAACCTGCGCCAGATCAAACTCCGCGCGTCGAAAGTCACGAGCCCGGTTCGTGGTTCACGCGCTTCTTCTTGCCTTACTTTGCGCCTCATGTTTCGCAGGCCAACCTGGATAACGCGCCGCGCATTTACAGCCTGATTCGGGCCGGCAATCTTTACCTTTCGCTGGATGACGCCATCGCGTTGGCGATCGAAAACAACCTGGATATCGTGGTCCAGCGCTATGCGCTGCCGATTTCAGCGACGGACACGCTGCGCGCCCGCGGAGGCGGCACGCTGCGCGGGATCTCACTCACCACCCAAGACTTGCCGCCGGGGATTGGTGGGCCCGCTACGCCGCTGCTCAACTCGGCTGCGACCGGCACTCTTTCCACTGTCAATGTGCCTTCGAATCTTGCGGAGATCAACGCCATCACGCCACCTACGCCAAATGGAATCGGCATCACGGGCGCCGCGCCGCTGTCGGCCGGACCCGCAGTGCCGCCTTTTGATCCCTCCATTACCGGCCAACTCCTGTGGGAGCGCTCCGTCACTCCGGAAAACAGCAGTTTTGCGAGCGGTGGTCCTACTCTTTCGAGCAGCGGGCCAAGTGGGAATCTCGGGTATCAGCAGGGTTTCAGCCCGGGCACGCTCCTCAGCGCCACTTACTCGGCGCAGAATACGAGTACGAATGCTACGAACACCCGGCTCAACCCGAACACGGTTTCGAGTCTCGGTCTTACCGTTACACAGCCACTGCTTCGCGGCTTCGGCCCCGCCGTGAACCGCCGCTATATTCGCATCGCGAAGAACAATCAGAAGACTGCGGAACTGGTCTTTCAACAGCAGACGATTGCGACCATTGCCGGAGTGATCGATATTTATCACGACCTGGTAAGTCTGATTCAAGATGTGCAGGTTAAGGAAGAGACACTCCGCCTGGCCGAGCGTCTTTACGAAGACAACCGCATCTCCGTCCAGCAAGGCACGCTGGCGCCCGTGGAACTTACCCGCGCTCAAGCCGGGGTCGCGGCCGCGCGCCAGGATCTCGCGAATTCACGCGGCTATGAGCTGGAACAGGAGCTTTTTCTCAAAACGGTTCTTAGCAAGAAGGGAACCGCCGATCCCGCGCTGCGCAACGTGCGAGTGGTCCCCACGACATCTATTGATGTGCCTGCGGAAGAGACAGTGCGTGTCACCGAAAACCTGGTGACCGCCGCTCTTCAAGCGCGGCCGGAGATGGAAGAGGCTCGCTTGCAGATCCAAAACACGCACATCGGACTCGAAGGTTCGCGGAATGAACTGTTACCCGAACTCAACCTGGTGGCTTCCGCCCAAAGCATGGGGCTGAATGGCCAGCCGAATCCGAACCTGCAAACCACGACTGGAAGCGCCGGCGCGTCGGGCGCTACCGGTGTAACTGGCGTAACGGCTGCCAGCAGCACCTCGAACGCCGGCGGTTTCGGGACCGGGCTATCCCAGATCTTCAGCGGCCGCTATCCGGAATACTCCATTGGCGTGCAACTGACGCTGCCTTTGCGTAACCGCATCGCGCAGGCGGACGTTGCGCGTGATGAACTGGTCCTCCGCCAGTTCGACGTGCAGTTTCAGCAACTGCAGAATCGGATTCGTTTGCAGGTGGAAGCGGCCGTGCTTGCGCTCGATCAAGCTCGCGCCGCTTATGACGCCGCCGTAGAAACGCGGAAGTTGCAGGAACAATCTCTCGCCATCGAACAGGAAAAATATCTTACGGGACTCTCCACAACGTTCCTTGTGATGCAGTACCAAAGCTACGTCGCGCAGGCCCGTTCGACCGAGGTGGCCGCGCGCGGGATCTATGCCAAAGCGCTGAACGCCTTGGAACGCGCAATGGGCGCTACGCTCGTCAATAACAAAGTCAACATCGAAGAGGCATATCGCGGACAGATCCGCTGATTTGCCGCTGGTAAAAAAATAGATTCGGATGTACTTGACATGCGGACTTTGCCTTCCCCACACCGTCGAACTTCCCCCCACAATGCTGAAAGTCCGCTGGTGGCGGATCAGCGGACGGAGCGGCTTTTTTGTTCGTTGTCGGGGCAGAAAGGTAGCCAAAACCAGCGCCTCAGCCGATCGATTTCTCACAGCGAGGAGTACCCGAATTGCGCAACCTGCTGAGCACGCATGCCTCAATCCCTTCGTTGCTCTCTTCTCAAAAGGGGACATCTGGAGCCCATCTGCGCTGTTTCTGAACGATTATGAGGTCCACAACAACAGCCATTGTAGGAAGACGCGGGAGCGACAACGACAACCGCATTGACGCTGTTTGCAGAACAAGGTATGGACGAGTGTCCAGCTCTGCCCGCCACCCTCGCTCGCCCGTCGGAAATGCCTTGCGAAACACCGTCCACGTTTGCCCGCCACCAGTGCTCTTCGAGATCGTTGCAGTTTGACTCGACGGCGACGTGAATCCGGCGCGCTGAGCGTTATTCGTAGCGCAGCGCTTCGAGGGGGTCGATGCGCGTGGGCGTGGGGGGAAGGAATGGCGCAGGCGGCGATCGCGGCCGTGAGCAACGCCGCCGGGGCGGAGACAAAGAATTTAACATCGGAATATCACGATGGGCACGCGGAAGAAGAGAGAGCGACAGGAATCGCTGTGGTACGGGAGCGAACTGCCGAAAGCGCTGGACACCCGTTTTACAGCCGGCTGAACGAGATTCTGGACAAGGCCGGTTTTGATCCGTTCAGCGAAAGGTCTGTGCAGGTTTCTGTCATGTGAAGCTCGGTCGTCCATCGCTGGCGCCGGGATTGTACTTCCGGATCATGATGATCGGATTCTTCGAAGGCATCGACAGCGAGTGCGGCATCGCTTGGCGGCTGGCCGATTCGCTGACGTTGCGGCAGTTTCTGGCGATCGGACTGGACGAACAGACGCCGGATCATGTGACGATATCTCGCACGGGCGGTTGATCGGGGCCGAAACCCATCAACGAATCTTCACCTGGGTGCTGGAACTGTTGGCGCAGGGCGGACTGATCAAAGGCAAGACGATCGGCGTAGATTCGACTACGCTGGAGGCGAACGCGGCGATGAAATCGATTGTCCGGCGCGACAGGGGCGAGAACTATAACGAAGGTTCTCCTTGCGCCACTCACCACTTCAACAAACTGCGCGGTCAGCTCGCCCTTGCCTGCCATAAAGCGGGCGACGGCTTCGCGCTGCGCGTCCAAACCCAAGCCGCTCGCGCCCTGCCGGTCGGTGGAAACCCGGTAATACGCCACAAATTGCCTGCGCGCATTGCACCAGGGGTCCAGATTCCGACAATATCGAGGCGGTGTTGTTCCGGTAGATGACCGTTGATCACGATATGTCTTCGCAACTCAGCGTGTCGAACCTTTCGATATCACGCCGTGCGGCAGTACTAGCAAAAAAGCCCGCC
>DATAUH010000032.1:0-24577 GCA_036268375.1 Bryobacteraceae bacterium | reverse complement strand
CATCACTCACTTTCAGTTTGCCGCCGCGCGCCGACATCCACAGTGGTTCGAACGGAAGAATCAGCATGGAGATCATGGGCACTTTGGCCATGATGGCGCCGAATTTCTCCGGCGGCCGTGTCATGGCCCAATAGAGACCACCCGTTGCAAGGGCGTATGTGAGCGACAAAACTGCCAGAATTCGACCTACGACACGGAGTTTCACTTTCCCTCCATTTGCCTTTCCAGCGCGGGCGGCTTCCATCCTCCAAACTCCCGTTCCAACTGCGCCGCGATTGCGAGCGCGACATCTTCCCGCCATGCGCGCGCCACTACCTGCACGGCGATCGGCAATCCCGCGGCCGATGCGCCACACCGCACGACGGCAGCGGGAAGTCCGCAGAGATTATATGCCATCGTGTGGCTGAAACCTCGAAAATTCGAATCTTGAATCGAAGTCCCATGGGCCAGCGCCGGCTGCGTATACACGGGGCAGACTATGGCGTCGTAACCGCGTAGAAACGCAGTCATCTCCGCACGGTAGCTGTCCCACTCATGCCAATAGCCCTGAAGCCCTTTGACGTCGGTGCGGTACTTGTCGAGCTTATCCAGCCAGCCGGTAAGCAGAGGATGTACACGCGTGGATCCCAGGTCCGCGAGATAGCCGCGCAGCGAATCCCCGCCATCCGCCCCGATCAACTTCATTTCCAGATCGTAAGCCTGGCTCAGACATTGCGGCCTGTCTTCTACGGCTGAAAGGAAATTTGCGGCGGAGCGAACCACGTCTGCCACTTCTGCTTCCGGTGCGGCAATGCCGTTATCGGTGTACCACGCGATCCGCAGGGCGCCCGTTTTGTTTTCGTCCAAGGGTGCAAATGGCAGATCAATTACGGAGTGGTCAACATAGTCGGCGCCGGCCAGCAGTTTCATCATCAGGTCAAGATCTTCGACTCTCCGCGCCATCGGGCCAATCTGCCACAAAGCTTCAATCCACCCGCCAGAAGGTGGGAAGTGGCCCGTGCGGGCAAGGCGGCCTGTGGTCGGTTTGAGACCGGCGATGCCGCAAAACGCCGCCGGAAGCCTGACGCTTCCCGCGCAGTCGCTTCCGAGTCCCATGGGCGATCCGCACGCCGCGATGAGTGCGGCTTCTCCGCCGCTACTGCCGCCCGACGTTCGCGTCACGTCATATGGGTTATTCGTCCTGCCAAAGAGCAAGTTATCGCTTTCGAATGCGAATAGCAGATCCGGCAGATTCGTCTTGGCGATCGGAATTGCGCCCGCGTCACGCAGGCGCGAAACCAAAGTTGCGTCGGCAACCGAAGCCGGAGCGCCGCGCCGTCCTACTGTACCCGCGGTGCAAACCGTTCCTTCCAGCTCAATGGAATCCTTGATGCTGAATGGAACTCCGTGCAGCGGGCCTCGAATGGGTGAGTTGTCGGCCACGCGAGCTTCTTCCAATGCGCGCTCCGCCAAAAATTCCGTTACCGCATTGATTCGAGGATTTACTTCTTCGATCCGCGACAAGTGTTCGCGTACCAGTTCGCGGGCGCTGATCTTCCGCTCCCGAATCAGCCGCGCTTGAGCTACTGCGGAAAGTGTCAGGATGTCGAGCTTCGCCACGCTCAGCATGATCTCATCCACATATCGCGGCGAGCCGGTCGCTTATCCAATTGCCCGGCGGGGAGCAACTCATCATAGCTATAAGTAGCAGCATTCCACATAGTCGTAGCAAAAGTAACAGAACAAACGCAATGAATATCCAACTGAGCTAAATATACGATAAGCGGAATTCTAGCTCGATGAATTGAGTGCTCATCGAGATGTTCACGCGATCGAAGAAGGTGATCGTGCCGATTGAAACATCCGTACGACTAACCCCCAACACAGCTGTCACCGCAGGTTCTTCATGGATTCACCAGATTAAGAGCCATATACGCAGTACTATCCGTACAGATTCGATCCGAACAAAAGGGGCGCGCCTGTTTCATGCGCGGTACAATACGCGACGTATGCCCAACCCCGATCCTTCGACAGGTAATCTTTCCGACCGTGTCGCTGAGCATCTGATCTCTTATATCCGGGCGAACAAGCTGCGCTCGGGCGATCAAGTTCCTTCCGAAGTGAGCGTTAGTTCCGAACTCGGTATTAGCCGCGGCATCGTTCGCGAAGCGTACCGGGGGCTGCGCATGGCGGGCATCTTGGACATTAGCAACGGCCGGCCGCCCAGAGTCGGACGCATCAACGAAGGTGTTCTCGCACACCTTCTGGAGCACGCGCTGTCCACTGAACAGGCGACTGCCGAACAGGCTCTTCATTTGCGCGCGGTGATCGAAGTGCGCGCCGCCGAGCTTGCGGCGGAAAACCGGCTCCCAAGTCATGTGGATGCGCTGCAGGAGGCGGTGGCTGGCATGCGCATGAATGTTGCGAACCAGGAGCTGTTTGCGGAGGCGGACGCTCGATTTCACGAGGTGATCGGCAGGGGCACTGGCAACCCCCTGTTCGAACTGATCAGTAGCGCTCTGCGGGGCGCCTTGAAAAGCTCGATCCGGGCCGGACTGCGTAACAGAGTCGTTCAGTCGGAGTTGGATCAGGTCGTGATCACACACCAGCGCATTGCCGACGCCATTTCCGATGGTGATGCGGTCGAGGCCCGTGAGTACATGGTCATTCATTTCAGAGAAGCTCTCCGCTCGTTTAAGCGGGTCGCTAAAGGAACGCAACCAGTAATCGTCTCCAGAGGACGGAACCTCGCCTGACCTCGGACAGCGCTTCCGCTAACTCTACCTCGCTTCGGGAAGAGCAAAGACCACAATTCCCGACGGAAGCTTCGGCGCGTTCGGATCGACAATGTCCACCTGTCCGCCGCGTCCAGCTGTTCCCGGCGCCGCCACCGTCACCGCCAGATACTCACGGCCGCCGATCTCATACATCGACGGACATCCCAGCGAGTTTCCCGCGAGAGCCTGTGTCCAAACGACCTTGCCGTTGTCCTCATCATAGGCGTAGACTTTGTGGTCGCCTCCCACCAGAAACACAAGCCCGGTAGCGGTGGAGACAATGCCATTGCGCAGACCGCGCGAACCAGTGTTGTGAATTCCTTGCGCGACCAGCGCCAAGTCATCGCCCGCGGGAACCTGCCATTTGATCGTGCCGGTGTTCAGGTCATAAGCTGTGACCGTGGCCCACGGCGGTTTCACCGCGTTCGGCGACAATCCATAGCCGCTGTTGTAGCGCGCGTCTGGCGCCTCCACGCCAGCAGGGTAGGGAACCGTGCCGCCATTTCCGCCATAGTTCGCGCGCGACTCTTCCGCGATTACGACTGCCGGCGCCAGCGCGGGGGGCGCTGGACCTGACTCGACAACTTTGCCTCCCAACCACGTGAGCGGACCTTCGGACGCTTCCGCGCCACGTCCTCCTCGGCCTCCACGTCCCCCGGCTGCTGCGGCCGGATTGGCCAGAAACGCGATGATGGAATCCATTTGGGGCTGTGTCATTCCGGAGAAAGCGGGCATGATTCCTTTGCCGCCCGCGATAATGCCCTTGATGGCGTCGGCGCCCATCGTAGTGGCGATATGCTCGAGCGACGGTCCTACGCCGCCCTTGAGATCGGGGCTGTGACAGCTCTGGCAATTATCCATGTAAAGCTGGCGTCCCACCGCTGCCTGATTGTTTCCGTTTCTGCCTCCGCGCCCCGCCGCAGGGATACCGAAGGATGCGCTCGCTCCTCTTCCGCCCACCTCGGATTTTTCCAGCTTCAGCAGCGCCGGCCCGTTGGTTCCGAGAACAAACACCAGTCCCTTTTGCGGATCGGATGCCGTGACGCCCCAATTCGCGCCGCCCGGATTGCCGGGCATTTGCACAGTGCCTCTCACTGAAGGCGGCGTAAACATGCCGTCGTTGCGTGAACTCAGGATCTGATCTTTGATGTAAGACCGCTCCTCCGCGGAAACGTAAGGATTGATATCGTCTGTGGTGAACTTTTGGCTAACGAACGGAGGGGGCGCAGTGGGGAAAGGTTGCGTTGGTGAAGAATGTTCGCCGGGAACGTCGCTCTGCGGAACCGGTTTCTCGACGATGGGCCAAATTGGCTTACCCGTCACGCGATCGAACACATAGAGGAAGCCGTCCTTGCCAGCTTGGGCCACGATGTCGGCGCTCTTGCCGTTTTGCTTGATGGTGGCAAGCTGCGGAGCCGCCGCTTCATCGTAGTCCCAAAGGTCGTGGTGAATCATCTGGAAGTGCCATAGACGCTTGCCGGTACGCGCGTCCAGAGCGAGCAGACAATCGCCAAATAAGTTGTCGCCGGTTCGATCCGCGCCGTAAAAATCATAAGTTGGCGAACCAAGAGGGAAGTAGACTATGCCGCGTTTCTCGTCCACCGTCATATCTCCCCATGTGTTGTTACCGCCCATGTACTTCCAGCTGTTTTTGGGATTGGTATCGTAGCCGAATTCGCCCGGATGCGGGACAGTGTGAAACTGCCAAGCCAGCTTTCCAGTGATGACGTCGTAGGCACGGACGTCTCCGGGAGGAGAAACATAGCCCTCACCCGGCGCCGAGCCCAGGATCACAAGGTTCTCGAAAATCTTTCCCGGGCTGTTGGACTGCACCTTGCTAATCAGTTTCGGATCGCGACCGAGGCCTTCGCGCAGATCCACTGCGCCGTCTTTGCCGAAGCTAAGAATCGTCTTGCCGGTAGAGGCGTCGATTTCCTGCAGGTAACTGTTGAGTGAGAAGATCAGGCGGCGGTCTTTCTTGTCTTTGCTCTCCCAGTAATTGATGCCGCGGCTATTGATGCCGCGAAGCCCTTCATGAATCCAGATTTCTTTACCGGCGGTTGCATCGAGCGCGATCAGCGCGCCGCGGCCAATCACGTACATGGTCTTGTCGATCACCAGCGGATTGAATCCGGTGTCGGCGTAGGGGTACGCCCACGCCATATTCATTTGGCCGATATTCGCTTTCGTGATCTGTTTGCTCGCGACAAAATGGCTGTTCTCCGGGCCGCCACCGTAATCGGACCACGATAGCTGCTGGCCGAAAGCCACCGCCGTGACAATAGCGATGAATAGCGCGAGCGTCATCAATCGCCGCACTATGTTCGCAGGGTTTCCCATGACGTTTCTCCTGTTATATAGGTACCGATCGATTATGGTATACCAGTAGGCAAGAATTTGTAAGCCGAATCTTCAATGCGTCAAACAGGTCTTGCGATTGTCGCCGCCAGCGCGGGCATGTGGCTCGGCGTGGGAGCCTCAACGGCTGCGGCGTTTCAGGGCGGCCCCCCGGGAATCGCGGATGCGCCGGCGGGCGGCCTCACCCCTCCCCACGTTGTACTAAGCCCCGCGGCCAAAACTTCCGTAAAGTTCGACGGAGGAAAGGTCAGCATCGCGTATGGGGCTCCGTCGATGCGCAAGCGCGTAATTTTCGGCGAACTAGTGCCGTTCAATGCGGTCTGGCGCGCGGGCGCCAACGACGCGACAGCCCTCCACACCGATCTCAATCTGAAACTGGATGGGCTCGATGTTGCCGCCGGCGATTACACTCTGTTTGTTTGGGTGGACCAGAAGCAATGGCAACTCATCGTGAATAAACAGACCGGCCAAACTGGCCTGCAGTATGATCGGACGCAGGATCTCGGCCGTGTGCCCATGCAGATGAGTAAGCCTGCAAAGCCGATCGAACATTTTCGCATCACGCTCTCGCGGTATGCCAAAACTGACCGCGGCCATATCGAGTTGGCCTGGGAAAATACCATTGCAGGGCTGGATTTCTCGATCTTGACCAAGTGAGCCAGCCGAAGTAAGTCGTGCCCAAGGAATCCGTGTCCAAATAGCGCGCCCGCCGCTTATCCTTCCTTGATCGTCATGTAGCGGTCCATGGGCGGATTCAGAACGCGCTGCACTTTGCCGCTTGGCTTGGGCCATGTGACTTCCACCCAGTCGATCTTCGGGACCGGTCCCGTGCCGAGCACCATGCGTGGATCGTGCGCCGACAGGTAACTGCCTCCTCCATCTTTGAACCTGGATCGCACGACTCCGCCCGCGGACCAGCGAACCTTGGCGCCAATTGCGTCGCGATTGCAGGTCACGCCTTCGAGTTTCAGGCCGAGCCAATGATTGCCCGGTCGAGACTGATTTTTCAGCAGTATCGGGGCGCCGCCATTGTTCGTAACGAGCACATCGACCAGCCCGTCGTTGTTGAAATCGCCGGTTGCGAGCCCACGCGCCGCGTAGGGAATAGAAAACGCGGGCCCTGCTGCCCCAGGCTCGACATGCCGCAGACGTCCCGCTTCCTGATGAAAGAGCAAGAGCGGTTCTTTGTAGCTGACGGCGGAGGCGGAGCGCTCGCCAATGCGGTCGTCGGGATGACCGTCGGCTATGATCAGATCGAGCGCGCCGTCATTATCGTAGTCGAAAAACTTCAGTCCAAATCCGCTCATGGGACGCGTAAGCGGAGCCAGTCCGTTCTCGGCGGCGGAGTCGCGGAAGGTTTCGTTTTTCAGATTTCGGTAAAGCGAGTAGGTCTCTTCGTCGATGTTGGCGACGAACAGATCCTGATATCCGGATCCGAATAGATCGCCCGCGTCAACGCCCATCCCGGATCGCGCCACGCCATCCATGCTGTAAGCGACCCCGGCGGAAAGGGCGATCTCTTCGAAGCCCCAGTGGCCTTTTTTATCGCGGCCGCGATTCATATAGAGAAAATTCGGGGAAGTGTCGTTGGCAACGAACATATCGATTAGGCCATCATTATTGACGTCGGCGGCGACAACGCCCAGCCCCTTTCCGGGCGATCTCTCGATATCTGTTTCCCTACGGACTTCAGTGAATGTTCCATCGCCATTGTTGTGGTAGAGAAAGCTCAGCGTCCCGGAGAAGATGCGCGGAGGACAGTAATAATTCAGCGTGGTCTTGTTGTCGCCGCACTTAAAGTGTTCTTTGCCGCTGTAGTCGACGTAGCTGCACACGAACAGGTCGAGTTTCCCGTCGTTATCGTAATCGAACCAGACAGCGCTCGTGGTCCAGCCGGGGGTTTGGACGCCAGCCTTCGCGGTCACGTCGGTGAAACTGCCGTTGCGATTGTTGCGATAGAGGATGCAGTCGCCGTAGGACGTTACGAATAGATCGGGCCAGCCGTCGTTGTCAAAATCGCCTACCGCTACGCCCATGCCGAAAGTACCGCCTGCCACTCCGGCTGCTTCCGTCACATCGGTGAAAGTGCCGTCGCGGTTGTTGCGGTAGAGCGCGTTCCGCAGCGGCTTTTGCGGCTTGAAAAAATCACACGGGCCGCTGTTCACCAGGTAGATGTCCATCCACCCGTCATTGTCGTAATCGATGAACGCGCACCCCGGGCCCATGGTTTCCGGGAGGTAGCGGCTGTCCGACTGGGCATTTTCGTGGACCCAGGAAATACCGCTGAGGGCAGGCGGAACCTCCAGAAACAACGGCGGCGTTGAACCCGCGCTTCGAAGGCGCCCCGAGAACGCGGCGCCTAGGGCCACCCGTAGCAGTTGGCGGCGGGTCACGTTCATTCACAATTAGCCTATACGCGGCGAGCTGTGGTTGGCAACCTTCCGGTTCTTACCCGATTAACGCCGTTCAATTCTCTCTTGCCGGCGGCTTTATTCAAGTTGCTTATCCTCTTGAGTTGTGAAGATGACGAGCATTTTTCTAAGACTCGAAAAAACGAACAGCTCGGGACCGAAGAACGAACAGACTGGCACTCGAAAAAACGAACAGCGGTTTTCCCTTGACTCCGAATAAGGACCGTGATAGTTTCGATCACACATCCGTCGAGGTGTTTAACAGGTTAGGTTTCCGAGTTTAGAAATCTCAACGTGGGCGCGTCACGCTGCGCGGCAGAGGGGGCTATGAGGCTACGAATTTCGGGTATTTCCTCGACAGTAGTTTTGATTGTGTTCGGCTTACTATTGGCCGGACAGGCCGCTCTAGGCCAGACCGTCACCGCGACTTTGACGGGCACGGTAGTAGACAGCACCGGCGCATCAGTGCCCGATGCTAACGTCACACTAACCAATACCCAGTCAGGGAACGTCCGCAAAACAACCACTAACTCGTCGGGCTATTATTCTGTGCCGGCGATTCCCGCTGGAACATATACGCTGAGTGTGGAAGCCAAAGGATTCTCGAGAGCTGAAGTCAAAGACTTCGCTCTCAACAGCGCGGACGAACGCAAGATCGACGTCGCGATGGCGATCGGCGCTGTTTCGGAAACGGTTTCCGTTACCGCGAGCGCTGAGCAGGTCGAGGTTTCTTCCGGAGAAAAGGCACAGGTTCTCGATACGCAGGTTCTGCAGAACGTCGCGGTTGTCGGCCGCAGCGCTGCGGAGTTTCTTAAGATCCTTCCAGGAATGGCTCAAACCGGTAACGGGGTTACCAATGCCCCCGGCTACTCGGGCGAAGTCATCGGAATCAACGGCAACGGCAATGCTGGAAAGCAGAGTGCGCTCGGCAACTTCTCCGCGAACGGCACGCCGACAGCGTCGATGGAAATCACTTCCGATGGCGCGCACGTCTCCGATCCGGGATGCAATTGCGCGACGCCGGTGAATCCGAACGCTGAGATGGTTCAGGAAGTGAAAGTTCTGCAGGCTGCGTTCTCGGCCGAAAACTCCTATGGCCCGGTGGTTATCAACACGACGACTAAAGCCGGCGGCAACACGTTCCACGGCGAAGGTTATCTGTCGGCTCGCAACTACGTCTTGAATGCGAACGATTCCTCCAGCAACGCTAAAGGCCTCAACCTGGCTGGCGCGGAGGCTGCCCCCCGACCGCAGAACGTTTACTACTTTCCTGGCGTCAACGTCGGCGGCCCGGTCCTGATCCCACACACCAGGTTCATGAAGCGGGACAAAATGTTCTTCTTCAGCGGATTCGAATACTTCTATCAGGCGCTGAATGCCAATCCGGTTCTGGCCGTAGTTCCGACCGCGGCGATGAAGGCTGGCGACTTCTCCCAGGCTGCGATTAACGCCCTGAATCCTGCGGCAGGCGTCGGCGGCGGTATCAAGCCGCCCAACCCAACGCTCTACCCGAACGGGCAAATTCCGGTCTCGAGCTTCAGTCCGACTGGCACTGCTCTGGCGAGCCTTTTCCCTGCGCCGAACGCGAATCCGTTTGTCACCGGCGGTTACAACTTTGTCGAGCAGGTTCCCTTCCAGCAGAACGGCTGGCAGATGGTCCATCGCATCGACTATTCCTTCAGCGACAACACCAAACTGTTTGTTCGTTACTACCACCAGCAGGAGGCGCAACACTTCCCCATCAACCTGTGGGCTCAGGCTTCCGATCAGGTTCCTTATCCATCGCCGATCGTCGGCAACAACCACTCAGAGTCTGTCGCGGTCAATCTAACGCACGTATTCGATCCGAGTCTCACGAACGAGTTCGTGGTCAGTTACACCTATGTAGGTTTCCCGAACAGCTACACCGACCCTGCGGCCGCGAAGATGGCCACCTACGGCTTTAACTTCCCGGGCGCCTTCCACAACAACGATCCGTACCTCCCGAATGTCAATATCGGTGGCGTTGCGCTGCTGCAGAGCGCAGGCGGGTTCGACGTGGCCTACCCCTATTTCGCCAATAAGCCGCTTTCCAGCATTGGCGACAACGTAATCAAATCTTGGCGGACACACACGATCAGAATCGGCTTCTGGGGCGAATACTACGGGAATTATCAGCCGAGTAATAGCGCCGCTAACGGGACAATCACCACCGCCGTTAATAATCCTACCGGTACCGGGAACGCCTTCGCGGACCTGTTCCTCGGTAATGTTTCGGCTTACACCCAGCAGAACGCCAACGCCGTAATTAAAGCCGAATCGACGATTTTCGAAGGGTATGTGCAGGACAGTTGGAAAGTCACCCGGCGTCTGAATCTGGACTTCGGCGTCCGTATCCAACACGATCCGCAGGCAAAAGATCTGGAGCACCTCGGGCACGCCGTATGGGTTCCCTCTCACTGGACGAATAACCCCACGGCGGTGCTGCCCGGCATCGAGTGGATGGCCCGTGATTCTGCGATCCCGAATGAAGGCTATCCGACGCGTGCTGCATTCTTTGCGCCGCGCTTTGGCGAAGCGTTCGACTTGTTCGGCAATGGAAAGACCATTCTTCGCGGCGGAATCGGCGAATATCGTTATCGCGGTCCCACGGGCGGCTCGGGCAGCGGTCCCCCCACGGGTTCTTATGCCTACAATCTGCCGAATTCGAATGGAACCACGCTGGCTGCAATTCCGAATCTTGCGGTGCCCGGCTTTACCGGACAGAATTCGTCAGTGGGAGGTATCGCCGACCAGAATTCGTCCCAACTTTCGATGACGTGGACGTACGATTTCACGATTGCGCAACAGTTGCCCTGGAGTACGACCCTCGAGATGGCCTATGTGGGTACGAAGGCGCGGCACCTTGCGGAATCGGGCTTCCACAATGTCAACATCGTGCCGTTCGGCGCCATGTTGGCGACGCCCACGGCGAATAACCAGTTATTCCGCCCGTATCCGAACTACACGGATATTACGATCAACGAATTTGACGCGCCTTCGGACTACAATGCGCTTCAGGTTACATGGAGGCGCCAGGGCGCTCGATACTCAATCGGCGGCAATTACACGTTCTCCAAAGTTCTTGGAATCGTAAATCAGGCTGATCCGTTTAATCCGGCAAATGACTATGGTCCGCTGGCCTTCGATAGGCGCAGCAGCTTCAATTTAAACTACGTGCTGAAACTTGGCTCCCCGTTCCGGAACAAGCTCGCGGCGGGCGCGGTCAATGGCTGGAGCATTTCGGGAATTGTTCAGTACCAGACCGGAGCGTATTTGCAAGCGGGCGGCGCTCTCGGTTTGACGCTGCCGGCCGGATACGTAAGCGGAGCTGGGATAGGCATCACGGGAACTCCCAATATGGGTGCTTTCCCGGTGCTGACATGCGATCCCCGGAGTAATCTGGGCCCTCATCAGTACCTGAATCCGAGCTGTTACGCGCTACCGACGCCCGGTCACGACGGTTCGATCATCGAGCCGGAAGCTTTTGGGCCAGGTTATTTCAACACGGATATGTCGCTGTTCAAGAGCTTCCAAATGGGCGAGAAGCGTACTCTCCAGTTCCGTGCCGAGGGCTTCAACTTCTTGAATCATCCCAACCCGACGTTCGGACTCGACAACAACCTGAGCTTGGCGTTCAACCTCGCCGGGCAACAGACCAACGCGTTGTTCGGAACCGCGACTACTAAGACCGATCACCGAATTGTTCAGTTTGCGGTGAAGTTCTACTTCTAAGGAGAGATGATGGTTAATTGTTGGCGGCGGCCGCATTGGGTCGCCGCTTGAAACGGGCGGGACGCAAGTTGATCGCGTCCTGCCTCGGTTTTTACACGGGTTATGCCTTTCCTCTCGCCAAACACGATGCGGCGCCGGCCAATCCTTCCCCTGGGTATCTTAACTCTCACGTTCTATCCCGCCTTTGCGCAAACCCCGGCCGATCCCGAAGCCACGCTCAAGCAGGCAATCGCATTCCAGCAGGCCGGGAATTCCGTCAAGGCGATTCCCCTTTACCGGGAGTATCTGAAAACTCACCCCTCTTCGTCGAACGTCCTTTCTAATCTCGGTGCGGCGCTGGCGCACGAAGGAAAGTATTCAGAAGCGATCGCCGAATACACTAAGTCCTTGGCGGTTGAACCTGCGAATCCGCAGGCGATGGCCAATCTCGGCATTGCCTATTACAAAACCGGTCAGATTCCGCAGGCTAGAGAAAAGTTGCAGGCGGTTCTGGGCTTGATGCCCGGGAATCAACAGATCATATTTCTAATGGCAGACTGCGACATTCGTCTGGGAGATTACAAAGGCGCCATTGGCATTCTGGAACCACTCGAAACGATG
Organism: Bryobacteraceae bacterium; assembly: GCA_036268375.1. Lineage (GTDB taxonomy): Bacteria > Acidobacteriota > Terriglobia > Bryobacterales > Bryobacteraceae > PALSA-243. Next base: position 12,699 of record DATAUH010000032.1, on the reverse strand, counting down.
CGTGCAGAGGATGATACATTCGACTATCTCTTCGGGACAGCGCTGCTTCGAGACAACCAGATCGACAGAGGCAGTAAACTCATCGACCATATTTTGCGCCGCGGCGACTCGGCGGAGGCGCGGCTTTTAATGGGCACTGCGAAGCTGGATGTGCGCGACTATCTTGGCGCGCGGGAAGATTTCGAAAAGGCCGTAACCCTGAATCCGAAGCTGCCCGAGGCGCACGCCTATCTGGGGCTCGCGCTTGCGAGGGTCAGCGACGTGGAAAAGGCAACCGCGGAGTTTCACGCCGAACTGGCTCTCGATCCGAATAACTTCCTGGCGACGTTTGAACTTGGCGTACTGGCGGCCAAGGAACAGAAGAACGCCGAGGCGCGAAAACTGTTCGTACGCAGTCTGAACCTTCGTCCGGGCGACCCTGGCGTCCGATATCAGTTAGCCTCTCTCGACCTGGCCGAAGGTCAGGTGGAAAAGGCCCGCGTTGCTCTGGAAGCCATCATCAAGGAATCGCCCGATTTCACTGCCGCGCACGTTAACCTCGCAACCGTGTATTACCGGCTGCAAAGAAAAGAGGACGGCGACCGTGAACGGAACCTTGTACGCAAACTGAACGCCGCGTCCCAGGCCGCGGAACCGGGAGTGAACCCGTCGGATTCGACCAAACGGGGTGCGTCGGGAAAATGATCATGCCGCTGCTGGTTTTCGCCGCGCAGGCGGCTACTCGCGGGGCCGTTGGTGGCGCGCAATGCGGGACGTGCCATCCGCGCGAGGTTGCGACGTTCGGCGATTCACCCATGACGCGCGCCGCGCAGAGACCGGCGGACAGTCCTTTTCTGAAGAATAATTCCCCGCTCACGTTTCACATCGGAAGGTTCACGTATTCGGTGAAACAGGAGAGTGGCAGCTCGGCGTATTCCGTCACCGACGGAGCAAATACGCTTTCCGGTGTTATCGGCTGGGCTATCGGTAAAGGCGTCGTGGGACAGACGTGGCTTGTCGAGAGGGCCGGGATCTTGTATGAGGGCGCCGTTAGCTACTATCCGTCGACGAAAGCTCTTGACCTGACTCCGGGTCACGCCGAGTTGCCGCGTAATACGCTCGAGGAGGCTTTCGGCAGAAAGCTGGATTCTTCCCAAGCCGCACAGTGCTTCGGATGCCACGCCACCGATGCCGTGTGGAAAGGCGCCGCGCATCCCGAAACCTGGACCCCAGGCGTTCAGTGCTGGCAGTGCCACTCGAAAGCCTTGCAGCACGCTGCCGCCATGAAGACGGGAACTAATGTGCAGGCTGCCAGAATGCAGCATCTCGGCGGGGTTTCGCCGGAGGACTTAGCCGTGGTCTGCGCGAAGTGCCATCCGAGCTGGGCCGATGTCGCCGCCAAAGGACCGAGGGGTGTTCTCAATGTTCGCATGCAGTTTTACCGCTTGACTAATAGCCGGTGTTACGACTCAGCGGACTCTCGGATCTCGTGTACCGCGTGCCACAATCCGCACGGGAACTTATCGAACGATCAGGCCTCTTACGAATCGCGCTGCCGCGCATGCCATTATCCGGCATCTAGCGCCTCACCAAAAGCGCCTGTTGCCGCGAAAAAGTGTCCCATCGCCACTACCAACTGCATTGCTTGTCATATGCCGAAGGTCGAAATCCCAGGTCTGCACTATCAGTTCACCGATCATGAAATCCGAATCGTGAGAAAGGGAGATAAATACCCGGATTGAGGCGCGCCCGTCTAACAGTCATGGTTGCCCGAAGCCTGCATACATAGATTATGAGACTCGTTAAGATTGCCCCCGTTCTCTGCTGGGCGCTCCCCGCGCTCGCACAATACACCGCTCAACAAAGCGGAGATGTAGTGCGGCTGGAGGACGCCAAGAGTCAGACCGTAGTCTCGCTCGTTACCTCTGTCGGCAACGAAACCTTCGAGATGAAAGTCAGGGGAACCAACGTACTCTACTTCCCCTATGCTTCTCTGGACGAATTCAAGAGCCGTCCGTCGCTCAGCGGAATACCGTTCCTGGGGCCGTGGGCCAACCGGTTGGACGAAGACGCGTTTTACGCCAACGGCAAAAAGTACACCTTCAACATGGAACTGGGCAACGTCCGCGGCGCCAATCCGATCCATGGATTCCTGAGCGCCTCCAATCACTGGCAGGTAATCGAGGTAAAAGCGGACCGCGACTCCGCATGGGTGACAAGCAAACTTGAGTTTTACCGTTACCCCGACTATATGGCGCAGTTCCCCTTCGCCCATACCATCGAGATGACGCACCGTTTAAAGGATGGAGTTCTTCAAGTCCTAACCAAAGTGCAGAACCTCAGCGACGAACCGATGCCTCTCTCCATCGGCTTCCACCCTTACTATCATCTGACAGATTCGCCCCGCGAAGAATGGACGTTGAACGTGGGCGCTCGCAACCACTGGCTACTCGGCCCGGGCAAAATCCCGACAGGCGAGACAGAGCCGATCGATAAGTTCTTCCCGCATCCCGATGCAGTTCCGCTGAAAGATTACAGCTTGGATAACGTTTTCGGCGATCTAAGTCGCGACTCGTCCGGCCGCGCGACAGTCTCTGTACAGGGAAAGTCGCAGAAAATCGAGATCGCGCTCGGCCCGAATTATCACAATGTCGTACTCTTTTCGCCGGGTGCGGGTGGACAGGGAGGCCGCGGAGGCGCCGCCCCACGAGGTGGGGCAGCAGGCGGGTCAGGCGCCACTGGAACAGCTCAGGCAGCCGGCCGCGCAGCAGCGGCCCCCGGCGGAACTGGCGCGACGGGCGCCACAGGCGGCCGTGGTGGCCGAGGTCCTCAAGATCGCAACTTCATCGCCATCGAGCCTATGGCCGGAATCACCGATGCAATCAATCTGGCACATAAGGGCTTATACAAGGATTTGCAGTCTATCGCTCCCGGGCAAACCTGGCAGGAAAGTTTCTGGATACATCCGAGCGGGTTTTGATGCCTGCTTCAGAGTCGACAGCGCATGGCGCAAGAGGACGAGTTCCACGTAACCGCATGAAGTAACACTCACGAACGAAAGGTTAGACGATGGCTAAGAATATCTCCCGACGCAACGTTTTTACTGGAGCTCTGACCGGTCTCGCTGCCAGCGCAGTGCCCCAGACGGCTTCCGCGCAAGCGGCCAAGATGGTTCAGAGGGTAGGTTTGCCCGATGTATGGGGCCAGGATTTCCTATATCAGTGGAGTCCGCCGGAGAACGTGAAAAGAGATCTTACTCCTGGCAATGCGCTCCTCAGACTGAGCCACCCTCAAATGGTCAGTGCTGAGGGGACGGATTATGACAAGCTCTTCAAATCCATGCGGGCCGGCGGCTGGACCGCCTGCGAGGCTGGATCCGCCCAATGGCTGGCCAATAAGGTATCCGACTCCCAAGCCAGCGAGATTAAAACGGCGTTGAAGGCCAATGATGTGATCTTCTACGGAATTCATTGCGCCGGCAATATCATCGCACCCGATCCGGACGCGGACCGGTGGCAGAGACATATCATCGATGCCGTCAATTCCGGCGAACAGATGGGCTGTGAGTTGATTCTTACTCATACAGGCAGCATGTATCCCAACCGCAACACGCCGCATCCCTTGAACTGGAGCAAGGAAGCCTGGACAAGATCGGTAAATGCACTGAAACGAATCTGCAAGGATACGGCAGGCGGCAAAGTCAAGATCGCGATTGAGCCGGTCAATTCGGAAGCCATCAACAATCCCTGGGCGCAGAAACGCTTGAGAGAGGATGTTGGCGATCCGCGCATCTCCTCCGGCCTGGATATCACTAACATGGTCGATACTAGCAATGTGTTCCGCATGACGGAACTGCTAAACACGACCTTCGAGTTGCTCGGGGATCAGATCGCTTACATTCACGCCAAAGATATCGTGTGGAATGGAATGCAGGCTGGTCTCAATTGGGTGTTGCAGGCCACCGGTTGCATGGATTACGAAGTCTTCCTGACTCACATCAGTAGATTAAAAAAAGATCACGTGAACATTCTCGTCGAATTTTTGAATGCCGAGGAAGAGTACCAGCAGGCGCAGAGGAATATTCGGTCGATTGCCGGCAAGGTCGGAGTAAAGATACACGGCACACAACCCGCTGCTTAATCGGTGCGCCAGGAGAACAACTCATATGAAAAGACATATCTTGATGGTCGTCGGCATGGCGTACTTCGGCTTACCCATTCTGGCAGCCGCCCCTAACTTTAGCGGCTCGTGGGTCAAGGATAATTCCAAGAGCGATCCTGTGCCTAATCCGCTTATGCTCAGGGAAACTCCACAAGCGCGAGGCGGCGGAGGCGGCGGGCGAGGCGGGCAGGGAGGACGAGGCGGTGGGCCAATGCCCATGGTCGTCTCTCAGGAAAGCAACAGCTTGCAGGTAACCGAGCCTCAGGGCGGGATGCGCAAGTACATGCTCGATGGTAAGCCCCACTCCACGGCTATGGAAACCGGGGTACAGAAAGCCGCCGTCACCGCATCTTGGCAGGGAGATATGTTAGTCGTTTCGAGCACGGAGCCGTACGGTGGGATGCCTGGGAACGTCACTGCTCATATCAAGGAGGTGTGGTCTCTCTCGCCCGACGGAAATACGCTGACCATCGCCACAACCCGCACCATACCCGCAGTAGAGAAGACCTACAAAGAGGTCTATACGAAGAAATAGCCGGTTGTAACGCATTCAGCCCAACGTTTATGAGTGGGCGCTTTTGGCGGCACGGGTCTCGCCTTGAACCGCGCAAGCGGCCTTTTTCGTTTGCCAGGCCTGCGACAAGGAGCTCGGCTTAGTCTTTGGGCGGGCTTATTCGGCCGCTACCCGTTCGAGACCTTTTTGGATCAGCCGATCTGTAGGTATTGCGCAGTTTAGCGTTCGAGAGGAAAGAATCAATGCGCATCATTCGCTCCGGCCGTAGAATCGTATTCGGCGCTACCAGTCTGCTTGTGGCTGGGTGGATTATTGTCTACGCCGCATCGCCAAAGGATGTTGATTATCCTTACTACGGCGGCGATCCGGGGGCGATGCGCTATTCGACCCTCACCCAGGTCAACGCCAAGAACGCCAGTCAACTTAAGGAAGTCTGGCGCTACGATCTTGGAGGAGCGGCGTCGATCGAGAATCAACCGATCGTCGTCAACGGTATTATGTACGGCGCGGCCGTGCAAACCTTCTATGCGTTGGATGCGGCCACCGGCAAAGTCAAATGGGAGTACACGCCAAAGCCGGTCGCGGGACGCAACCCGCGCGGCGAAACCTTCTGGACGGACGGCAAAGAGCGGCGCCTGATTATCGCGAAGGGCAATGTGATGACCGCGCTGAATGCCGACACTGGGAGACCTATACCAGGCTTCGGTAACGAAGGCGCCGTGGATTTGAACGATCATCTGCGGGGACCGGCTTCGCAAAATCGGGTAGGTATGGCAAGTCCGGCGGGGCTCTACAAGGATATTCTGGTTACTCACGGCGGCGTAGGCGAAACGACGCCGGCCTCTCCGGGTGATCTCCGCGGCTGGGACGTTCGCAGCGGCAAACTGCTCTGGACCTTCCATACGATTCCGTATCCCGGTGAGGAGGGCTACGATACCTGGCCCAAAGATGCATATCTAAAAGCGGGCGGCGCGAATGCCTGGGGTGGTGTTTCATTCGATGAAAAGCGCGGCATTCTCTTTGCCACGACTGGCTCCGGCGCCGACGATTTCTATGGAGGCGATCGCCTCGGGAACAATCTTTACGCCAACAGCATCATCGCGATCAATGCCACCACGGGCAAAAAGATCTGGCATTTCCAGGTGGTGCATCACGATCTGTGGGATGCCGACTTCTCCTGCCCGCCGACCATGTCGACAATGGTTCGAAACGGCAAAGCCGTGGATGTGGTGATAGCTACTCCTAAAACGGGTTACGTTTACATCTTTAACCGCGAGACGGGCGAGCCCATGTTTCCCATTGACGAAAAGCCTGTTCCGCCCGCGACGGCGCCCGGCGACGCCGCCTCTCCGACACAGCCAATTCCACGGGTGACGCCGTCTCTTTCGTGGTCGACTGCCATCACTGAAAACGATCTGACCACTCGCTCGCCGGAAGCGCACGCTTTTGTGTTGGAGCACTTTAAGAGGATGTTGTCCGGCCCGCAGTTCACTCCGCCAGCCTTCGGAAAGGAGACGATCGTCGCGCCCGGTTTCGCGGGTGGTGTGGAATGGGGCGGTCTGATGACAGATCCAGTCAACCATGTCGCGTTCTTCAATTCCATAAGGATCGCCTGGTACACGTCGGTCATGGACCGCAGAACGGTTGACGCCGGTGACCCGCCGGAGAAGGAGCCGCACTCGCGCTATAGCACCCAGGGTTATCGCAGGTTCGTGGATCAGGATGGCTACCCGGCGACGGCCCCTCCATGGGGCACATTGACCGCCCTGGATCTGAACACTGGAAAGTTTCTCTGGAACGTCCCATTCGGTGAATATCCGGAGTTGGCAGCGAAAGGCCTGAAGGACTATGGGAGCGAGAACTATGGCGCAGGGGTGGTTACCGCAAGCGGAATTATGATGATCGCGTCTTCGGTCGCCGATAGCAAGTTTAAAGTCTATGACACGAAAACCGGCAAAGTCGTCTCGGAGACGAAGCTGCCATTTCCCGGCATAGCAAGTCCTGCGACATACATGGTGAACGGCCGGCAGTATGTGGCGTTCGCTACGAGCAGCGGACGCGCACGGAACTCGACAGTCAAGGGGTCCATGTTGGTCGCATATGCTCTGCCGCAATAGCCCTGAGTCGTCACAGGCTCCAAGGTTCGAGAAAGGGCATGCATCGCATGCAGGGAGGAGGAGTTCGTTGATCAACAAGGCGATTAAACCGGCCCTTCTACTGAGCGTGGGCGTATTGGGTCTTGGATTCGCGGTGATGGCCGCGGAGCCTCCTTCCGCTTCTATCACTAACGGCGTGGTGAAGGCCAAGCTATGGCTGCCCGACGTCAAGGACGGCTATTACCGGGGCGCCCGTTTCGACTGGTCGGGATCTGTTTGGAGCCTGGAATCCGGCGGGCATTCCTACTTCGGGCAGTGGTTCCCCCGCTATGACCCTCTTAAGCATGATTCGATCACCGGACCAGTAGAGGACTATGCTCCGCTGAACTACACGGAAGCGAAGCCCGGTGAGACGTTCGTCAAGATTGGTATCGGCGTGCTGAAAAAGATCGACGACCAGCCGTACCGGTTCAGCACGAGTTACGATCTCCTGGATACCGGTAAGTGGGCGGTGCGTACAGGCTCCGATTTTGTGGAGTACCGGCACGAGGTCACCGATCCGAAGTCTGGCTATGGCTATATCTATACAAAGACTGTCCGGCTAACAGCGGGAAAACAGCAACTGACGATCGACCATACTCTCAGGAACACAGGTACGAAGGCGATCGTCACCAATGTTTATAACCATGGGTTCTTCATGCTGGATTCGCAACCGACGGGTCCTGATATTACGGTGACGTTCCCGTTTGAGGTCAAGGCGGCGCGCTCTATGACACCTGCGGCGGAGGTGAAGGGCGAGCAACTCGTCTATCTGCAGGAGCTCCAGCCGAATGCTAATGCCAACGCTCCCGCGAATCCGGGTGGCGGCGCGTCCCGTGGGTCTGGCGGGGGTGCTGGGGGCGCCGGGGCTACGGACGGATCCCTAACCGGCGCGAGTTCAGTCCTTGAAGGGTTCAGCCTAACGGATCCGAAGGACTTTGACATTCGCGTCGAGAATCACAAGACTGGCGCAGGCGTAAGGATTACCGGCGACCGTCCGCTATGGCGAATCAATTTCTGGTCCACGCGGACCACAGTGTGCCCGGAGGCTTATGTCGAGGTGAAAGCCGATCCTGGTAAGGAAACATCCTGGCGGCTGACATATGACTTCTACTCGCTGCCGGGAACCGGACGTTAACTATGAGGACGCCATGAGACCGATCGTGTTTTCGCTGATTGCAATTTGCTGGGCGGCTATCGCTGGTCACGCACAACAACAATCTACCGTCCAACTAGTAACAGCTCGGGAAGATGCGCTTGATCCGACGCCGGTTGACCCGGCCGTCGATCCAAATGTCGACCTATTTATCAATGACTGGAGAAATGCCAAGCCCCGCCCTATGTATGGCAAGCTTGTCTTCCACGATATTCTGACCAGGCTGGATGCTCCGGATCCGATTCATCCCGCACGAAAAGGCGCTGTTCTCACCGCTATAACGGCGATTAGCTATGCCACGCTTGACCCGGGCGTAACCGCAAGCGGAAGAGCCGCAAAAGGGGAGCGGCAGGTATTCCTGGCCACCGCGGGAACCGGGCAAATTACGGTTAATTCCAAGTCCTATGATGTTCAGGACGGCACGGGATTTACGCTCACGCCTGGCTTCGATTTCAAACTAACGAGTACAGGGAAAGAACCACTGGGCATGTACGTCAGAACGGAGTCGATTCCCGATAACTCGACACCTGACGAAAACATCGCGGTCGTAAACCGTTTTGACAATGACAGAAGGGTAGGCGCGCACTGGGTACATATCTGTGACGGCGGCCCCAGCGGAATGAATCTGTGTACCATCGCTCCGCATACAATGCCACAACCTCACAGTCATCCCGGCGAAGAGTGCTGGATTATGGTGAAAGGCGAAACGGTGCTCTCGCTGGGGAAGAATATCCGCCGCATGACCCCTGGCCAGGCCTATAAAATTCCGCCCACGGGAATTACGGCGCACAGCAACCTGAATATGGGGGAAGAGCCCGTGGAGATGATTTATCTGGGACCAGCGGGGCAGGGCGGACGAGGTGGGCAAGCCGGGCGAAGCGGCAGAGGCGGACAGGCTGGTCCAGCAGGACGGGGCGGGCAACCTTCACAGGATTACGCGAGGCTCGATAACAGTCCGGTTAACCGGGGGACCGAACAAGATATCGACATGTTCATGGGCAACTGGCGGGATGCCTTCCCGAGAATCGTGCATGGTAATCTCTATTTCCGGGATATGCTCACCGCACTTCAGGGAACCGACAGCCTTCATCCCGCGCGAAAGGGCGCCGTTCTGGTGAATGCGGAAGCTGTCAGCTATGCGATGCTGGAACCGCGATCAACAGCACATAATAATGACGGAGAGTTGAAGGGAATCCAGGAGACATTTGTTGTGAACTCCGGAACCGGAGTGATTACTTCCGGGTCCAAGAAAGTTGATCTGGTAAGGGATATGGCATTCATCCTAACTCCTGGGCTCGATTTCCGGCTTACAGCAGCCGGCGATAAATACATGACATTCTATGTCGTCAGTGAGAAGATTCCTGCTGGGTTTACGCCTAAAACGGAGCTTCAAGTAGTCGACAACCGTGGAAGAGCTCCGGTTACGAAAGCCTGGGTGGACAGCGAACGGCCACTGATTACAAAGGATGACGGTTTGAGTCAATATGGCGCAGTAACCCGGGTTGAAATGAGTGGCATGACAATGGCCCGGCCATATAGCGATAGCCAGGGTGTTGAAGAGATCTGGATCGCGACCGATGGTGACAGCGACATGCTTTTCGGAAAAGCATTGAGGAAACTTCCCGCCGGCACTGCTTATCGCGTCCCCTCAACCGGGATAACCGCACATGCGAATATCAATACGTCCGGCAAGCCGGTCCAATATTTATATTTTGTGAAGTAGAAACGTCGCCGCTGTAAAATGAGCCGCTAAGTATCGCAGAGCAGAAGGATAAAAGAGAATAATGATCAAGAATTGCCGGGACTTCATGACTGAATCACGATTGGTTCTGCTGGCTGTAGGGCTGATGACGCTTGCTGCGTGCGCAAACAATGGCGGCAACGAACCATGGCGGGCGAAGAACGACCAAGTCGTAAAGGAAAAGGGCATAAAGCTGCGGGAGCGTACGATACCGCAGACGGATGTGCCTGTTAAAGTCGAAGCCGGAAAGGTGTTCGGCCGGAGTTCGTTGCCGGCGATCAATATTGCGCCAGGGGTGACGGCCCACATCGTGTGGGGTAAGGGCACGATGAATGAGATGTTGGACATGGAAAAGGGCGCGGCCTATCCGGAGCAAAAACTCGGTGAGGAGTTGTTTACGGCGGTTACAGACGGTTCGGCCACCTGTACACTGGATGGCAAGACTCTGGAGTTGCCGAAGGATTCCGTCCTGTATATGACACCCGGCATGACTCGCTCTTTGAAGGCCGGGCCGGACGGTGCTAAGGTTCTTGAGGTCTATTCACCGGTCCGCGTCGACCTTCTGAAATTGGCGGGTGTAACGCTGCCGCAAGACGCCAAGGTTTCGTTCCCCGACCAGGGCGCGACGCCAAATGTGCAGGCCGGCCATGTTTACGCATTGACCGACATTCAACTCTCGCCTGTTACCACCCCCGATCCGTCTCTCCCTTACAAGCGTTCCGCGGCCAACTCGCGGCTGGTCTGGGGAAAAAACGTGATGCTGAGTTTTCTGCGGATGGATCCAAAGACTCCTTTCCCGATGCATGTTCATCCCGAAGATCAGTTTATGACCACGCTGCGCGGTTCGCTGATGCAAACGCTGATCGACTCGCCGCAAGAGATGTCGGAGAAAGACTACAGCATGGTCTATATGCCGAGCGGATTGGTGCACGGCGCGACCATGGGGGATTTGGGCGCCGATGTACTGGACGTGTTCTGGCCGGTGCGGCCCGATTACGCGGATTTTGCGAAGAAGCAGCAAGCCATGTACGAGGAGGTGATTCCGCCCGATGCCAAACCTACCAAGGTGGCCGACGGCTTCACCTTCACAGAGGGCGCAACTTGGCTCAAGGGCAAGTTGTACTTTTCAGACATGTGGTTCAAAGATCCGGATAAGAACGATTGGACCGCCAACCCGTCTAAAGGACGCCTGATTGCGATGGACCCCGACGGCAAGTCGAAAGTGCTCTCACATGGAGCGCAGACGAACGGCACAATCGCTACCAAGGACGGCAACCTGCTTGTGTGCGACATGTTCGGGCACAAGGTGGTGGAACTCGACCCGAACACCGGGAAGATTCTGAAGGTGGTGCTCGATAAGGTGAACGGGAAACGGATCGACGGTCCCAACGATCTGGTGATGGACGCCAAGGGCGGATTTTATGTAAGCGACCCGCAATTCACAGGAGACGCCAAAACGCAACCGGGCAAGCAGGTGTACTACGTCGCGCCGGATGGATCGGCCAAGGTGGTAATCGGACCCGGCGAATACGCCATGCCCAACGGTGTGGAGATCTCTCCCGACGGCAAGACCTTCTACGTGAATAACACCTATCTGTCGCCAGGTGAAGACTTCCTCTACGCGTACGATATCCAGCCGGACGGCTCGCTTACCAACAAGCGCAAGTTCGCTAGATATAACCTGCAGGCGTCGGTGCTGAGCGCCCCAGACGCCGTCAACCGCTTTGACTCGCGCGCGGACGGATCCGCCGTGGACACCGATGGCCGCATCTATGAGGCGACTCTGATGGGTGTGCAGATCTGGGATAAGACCGGAACGTACGTGGGAACCGTGACTTTCCCCCAATTCCCGGTGAGCGTCACCTTCGGTGGAAAGAACGGGGATGTGATGTATGTTGTAGGCGAGAAGCAGGTCTGGTCCATCCAGACGAAAGTTAAGGGTTTCCGGCTGCCGGACGGGCTGAACTAATGGCCCGCCTCAGTCACTGTGTTACTGTGATGTGCCGCTTGGGATGGTTGAGCCAAGAGAAAGATTCGTGCAGGGTGCCGGACCGTCGGATGGCCATGGAATCCTCCACCGTTTGGACCTGATGAGCCGAGCGACATCCACCGTATTTCGGGCTGCCGGTGTTGTCGGATTTGGCAGAGCGACGCTTCAATAGCGGAAAAGAACACCCATGAACATCGGGGGATTGCGCCGCTGCTAAGGCGACGCTCCGGCGATACCAAAACCGATCGCGAAGAGGCTTGAGGAAAGTCCTGATCGAGAGCCAACTCGGACGCCGTCGTTTGCCGCGGTCCTGAGATGAGACTGAACTGTTCCGATTAAGACAAGTGTCTGCGGATCTGATTCAAACGCGATCGGTTAAGTTCACGTAACTATAGCGGCTGCTATTTCGCTACCGTCAGATCCACAATGAGGGGTCGCCGCGGATTCTTAGTGTTCATGATTTGCGCCAAGCCCACAGACCGCGTCGATTAGTGGTCGCGATTCGGGCCTATGACGCTCAGGCCGGAATGGTTCCGATGGAGAGGCGCAAACGTCGTGACCGCAGCTCCGAGCGTCGTGTTGTAGACGCCGTCTTTGGGACCAGCGGGATTCTTTGCGCAAGCGAAGAACCGGCAGGTTTATATCCGTACAGAACGCCGTTGTCGCGAGTTGCAACTACGGGAGAGGATGAAGGTATGCCCGTCCTGGCTCAGTGGTTCAACGCGCTCACGCCCGGCAGAGCTTGGGTGATGGCGGTTGGAATCGTGATCCTTGCCATTGTTGTCGGCGGCTTTCGGCAACTCGGGAAGCGGCGAGTGCCGGACGAGGAAAACCGCGAGCGCGTCAACCGATTCTTCATTACCGCCGGCGTAATCGTGGCGCTGCTCTGGACGGCCGCAATCCTCTTCAAGAATCCAGGCCAGTTCACGCTCGCGTTCGGCGCTATTGGCGCGGGTGTCGCGTTCGCCGTCCAGGAAGTCATTGCCAGCGTCGCCGGATGGCTCACCATTCTGCTCGCGCAGT
>DATAUH010000031.1:0-7223 GCA_036268375.1 Bryobacteraceae bacterium | reverse complement strand
AGAGATGACGTTCACGGTGTGGCTTGTTGTGCAAAACGTGGAGTGGTCGCTACATGATATGGCTGGCTCATTTGCTTTCCAAGGTAATTTCGATTGGTCGATGGCGATTACGGTGAATATGGATCTCACCAAAGCGCCGGGCAATCAAGCGACACCGAAAAAATCGACGCCCACGGTGCCGGGGTCGTTCTCGAACGGGAAAGGTGGAAATGCGCCTACCATTGCCGATCCGAGTTACAACACGGCTGCTAACACTCCCGCGAACCAATCCCTGGTAGCGGCTCCCGAGATATGAGGACTCATGCGATGGACAAACAGTTTGGCGATGCTCGCTCTGTTGGGTGGGATTGGAGGGGCTATGCAGCGCGCGGATGATCAGTACAGCAACGGTCCGGAGTCGCTGGTGCGGCAATCGAAAGCGATTGTTGCGGGACCGGTGTCCGATTTCAAAAAGCAAGTGCTGGATCAGGACGCTTCGTCGGGAACGCCGCTCCGGTGGGAGGTGAGTGGTGTCTTGACAACGTCCCGTGTTCTGAAGGGTGAGCCAAGTTTGCCGATACGGTTCAAGCGTGTCGAGCAACTTTTGGTGATCGGGCCGGATGAGCATGAATACTGGGAAGCCGATCTTCTGCGATGGCAAGACCGGGACAGCGCGGTTGTATTTTTCAACGATGCAGCGGCCAAAGAGGGGATGCGCGTCCTGCCGAGCGGAAGCGGGGATCGTGATCTTGCGGCGGTGGTCGAGAAAGTGGTGGGGATCGACGGACTGAGCGATCGTGATCGGCAGTTTCAGGAGTGGGCTGGTCTGGTGCGCACAGGGGCGAACGCTATGGAGAAGCGCCTGGCATTGCGTTCGGCGCTTGGCTTTCATCGGCCGTGGGAAGCCGTCGCACCGATCTTGCGCGAAGCATTGGAAGATTCTGAGATGCGCGAGTTTGGGTTCGGCTTAGTTGGATATGGCATTCGCACTCACCAATGGGCCGATCCGATGCCGGCGGCCGAGCTACTCTGCGACGAATTCGCGAACGAGTCTGATGAGCGGGCGGTCTCCGACGATCTCGCGAGTCTCGGCTTGTTGTTGAGTTTTGCAAAAGAGGAAGCGCATCGGGAGCAGCGCGGCGCTCTGGGCGATCAAATACGCGAGTGCGTTCGGCAGAAGGCAGACACGAGCACTGGTGAGAACTTAGCGGCTTGCCGGGAATGGCTGACGCGGTACGTCCGCTAGCGTGCTGTCTCGAGAGCGACCGCCGCGTGCGCAATTATTCGTAGCGCAGCGCCTCAGCCGGGTCGACACGGGCGGCCCGGTGCGAGGGGGCCCAGCAAGCCAGGAGCGCGACGGCTGCGAATAGAAGTGCGGAGCCGATCAGCGTGAGTGGATCGGTGGGTTGAACGCCGTAGAGGAAGGTCTGCAGGACCCGCGAGATCAACAGCGCCAAAACGACGCCCGCCGCGAGACCTCCCGCGATGAGCCGGAAGCCTTCGCCGAAGATCAGCGTGCGAATATCCCCGCGCGCGGCTCCAACGGCTGCGCGAATGGCGATTTCCCGCCGGCGCGATGCGACCGAGAGCGAAAGTACGCCATAGATGCCGACCAGAGTGAGCACGCCGCCGACGATAGAGAAACCGACCAGCAACTGCATGGCGAAATCGCGCGAGGCGAGCGATTCATCGCGAATCTGCTCCAGGGTTTTGGCGTTTTCGACGGAGATAGACGGGTCGACGGAGCGCAGTTCACGCTCGACGGCGGTACGAATGGACGCGGGGTCAGCCGTGGTGCGTACGACGAGGTGTTTTGAGAACGCATTGACCTGCCAAAGGGAGAGATAGACCTCGGGAGAGGGCGGTTGGGTCAGATCGCCAGTGCGTGTATTGGCGGCCACGCCAATGATTTCTATCGCTGCGTTGTTCCGGTTGCCTAACCAGATCTTCTTTCCCAGGATGGGCGCGCCGGGAAAGTAGCGATCGGCAAAGGCCTGATTGACGATGGCGACCGTGAGCCGTTTGCCGGCGTCGGTGGCGCGGAATGGGCGGCCGCTTTCGAGGGGAACGCCGATCACTTTGAAGTAGTCCTGGGTGACGCCGCGCAGTGGAACGGCGATGCGCTCGCTGTCGCGAGTGGCGACGGGCTGGCCTTCGACTTCAATACTGGCGGGCCAACTGTTGCCGGTGAGGGGGACGCCCCAGGCGAAGGCTGCGCTTTCTATGCCGGGGAGCGCGGACACGCGGTCGAGGGCGCGGCGGTGGAAGTCGAGCCACTGGTCTCGCTGCATTTCGGTGACGCTCATGGTGAGGATGCGATCGACGCGGTAGCCGGACTGGACGTTCGAAATGTTGACCATGGTGCGAATGAGTAACGTGGCGCCGACGAGGAGGGAGAGCGTCAGCGCTGTCTGAGCCATGGTGACGGTGCGCAAAAGGCGGCGCTCGCCACGGCTGGCGCTGCTCTTGGGCCCCGCGCTTTTGAGAGCTTCGAGCGGATCGAGACGAGAGGCGCGCCAGGCGGGATAGAGGCCTGCGAGAACGGCGGCGCAGATTGCGGCGCCGAGCCCAAACGCGAGCATTGGCCAGCCTGCGGCGACGGCGTCGAGGCGCGGAATGGCGTGGCCGCCAACGGTTTTGAATGCCTTCACGACTGCGAAGGCGAGGGCGATGCCGAGCGCGCCGCCGCTGAGCGACAGCGCCAGGCTTTCCATGGATGCCTGGCGGAACAGAGCCCAACGGCTGATGCCGAGCGCGGCGCGTATCGCGTATTCACCCTGACGCTGCAGACCGCGCACCAGGAGGAGAGCGGCTGCGTTGCCGCACGCGATGAGCAGGACGAGTGTGGCGGCTCCGAGGAGCGGGAACAGGATGCGGCGGCCGTCGTGGTTCATGTCATCGCCGAGAGATTCGACGCGGGCGGCGATCTTTTGAAATGCGGGTTCGGACTGGGCCTCGCGCGCGACGGCGACGTTGAGATCGCTTTGGACCGTGGCAAGAAAGGCGCCGGTCTTCATGCGGGCGACGACATCCCAATCGGCGCTTTTGAGCGATTTCGGCGAGGGTACGGCGGGAAGCCAGTAATCGACCATGGCGTTGACGTTGTAGTTGGGCTCCTGCGAATTGGTGGGAGAAGGGAGAAAGCGGATACCCGGCGGCATGATGCCGACAACACGATACGGCGCGTCGCTGCGGCTGATGCGGAGCTCTTTGCCGAGCGCGGCGGCAGGATCGCCGAAGGTGCGCTGGGCGAATTCATAGCCAAGGAGAATTGCAGAGCTGGCGCCGCCGGTGATTTCGGAATCAACAAATAGCCGGCCAGCGAGCGGTGCGAGGCCCATGACGCGAAAATATTCTTTCGTGACGTACATTCCTTCGATCGATTGGCTGCCATCGGGGCGAACCAGATAATTGAAGGACCAGGCGTAAGCGGCCACGCCGTCGAGAGATTTGGCGTTCTGCCGCCAATCCATCCACTGCGCGGCGGGCCAGTTTCGGGGGGCTTCGAAGGCGCGGCCGTTGGGGCGCACTGCTTGGATGAGGACGAGTTGGCCAGGGTCGCGATAAGGTGGCGGGCTGAGCAGGACGCCGTGGATCAGGCTGAAGACCCCAGAGGTGGCTCCGATGCCGAGGGCGAGGGTCAGCACGGCGATGAGGGCGAAGCCGGGCTGTTTGCGGAGGGTGCGCGTCACGAGAACAAGTTCGCTGAGCATACGGAGTTTCCTCGTAGATTGTACGAATTGCAGAGGGGTATGGTTAGGCGCCGCGAGGAGCGCCCAAAACCACAGCAAACGGGCAGCCGGCTGTTCTATACTAAGTACTTGAACTAAAATGCCGAAACGCACTTTTCAACCGAACAACCGCAAGCGCGCGAAGACGCATGGCTTTCGCAGCCGTATGGAGACCAAGAATGGGCGCGCTGTGCTGGCGCGCCGGCGCGCGGCAGGACGCAAAAAACTGACGGTAAGCGACGAAAGGTAACCGTCCATCCCAGGTTTTCCAAAACGTGTCCGTATTCTGCGGTCCAAAGATTTTCGTAAAGTCTATGATGAAGGCAGCCGCTTTAACTGCTCGCTGTTCGCGGCGTTTTGCTTGCGAGGCGAGGAGGGGAGCGGCGCGCATATTGGCTTCACGCTGCCGCGCGCGGTGGGAAAGGCCGTGGTACGCAATCGTATCCGCCGGCGCGTACGGGAAGCTGTGCGTCTGGAATTGGAACGGCTAAACCCACAGTGGTCCATCGTGATCAATCCGCGGCGCAAGACGCTCGAAGCCTCCCAGCAGGAGATACGCCGGGAAGTGGAGCGTCTATTTCAACGCTGCAATGGATCTTAGCCGGTACTTTGCGCGTATATAAACGGTGGGTGTCGCCGTTACTTCCATCCGCCTGCCGCTTTCATCCCACGTGTTCGGAGTATATGCGCGAAGCGATAGAACGGCACGGCTCCGCGCGCGGCATTTGGATGGGCTTGCGGCGCCTGTTACGCTGCCATCCATTTCACGAAGGCGGATTCGACCCGGTTCGGTAGAACCACGGAATTTTCATGGCAGATTCGCAAAATAACGGCAGTAAAATTGGACCGCCTAAAAAAGAGATGTCGATGGAGATGCGCCTATTGCTGGCGCTGCTCCTGACGGTCCCGATCATGTTTCTCGGGCCGTATTTCCTGGGCTCGCAGCAGCCGGAGCAGCCGGCAAAGAAGACCGCAGCTCCGAAAGGGCCTTCAAACCCGGCGGCCCAGACGTCGTCCACGGCGCCGGCTCCACCACCCGCGGCGAGCCAGCCGCCAGTGGCGGCTGCAGGGCACGGAACCCCGCAAGACGCTTTGCCGCCGGTTCCGATTGACACCGATCTCTATCACATCGTTTTCACCAACCACGGCGCTACTGTGTCGACGTGGCAGTTGAAAAAGTATCGCGGCAATGACAACAAGCTGCTCGACCTGGTGAATACGGCGGGAGGATGGATTGCGCCGTTCAGCATGGATATTCCGAGCGACAAAGCGCTCGAACAGCGGTTGAATTGGACATACTTCGCGCAGCAGCCGGATGCCGATGGTTTGGGCGTGAGCTTCACGTACTCGGACGGGCATGTGGCCGTGAAGAAGACGTTCCGGTTTGAGAAGAATTCGTACCTTTCCACGGTGACAAGCGAACTGACGGAGGACGGACGGCCTGTCGCACAGGGCTTGCAGTGGCGCTGCGGTTTCGGGGACTTGACCGTGCCGAATGCGTCGAGCAATCTGCACGCGGTCTACTACGACAACAACGGGTCCGGATTCCTGGGTCTCACGCAGGGCAAGCTGGAGGAAAAGGGCGCGGGCAAGGAGACGATACAGGCCTCCGGGCAGCATTCGTTCGCGGGTGTTTCCGACACGTACTTCGCGGCTGTTTTCTTGCCGATGAACGGAGCGCCGATGCATGAGACAGTCTTCACCGATTACACGAACACGGCTGCGGAGGCGAAGAAGCTGCCGTATCCCGGGATTGCGGTGTCGGACGGAAACGCCAATCAGTTCCGCTTCTATGTGGGGCCGAAGGATTACGACTTGCTCAAGCGCATTGACCCGCGCCTGGAGCAGCTAGTCAACTTCGGATGGATTGCGGTACTGGCGAAGCCGCTGTTCCTGATCGTCAACTGGACGAACGACAACATCGTGCACAGCTTCGGCTGGTCGATTATCGTATGCACCATCGTTCTGAACGTCGTGCTATTCCCCTTGCGCATTTCGAGCATGAAATCGATGCGCAAGATGCAGGCGCTGAAACCGCAGATCGATGAGATTAATGCCAAGTACAAAGGCATGAGCATGCGCGATCCGCGTAAGAGCGAACAGACGCAGGAGACGATGGGTCTGTACAAGAAGCACGGGGTGAATCCGACGGGCGGATGTCTGCCGATGCTGCTGCAGTTCCCCATCGTCATCGCGTTCTACTATGTGTTCCGGGTTGCGATCGAAATGCGCGGCGCGTCGTGGCTATGGGTGAGTGATCTTTCGCAGCCGGAAACGCTGCCGATCCGTATCTTACCCGTGGTCCTGATTGCAACTCAGTTTCTAACTCAGAAGATGATGCCGCAGCCCGGCGCGGACGCCAACGCGCAGCGCATGAACAAGTTCATGCCGTTGATCTTCGGCTTCATGTTTTATAACTTCCAAAGCGGGCTGGTGCTATACTACTTGACCAGTAATCTGGTGAGCAGCGGGCTTCAGTGGTTTTTCAATAAGACCGATACGGCGCGCCTTGCGGAGCAATCCGTCTTGCCAGCTCCAAAGAAGAAACCGGGGAAGAGATAGCGCTTGACTGAACCCAAGTATTCCGCAGCGTCAACCGGCCCGCGTATCGACGCGTTCCTTCAAACGGTACTCAAGGACGGAGGTTTCGATCTGAATTATGAGATCGCAGACGCCGGCCCCGCAGAAGACGATTTTGAGACGCCCGACGTAGTGGTGAAGTTTAACGGACCGGATGTCGATCTGTTGCTGGCAAATCGCGCGGAGCTGCTGCTGGCTCTGGAACACGCGACGATGGAAATGCTTCGGATGCCGTCGGAAGACCATTCGCGGCTTTCGTTCGATGCCAACGATTACCGTTTGCTGCGCATCGAGGAGCTGCGGCTGAGCGCGGTGACTGCGGCGGAAAAAGTGAAGCGCACAGGCTCGCCGTTCAAGTTCAACCCGATGAATAGCCGGGAACGGCGCGTAATCCATATTGCGCTGCGTAACGAACCTGAAGTTCGCAGCGAAAGCCTGGGCTCCGGACCGCAGCGGCAGGTGATTGTGTATCCCGCCGGCATGGCGAGCCTACCGGAACCTCCGGGCGGATTCGCTCCGCCTCCGCGTCGCGGCGGTGGCGGGCCTCCGAGACGCGGCGACGGGCCACCACGGAGAGGCGATGGTCCGCCCAGGCGTGATAACCGTTCGCGCGGGTCGCGCCCCCGTCCGTAATTTGCAAGCTAGCCGTTTCTCAATAGCGTCTGCAATTTCTCGATAATCAAGTTTGCAGCTTCACGACACGATAGTTGCGATTTCTACGCCTCCGGGCCGCAGCGGCTTGGGCGTGGTGCGTCTTTCCGGCCCTGATGTGCGCGCGGTCGCCGAACGCATCCTTCAATTTAGGGATATGCCGCATTGGCGGCCTTGGGGCGCCCAGTTAGCCAAACTTGCCGATATTGACGAGGTGGTGGTCGCTTACTTCGCCGCGCCGCGTTCTTACACGGCTGAGGATTTGGTGGAGATATCGTGTCA
>DATAUH010000030.1:0-12840 GCA_036268375.1 Bryobacteraceae bacterium | reverse complement strand
GATCGCCTGCTCACGCTCGATCCGTCCGATCCAGTCGACATGCTAGGCGGCACGCGCGCGCTTTACATTCCGGATTACGGAACCATCTTCACGACTGAGCTCAACCTGGCCGTCGCGCCCGGCTTTACGCCTTTTGGCAATAACCTCTACACGCCCGAATTCAAAGCGCGCCTCCACCAGCGCAAAGCCGCGCACGTTCCTAAGCTGGAAGAAGCGATGAAGGAGATGGTCCGGCTGAGCGCTAGCAAGCTGCCGATGTCCGACGATCAGAAAATCATCTACGCCATCCGTCTGCGCTACTTCCCGCTCGAGGATTCGAGCGGACTGCCCGCTCAAATCGTCATGCGCGCGGACAAAAAATCGGCCATCAACGGCGATATCAAAACGGAAGTCGAATAAGTGGCCGCCACCATTCCGCCCATCCCCGATGAAGCTCCCACGGCGCCCCCGGATGCGCCGGTTTCGCGTGAATATCGCCGCCTGGGCGAAATTCTGATCGCTGCCAAGAAGATTGAAGAGGACGAACTCGACCGCGCCCTCGAATTGCAACTGGAACGCGGCGATAAACTCGGCAAAATCCTCGTCGACATGGGCCTTATTGCCCAGCGCGACGTGCTGGCCGCGCTCTCCGCGCAAATGGAAGTGCCGCTGGTCACGGTCGATGGTCCGCCGCCTTCCGCGCCCGAAATCGAAGGCCTATCCCATCGGTTTTTGCGTCAGTGCCGCGCCTATCCCATCGGGCTAGCCGAATCCACCCTCACGGTCGCCATGGCGGACCCGATGGATTTCGAAACCATCGCCGCCCTGCGCGCTTTTTCAGGCTTCCATATCTCGGTCGCGCTCGCCCCCGAGCAGGAAGTGCTCGACGCTATTGAAAAGTACTACGGCGAGACCGAGCGTGAGTCCCTCGGAGCCCTGCTCGACGATGGCGAGGCCAATGCCGACCTGGAACATCTGCGCGACATGGCCAGCGAAGCGCCGGTCATACGCCTGGTCAACGCCATGATCGCGGACGCCGTCGAAAAGCGCGCCAGCGACATCCACATTGAGCCTTTCGAAAAAGAGTTCCGCATCCGCTTTCGCGTCGATGGCGTCCTCTTCAACCAGGAAACGCCGCCCCGCGAGCTGAAAGCCGCCATCATCTCGCGCCTGAAGCTGATGGCCAAGCTCAACATCGCCGAACGCCGCCTGCCGCAGGACGGCCGCATCAAGATCAAGGTTCTCGGCCGAGAAGTCGATCTCCGCGTCTCTACGCTGCCCACGCTCTACGGCGAAAGCGTGGTTATGCGTCTGCTCGACCGTTCCGCGGGCGATTTCTATGACCTCCGCCGCCTCGGTTTCGACACACGCATGTTGGACCGCATGGAGTATTTCACCAGCCTTCCGCACGGCATCTTCCTGGTGACCGGTCCAACCGGCAGCGGCAAGTCGACCACGCTGTATTCGGCCCTCAAGCGCATTAACCTGCCGGACAAAAAGATCATCACCATCGAAGACCCGGTCGAATATCAGATGGACGGCATCAACCAGCTCCATGTGAATACTCAAATCGGCCTCACCTTCGCCTCCGGGCTGCGCCATATCGTGCGTCAGGACCCTGACGTGATCATGGTCGGCGAAATCCGCGACCGCGAAACCGCCGATATCGCCATCCGTGCCGCTCTCACCGGCCACCTTGTCTTCTCTACGCTCCATACCAACGACGCGCCGAGCGCTATCACCCGCCTGACCGACATGGGCATCGAAAACTACCTCATTACGTCGTCTCTCGTCGCTGTCCTGGCGCAGCGCCTGGTTCGCGTCATCTGCCCGAATTGCAAGCAGCCCAACGGTTCCGCGCTCTCGCCCGAAGGCGAATACCTTGACGTCTTTCGGGGCGCAGGTTGCGAGTCTTGCGGCGGCCGCGGCTACGTCTCCCGCGTCGGAATCTTCGAAATGATGGACATCAACGAAGAGATCCGCCGCCTTATCATGAACAATTCCGATGCCGGAGTCCTCACCCAGGCCTCGCGTCGCAACGGCATGCGCAGTCTGCGCGAAGACGGCTGGTGGAAGATCCGCGACGGCGTCACCACCGTGGAAGAAGTCATGCGGGTGACGCAGGAATTTTAATTTGCCGCGGATGAACGCAGATGAACACAGATAAGACCCAAAGCAAAATCACGCAGTTGTCTTATCCGCCTTCATCTGTGTTCCTCTGTGGTCCCAAATAAATGGCCACGTTTTTCTTCAGAGCCGTAGCGTCCGATGGCAAAATGCGCAGTGGCAGCCTGGCGGGCGGCGACGAAAAATCGATCGCGCGCGAGCTTCGCAAACAGGGTCTCACACCCGTTTATGTGGGCGTTCAGCCCAAAGGCACGTCGATTGAGATCAAGCTGCCGGCCTTCCGCGGCCGCAAGCGCAAAGACGTTCTCTTCTTCACCCAGGAGATGTCCACGCTGCTCAACTCCAGCGTGCCTCTGGACCGATCGCTTGCCATCACTGCCGAACTCACCGAGCGCGCCAGCTTCCGCTTCATCGTCCAAGACGTTCTGCGCGTGCTCAAAGGCGGCCGCACCCTTGCCGATAGCCTCGGCACGCATCCCGATTACTTCTCGGACCTTTATCTGAATATGGTCCGCGCCGGCGAAGCCTCCGGTTCGCTCGCCATCATCTTCGAACGACTCGCGGAATTTGAGCGCTCCCGCGACGATCTGCGCAACTACATCATCTCCTCGATGATCTATCCCGCTCTGCTCGCCTGCGTCGGCGCGGGATCCGTCATTATCCTGCTCGAATTCGTGGTTCCGCGCTTTGCCACGATCTTCAACGGCTCCAGCATGAAAATGCCCACGCCCACGAAGATCATGCTGGAAGCCAGCGCGCTCCTCAATACCTACGGCTGGATCGTCGCCTCCATCCTCGCCGTCGGCCTGATCGCCTTTCGAGCCTACATCGGCACCGTCAAAGGGCGCCTCTGGTGGGACCGCGCGCGTCTGAAGATTCCACTTCTCGGCGACGCGCTCCTCAAATCCGAAACTTCGCGTTTTGCCCGCGCCATGGCCACACTGATCGGCAATTCCGTGCCGCTCGTCCAATCCATCGGCATCGCCGGCGCCACCCTCAACAACCGCAGCATCTCCAGTGCGCTCGCTGGCGTCGCACAGGGCGTCAAGCGCGGTGAAGGAATCGCTGGACCTTTGCGCAAAGCCGCCGTCTTTCCGCCCCTTGCGGCGCATCTATTAACTGTCGGTGAAGAGACCGGCCGCATCGACGCCATGTTCACCCGCATGGCCGACATTTACGAAAACGATACCCGCGCCGCCATCAAGCGCTTCACGGCCATCTTCGAGCCGGCGGTGATTTTGGTGATGGGTATCATAGTAGGAGCCCTGATTCTCAGCATGCTGCTCGCAATCACGAGCATTAACGACGTGGCGGTTTAACCATGAAGCGAAAAACGAATCTGCGTAAGCGATCTCAACGGGGCGTCACCCTTATCGAAATGCTGGTGGTGGTCACCATCATCGGCCTCTTCATTGCGTTGGTCGGCCCCAAACTCTGGTCCAATGTCGACCGCGCCAAAATGACCAAAGCGCGCGCCGAAATCGAAGGGCTGCAGAATGCGCTCGGTACTTACAAGCTCGACAACGGCAACTTTCCCACCAGCGAACAGGGCCTTGCAGCCCTGCGCGTGAAGCCTTCGGACGCGCTGCAGTGGGCCGGCCCCTACACGGACAAAGATATCCCGAAAGATCCCTGGGGCCACGATTACCAGTACAAATTTCCGGGCGAACACAGCGATCTTCCCGACCTCGTCAGCTACGGCGCCGACGGACAGCCCGGCGGCGATGGAATCAATGCCGATATCGTCAGTTGGAAATAGCAGGCCGTCCGAGGCCGGCGTCACGCTCATCGAGATGGTGGTGGTCGTGGCCATCATCGGCCTCATGATCGTCATCACGTTTCCGACCGTCACCGCTGGCCTCGATAGCGTGCGCATGTCGTCGGCCACCGGTTCCGTTGCCGCCTTTCTAAATTCGGCCGAAAACCTGTCCGAAAGGCGTCAGCAAGCCGTGGCGGTCGCCATTTCCACCAAAGACAATCAGATTTCGATGTTCAGCAACGAGCCCAACTCCGAGCGCAAACTCCACCTGCCCGACGGAATCGTCATCCAGGCCGTCCTGCCCGCCGTCGAGGGGCAAAATCCCGATCAACCCCGTGAACTGGTGCTGCTCCCCGGCGGCCCTTCGCCCTCGATCGGAATTGTACTGGCCAACCAACACGGCGCCCGTCGGCTGGTGCGGCTCGACCCCATGACCGGCTTTCCGCGCGTGGAAAGCGTCCCTAATTCATAAGCTGTTGTCCGTATTGAACGCAAACTCATGAACCGCCGCGGTTTTACACTGCTCGAGCTGATCGTCGCCACCTCCATCCTGGCGATAGCCGTCGTAGGTCTCATGTCCAGCATTACCGGTTCCACGCGCAATGCCGCCCGCCTGCGCGATTCCGACCGCATCGCGATGGCCGCCCGCGAGCGCATGAACGAACTGCTGGCCGACTACACCATCCCGCGCGACACTCCTTTCGAAGGCGCATTCGACCCGGCTCTTCTCGGCGGCATCCAGGCCGGCTGGCGCGCCCAACTGTCCACCGCCGAGCGCCCCCCTAGCCCCTCGGGCATGCTCGCGCTCGATCGCATCCATTTACAGATCTGGTGGAACGTCAATAATAACCGCCGCACCCTCGATCTCGAAGGCTTCCGCCGCCGCGCCCTCATGCGAGGTGAACAGTGAAGCGCCGCCGCTCGCAGGCAGGCACAACCCTGGTTGAGGTGCTGATCGCGGTCACGCTCCTCAGCCTGCTGTTCGTCGCGATGTCTTTTGCCCTACGCATCGGCATCAACGCCTATCAGAAAACCACCGCCAAACTGATGGAGGACCGTCGCGTCGCCGGCGCCCAGCGCATTCTGGAATCCGAGATCGAGGGCCTGCTCCCCGCTGTCACGCCCTGTGGCAATCGGCCGCCCGCCGCCCAGCCCGACCAGAGCTGGTTTGGCTTTTTCCAGGCGGCGCCCTCGGTGATGCGATTCGTCTCCACTTTCTCTCTTCAGGAGGCCTGGCGCGGCGGTCCTCACATCCTGGAACTCTTCGTCATCCCTCGCGACGACGGCCCCGGCGTTCGACTGGTTGTTAATGAGGTCCCTTATTACGGTCCGATTGCCGCAGGCCGGCTCTGCACCAATCTCGCTCCCGGCGACGCGTTCAAAATTCCCCAGTTCCTACCGGTTGTCGCGACCGGGCAATCCTTTGTGCTTGCGGACAAGCTGGCCTATTGCCGCTTCAATTACCTCTGGCGCTTGCGAAAACAGAACCCGGCCGACGTCAACCCTGCCACCGTCTGGACACCGACCCCGTCGAACAACGATTGGCCTATCGCTATCCGCGTGGAAATGGCGCCGGTGGAGACCGATCCGGCAACCCTCCAGCCACTTACGATCACCGCTACTCTGCACCTGCACCTTGAGTCGGCTATCCAATATGTCGACTATTAGCAGATTGCGGAGAAGGGGTTGGCGACCGATCGACACGGATGAACGCCGATCGAAAACAGAGGGCTTATCCGCGTTCATTCCCATTTATCGGCGGCCTGCCAGCGCCCAGCATGGCTCGCGCGGCAGCGCTCTCCTGGCCGTCATGTGGCTCTCGATTGCCCTGGCTGCGTTCGGCTTCTCACTCGCCTCCACCGTCCGCGGCGAAATCGAACGGGCCACCACCGATATGGACAGCCTTCGCGCGTACTACCTTGCCTCTGGAGCCGTCGAACGCGCGACGCTTGAGCTGTTATGGTCGGTCAACACCCCCAGCCGGCGCGCCATTCCTGAAGGCGCTACTACTGTCGATTACGCCTTCGAAACGGGCGTCGCGCACGTCGAAATTTTCCCCGAAGCCGGCAAGCTCAACGTCAACCTGGTCAGGCCGGACCTTCTCCTGCGCCTCCTCACCGTCCTCGGCCTCAACCCCGAACGCGCCGAAGCCGTCGCCTCCAACATCGTCGCGTGGCGGACCCCCGGCGTTGGCAACATGGCCATCCCCATGAATCTCGGCGCTCCGACTTTTGAGACGCCCCATGCGTCTTTTGAAAATGTTGAGGAATTATTGAACGTGCAGGGGGTTACGCCAGAACTGTATTACGGAACCTACGTGCCCGCGGGCCAGGGCGCTCCGGAGGGCGCGCCGCGGCTGGAACTCCGCCCGGGCCTGGTCGATTGCCTCTCCGTCTTCGGAGGCAAAGATACCCTCGACGTAAACACCGTTCACCCAGCCGTCCTGCTGGCGCTTGGCGCGTCGCCCGAAGCCGTACAAAGCATTGTTCAGCGCCGCCGCGTTGCCCCGTTCACCCCGCGCGATTCCGGATACCTCACCTACGCCGGCGGCATGCGCCTTAAGCCCGGTGGCAACACCATCCTCACCATTCGCGCCACCGCTCAGGCACGCACGCCCAGTGGCATCGTTTCGAACGTCAAACGCACTGTAGCCGCCATGGTCAAGTACATGCCCAAGGGCTACGAACCGATTCACATTTTGCGCTGGTACGACGCATCCTTCCCCGACCCGTCTGCCCATCCCGGCCCCGCTCCCATTCCCTTTAATCCTCCCGAGGCGCCACCCAGCGGGGGCAATTAATCAATGGCAGAAACCAGTTCCATACGCGCGAGTCTCCCCAAGGCGCTATCGCTCGATCTTCGTAAGCTGCTCGCTTTCGGAGCCGGCGTCGGCATTCAGATCACGGCCAACGATCTCGAAATCGCCGCCGCGCGCGTCCGCCCTTCCAGAATTCAGGTGCTGGGACGCCTCACCATCGAAAATTACGCCTCCCGTCCCGCCGCCGAATGGGGCGCCGAGTACGCGCGCTTCCTGAAATCCAACGGTCTCCAGCACGTCAGCGCCACTGTGCTGCTGCCGCGCCGTGAGGTCATCGCGCGCCCGGTCTCGCTTCCCGGCGTGGCCACCGGCGACATGGAAAACGCCATCCGTTTCGATCTCGATTCCATGCACCCTTACGGCGATCAGGAGATCTGCTGGGGCTGGGCGCCCCTTAGCAAAGGCGCCGCGCTTGTCGGCGTCGCGCGCAAATCCGTGATCGATCACTACGTCGGCCTGTTCGCCGAAGCGGGAATCAACGTGGCCAGTCTCACGTTCTCCGCGGCTGCCATTCACGCTGCTATCCGCCTCAACGGCCATCAAGAGGGCCGCGGATTCGTTGCCCTTAGCCGCACGCTTTCCGGCAGCATCGAAGTCTATGGCGAAAGCGCCGCGCGGCCCGTTTTCTCGGCCGAGTTCGATCTCGCCCCACAGCGCGCCACCACTCTCGCCCTGGCTGAACTGCGCCTCCCGCCCGATACCGCTCCCGAGCAACTCGAAGAAGTTCTCCCCAAGCCTGCTGTCAATCCCATCGAAAACGATCTGGCCCGTAACGCCCTGCCCTACGCAACAGCACTCGCCGGCGCCTGCCCGCGCCTCGCACCGTCGGTCAATGTGCTGCCGCGCGAATACCGCAAGCTCAACTCGCGCGCCATGCTTATCCCCTCCATCGCGCTGGCCGCGATCGTGGTCCTGCTGGTCGGCGGCTTCTGGGTTTATTCCCTCTACGCCGATCGCAAGTACCTTGGCGCTCTCCAGGCCGAGATCGCAAAAATTCAACCGCGCGCCGAGCGCGCCTCGCGCCTGGACCGCCAGTTCGACCACGCCCAAGCCCAAGTCAAACTCCTCGATCAATACCGCGGCCAAACCCGCGCCGATCTCGATACCCTCAACGAAATCACCAAGCTGTTGCCGTCACCCATCTGGACTCACGATCTCGACCTGCAGCGCGACACTGTGCGCATGTCGGGCGAAGCAGAGCAAACCGCCGGTCTGGTGAAGATCCTCGATTCTTCGTCCTTGTTCGAAAACACCGCCGTCGATTCTGAAAATCAAAACCAGCGTGGCTCCGGCGAACTCTTCCAGATCCACACCTCGCGGAGGAAGCGCTAGTGCAGACCGGCTCTCTCGATAGACGCTCCGCCCTCATGCTGGCCGCCGGTGTAGCCGCGATTCTGATCGTGCGCTTCGTCTTTTTCGCCGACAGCTCATCGTCCGCTTCCGCCATTGCCTCCGCGGAAACGATTCCCGCCGCCGAAAAGCGCCTCGAAAAAGTTCGTCAAATCAACGCCACGGTTCCTGGCAAAGAAGAGTTGTTCAAGCAGATCCAAATCGAGCTGGCCGAGCGTGAAAAGGGCGTGCTCAAGGCCGACACGGAAGACCAGGCGAAGGCCCAACTGCTCGAAGTCATACAAGGCATCGGCCGCGCCAACAGCATCGATATCCGCACCGTGCAGGAGTTTCGCGATGCGCGTTTGAGTGCAGATTACGGCGAAATCTGGATCACCGTACCCTTCAGCTGCAGCATCGAGCAGCTTGTCAATTTCCTGGCTGCGCTGGGCGATCAGCCGCTGATCCTGGCCACGCGCGACATCCACGTTTCCGGCGGCAACGACAAGAACAAACTTATCCAGGTACATCTCAGCGTCTCGGCGATCGTGCCGCTTAAATTGATCCCGAAGAAAGGCACGAATACGCTGTGAACCGCAAGTTTTGGGTTTTGAATTTCGTTCTGCTGGCGCTTGCCGTCGCCGCGGGCCTCCAGCTTCGCAGCCGCTGGGTGGCATATCATGAACGCGAACGCGCGACGCTCACCCACCGCATCCAGCCGCTGAAGCCGCCGCCTTTCTCGCCCGACCTGCCACCGGGCGCGACCACCGCGGCCAACTACCTTGGCGTCGCGCAGAAGGATCTCTTCGATGCTTCGCGCAATCCGGACGTCCCGGTCGTGCCGCCGCCAGCCCCGCCACCACCACCGCCGCCGCCGCCCATGCCGGCGCTGCCCGTTTATCACGGGGCCATGAATTTTGGCGATGGCCCCCTGGCAATCATGAGCGTAAACGCCGGCGGACGCCACGAAGCCGTCAAGCCCGGGGAAATGATCGGGCCTTTCAAGCTCATCGACATCACGCGCGCCGATCTCACCCTCGAATGGAACGGCGAGATGGTGCGCAAACAGCTCTGGGAGCTTGAAAATCACAACTCTCCACAGCCCGTTCAGACGCAGGCCGCCAATGGCGCCGCGCCGGCCAGTCCTCCGCCCCCTACTGTCAAGGAGGAGTCGAAAGGCCCCGGCGTGGAGACCAGAACCGGCTCCCGAATCTGTCAACCGGGCGATACCGACGCGGTCGGAACCGTCAGAGACGGTTATAAAAAAGTCAACATCGCGACCCCCTTCGGCACTTCCAGTTGCCTGTGGGACCCAGTCGGAAAGTAGTGCCGCTTAAGCCGCCACTTAGCCTGTAGTCACGTTTTTGGATCGGAGTAATGGGATGAAGCAATCAAACACGAAGTCACAAATCACCAACCGTCAATCGAAAGGCGGCTCACGCCGCTCCCTCAGCGCCCCCTGGCTCCCCGCCGCTTGTCTGATCGCGTTGTCTTGCCCATTCGGGCTCTTCGCCGCGCCGCAGAGCGCCAAGACTTCGGGTAAATCGTCCAACTCTTCCGCTGCCACCCAGGAGAAACCGTTAACCGCCATTCCCGCTGACGCGGAATCCATCGACGTCAACACGTATCGATGGACAGACGGCAAGGGCAAAAAGTGGATTCTCATCCAGACTCCCTTCGGCATCTCCAAACACGCGGATACCGGCGAGCCCATGCGCGACAAACACGCCGAATTCGACGATATGGCCGATGTCAAAGTCGTCGAAGACGGCGATAGCCTCAAATTCGAACGCAGCACTCCCTTCGGCCCCCAACGCTGGACCAAAAAGAAGACCAATCTCACCGACGCCGAAAAAGCCGCTTGGAAGCTTCACCAGGCCAAGGACGCATCCAAGGATGCGTCCGCGAAACAGGATCGCTAAAGCATGAAACGCCACTTCACGCTTCGTTTTCTCGCTGTCATGATGAGCGGCTGTCTTATTCTGCCCGCGCAACAGCAGACGCCGCCGAAACAGCAGCCGACGCAACAACAACAACAGCAACAACAACCGCAGCAGCGCCAGCCGCAGATGATTGTCGTGCCGCCGCAACCGGTAATGGGCAATCCTCTCGGCATCGCGCCTTCCACTCCGGCTACGGCGCCCCCGCCTCCTGTCGCTCAACCTCAGGCCGCTCCCAATCAGCCCGCCGCCGCTCAGCCCAACGCGGCTCAACCTGCCGCTGCCCAGCCCGCCAATGCGACAGCGCCTGTTCAGGCTCGTCTGAGCGATACCGATTCGTTTTCGATGGATAACGTATCGCTGCTTGAGATGATCGATCTGCTCGCCAAGCGCCTCAAGATCAACTATATTCTCGATCGCAGAGTTACCGGCGGCTCCGTTACCATCCACACCTATGGAGCCGTGCCGCAGGTCGATCTGATGCCGTTCTTGCAAACAATTCTCCGCGTGAATGGCGACGCGATCGTGCAGGTCGGCAATCTATATCACATCGTCCCGATCAATACCGTCTCCAACCTGCCCACCTCTCCGATCACCAACGCCGACCCGAAAACGCTTCCCGATGACGAGCGCATGGTGCTCAATATGATCTTCCTGAAGTACACCATGGCGGACGAAATGGACAAGCTGCTCGAACCCTTTTACGGGGAAGGCGCCCGCCACGCCGTCTACCCGCCCGGCAATCTTCTGATCATTGAAGACAACAGCCGCAGCATGCGCCGCACTATGGAGCTCATCGGCATGTTCGACAGCGACACGTTCGCGGGCCAGCGCGTGAAGCTTTTCGATGTGAACAACAGCCGCCCCAGCGACTTGGTCAAGGACCTCGATACCGTCTTTAAGGCTTATGCCTACTCCGACAAAAATTCCGCCGTTCACTTCATTCCGCTCGATCGCATTAATACCCTGATCGGGGTCGCTCCCAATCCCGAAATCTTCAAGCGCGTCCAGGAGTGGATCGACAAACTCGACATTGCTGCGAAGCCCGCTACCGGCGGAACTCAGATGTGGACCTACCGCATGAAGTATGCCCGCGCCGAGGTCGTCGCCGCTGCCATCATGGCGCTCTACACCGGGAATCCCTCAGCTCTGATGAGCATGGCGGCCGCCATGAACAGCAGCATGATGCAGGCCGGCATGGGCGGCATGGGCGGCATGACTGGCGGTATGGGAATGGGTGGCGCTTTCGGCGGTTTTGGGGGCGGTTATAGCGGCTACGGCAGTGGTTATGGCGGCTATGGAAGCGGCGGCTACGGCGGCGGTTATGGAGGCGTCGGCAACAACACATCCGTGCCGACGCAGCCCACCATTCCGATTCCCGGCAGCACTGGGGCCGCGCCCACCGGCGGCGCCGCGGGCCAGACGGGCTCTTATCTCAGCCCTTCTGGTTTTGGACAGGTTCCCGCGGGGGCTCCGCACGTCATCCCCAATCCGTTTGACAACACGCTTCTGGTGCAGGGCACGGTTCAGGATATCGAGCAGATTAAGAATGTCGTGAACGATCTTGACGTTCCGCCTCGACAGGTTTTGATCGACGCTAAGATCTACGAAGTCGATCTCAATAACGAGTTCGCGGCTGGCGTTGAAAGCTACATGCAAAAGCTCGGAACCAACTCGGCCACTTCTGTCGGCGGCAACGGAACCACAGGCAGCACCATCACCGGACTTTCGCCTAGCACCGCTCTGACCGCGGCTGGCGGTCCGGGCGGTCTCGCGCTCACCATTGGCGCTTTGGTATCGAAAAACAATCAGCTCATCGGCGTTCTGAACGCCGCCGAAAGCCGCGGCCTTTCGAAAGTCATATCCTCTCCGAGCGTGATCGCCACCGACAGTATCCCGGCAACTATGAACGTCGGCACTCAGGTCCCGACGCTTTCCTCACAAGCGGTAGCGCCCGGCGTCCAAAGCGGCGGCAGCTCCGTCTTCGCCAACACGGTCAGCAACGAAAGCACCGGCACCACGCTCGACATCATCGCCCACGTCAACTCCAGCGGCATGGTCACCATGATCATCAACCAGCAGGTGAGCGCCCCGGTGGCGCCGAGCGCTTCCGCAGCCATTCAATCGCCATCCTTCACCAACCGCTCCGTGAGCACCCAGGTCACCGTCCACGACGGCGACACCATCGCTATCGGCGGCGCTATTCTGGAGACGCACACCGATGCCAGCGCCGGCATCCCCGGCCTCAGCCGTATACCGATCATCGGCACCCTCTTTGGCGCCAAAAACGTCTCCACCGCGCGCTCTGAGCTCATCATCTTCCTGACGCCGCGCGTGATCTACGATACCAACCAGATCACCGAAGCCACCGAGGAAATAAAAGCGAACCTCAAGCGTGTCGCCAAACTGATGAGAAATGATAAGTAAGTCGGCGCAGTAAGTCTGTTATTAGATACAGGCAATTACAGGCTGAGTAACTTAGCGCGGAAGAGTTGTTGTAACTGATAACTGGCGCGTTGATCGCTTCGTGGAGTGACGTTCTGTAAGCCTCCCGCCTTCGGTCTCAAATAAGCGCCAATATGTTGCATGCCCGCGCGGGTGTGTTGCCTGGTCGATCACGTCTTGGTCTGTACCGCCTCGGGCGGCCCGGCCGCTGAACTTCTCGGGCGAGCGGGCCTTGTGGAGGGAACACCAAACCGGCATCCCGGGCAAGGCACCGCTTGCCGTCGCTTTTTGTTCTCGAATGCCATGTTGGAGTTGCTGTGGCTGGAAGACGAAGCGGAGGCCCGAAGCGAACAAACTCGCGCGACGAGACTGTGGGAACGCCTTTCCGCTGCCGGGCAGACGGCCTCACCCTTCGGCGTCATCCTGAGACCGGCTCCGGGGAC
>DATAUH010000029.1:0-15417 GCA_036268375.1 Bryobacteraceae bacterium | reverse complement strand
ACGGGGCGCATTCCTAATAGCAGGCGGCTTGCGTGAGGGCCGCCGCAGTGAATGGTGCAGCGGGCGCGGGGGTTGCGTTGATAGGCGGCCGGGAATGTGCCGCGAAACGGGTCGCGGGGGTAGTGCCAGTTGCCGCGGAGGTCGAGGCGAAGACGGTCGCCGCGGAGGAAACGCGTGGCTTGCGGGAGCAGGGCGATGTCTACGGGGATGATTTCGCCGGGGCTGAGGGGCTGTGCGTGGGCGTGGGTGTGGACGGGCTGCTCGGGGGTAGAGAGGCGTCCGTCAAGATCTCGATGAGCGAGACGCTGCCAGCCTTTGGCGACCATGTCGCAGGAGAAGCCGTAGGAGCCTTCGAAGACGCATTCGCGCGCGCCGCGAAATTTGCGAATACCAGCGAAGAGGACGGCGTCCGCGGCGCCTGAGATCTCGATGTGGACGCGCAGGGCCATCGGACCGATGACATCGACGTCGTGGTCGAAGGTCCATTCGAATGTTGCGGGTTTGCCACGCGTGGAGAAGGCGACTTGTCCGGCGGTGGAGATGGAGCCGGGTTGGAGTTGGCCGTTGGGAGCGAGGTGAAGGGACGTCCAGGTGAGGCCAGGGGGAGGCCAGGTTTCGGAAGATTCGACGGCAACGGGGTTGGGACCTTCGTCGTAGATGGCCAGGCGCACGGGCGGTTCCTGGTCGATGCCGTTCGAAATGCCTTTGAGAGTGTGATCAAAGAAGCGTAGGCGGGCTTGGGTGGCATCGTCGCTGTAGTAGGCGCACCATTTGCCGTCGCGGTGCGTGTAGAGGAACTTGAGGCCCGAGCCGGCGCGGCGGAAGACTTCGAAGCTGCCGCGGGTGTGCAGCGAGTGGTCGGAAAAGCTGCCGCAGACGAGCATGGGGACGTCGATTCGTTCGAGGGCGGGAGTATGGGATTCGTACCACTGATCGCGTTCGGGACGCGTGACGACTTCGGCGCGAACGTCGCCCTGAATACGGGCGGCTTTGCGCGTAAGCCGGCTCCAGAAAACAAGGAAGCCGTCTTCACGGGCGCCGCCGGGCCGGGCGAAGTCGCGGTAGAGGTCGGAGAAGCCTTCCCAGGGGCAGATGGCGGCGAGGTGCGGAGGATGCAGCGCGGCAACCTTGTACTGGCTGAGGGCGAGATAGGAGACGCCGTCGAGACCGACCCGGCCGGATGACCAGGGCTGCGCGCCGACCCACTCGATGAGATCGTAATAATCTTCGGCTTCCTGATCGGAGAGGAGCTCGTTGGCGCCATCGGCGGCGCCGCCGCCGCGAAGATCGGCATTGACGACTGCGTAGCCGCGAGGGACCCAGAAGGCGGGGTCGGGGGCCTCCCAACTTGTCCAGGCGGAGAAGCGAACGGGGTGCGGTTGAGGCATCATTCGGTATTGGATGCCGATGCCGCGGCCGCTGCGGGTGCGCGCTGGGATGCGGTCCTTGTTGTAGGGATGGGCGGACATGATGACCGGCGCGGGTGGGCCGGAAGCAGGGCGGAAGACGTTGACGCGGAGAATGGTTCCGTCGCGGACCGGGACGGGAAGGTTCCAATCGGCGTGGATGCCGGCGGGAACGGGAAAGACTTCGACGTTAGGCCGAAGGATGTTGCCGAGGCGGCGGCGAATGCGAGCGAAGAGGCTCGAACTGCGAGGGTGAAGACCTGTTGACAATTGAGCCGCCGTGCTCATGTGACTTTACGTGAATGGTCTGGAGACGCCGCCTACTTCTTCAACAGACCCGGGAACCGCGCCTCCAACGCTGCTCGCAACTCTTTGGCCTTCTCCGGATTTTGCGCGCTGCGGTCAACCTTCCACGTGAGCGGCTGCCGCATATCGCGCAGCGAAGCTTGGCCGGTCTTCACGTTCACCACGTACTGGTTTACGCCGTCGGTAACGCCCACGCTTCCAGAGCTCACGGGCCGGAAAACGCTGCTGGTTGCCAGGTATTGGCAAAAAGCCAAAGCATCCGGCGCGCTGCTGGCCTCACGTTGATCTCCCAGCCATGGCACGAGCGAGCGCCCGTGCATCCAGGGTGCGCGCGACACGCCGGCGAGCTCCAAGATCGTCGGGGCAAGCGAGGTTTGGTCGGCGGCAAAATCGATGCGCGAACCCGTGGTCTGACCGGGCATCCGGACCACGAGCGGGATATGAATCTCAGGCACGGTCTGGAAAGGCGTATCGTGCTGGTAAACGCCTGCCTGAAAGCTTTCGCCGTGGTCGGCGGATACGATCACCACTGTGTTGGCGAGTTTGCCATCGGCGTCGGCCTTATTCACGAATTGCCCGAACGCGGTGTCGGCATCGGCGATGAATTCGTCATACCGCGCACGCGCCTGCGTCACCAGATCCTGCATCTGCATCGGGTATTCGCCTTGCGGCATTGCCATCTGCGATTGACCGGTGCGCATTTCGGGTCCCGGAAGAAACTTGCCCATGTGTTCGGCCGGCAGATAGGGATGATGCGGCGCGAAGACGTGCACCCACAGGAAGTATCCTTCCGGCAGGCGGTCGATCTCCTGGCGCGCGTGGGCGAATACTTGCGCCGGCGGGAATCGGGACACGGTGTGCTTAAAGGGATCGGCGTCGTAGCCGTTCACCAGAACAAGGCGAAAAGCCTTTTCGAAGTCGTTGAACTCGTCGAGCCTGCTTCCAAAACTCTGTTGCGGATGCAGCCACGAGGTGGCGTTCCAAACTTTTAAGAAGTCCTTGGTTCGATATACCGGTCCGTCGAGCCAATCGAACTCGCGCGGTCGCCACGACGTGAAGAAGTAGGCCATCGGGCTTGAAATCGTGGCCCCGGTGGTGTAGCCGGCGTCGTGCAGAGCGCGCACAAAGCTCTGCTCATCGTGGGGCGCGCGCAGCCGACCCTGCAGGTGGTAGACGCCGTCTTCCGACGGCTCTAGGCCGGTGAAGATCGTGGCCAGACTCGGGGTGGTAAACGTTGAGCCGGAGTAGAAATGCGTAAACACCGAGCCGCTTTTCGCGAACCGATCGAGCATGGGAGTAGTCGGCCGGTCATATCCATAAAGCGACATGTCCTCGGCCGAAAGCGCGTCAAACGTAACGAACAAAATGTTGCGCTTCGGATGCACGGCTACGCTGGCAGACTGGGCAGACGTGGGAGCGCTGTAATCGATAATCGCGAGAATCGCAATTGCCGCCGCAATCGCGCCGATGGCTATACGCGTCGTCTTCGGTTTGATGCCGTCGAACTGGGCCGCCAGGCGCTTGCGCCAGTTCCGGTTGAACAGCGACAGCAAAAATACGGCGATATAAAGCAGGAAAATTCTAAGCTCGGCGCTGTGGGACAATTTCTCCGCATCGGCGACCACGCCGACGGCTACGAACAGGTCGAAAAAGACAACGGCGCCAGAGACGCATCCGGCAATATTCTGAAATGCACTCGTTCGGGAAGCTGGGGCGCGTAGGAACGGGGAGGCTAAGACCGTAAGCAGCAGCGATGCTGCCATAGCAATCGCACAGAGGAATACGCCTCTGCATGCGATCTCATATAGGGCTTCCGGTATGGAAATGTAGAAGAGCCAACCCAGCACTGGCGGATACAAAAGTAGCGCCAGTGCGACGAGCAGGCCGATAGATAAGATTGTTGTTAAACGAAACCAAAGTCGAATCAGCGCTCGGCTGAAATTCTCATTCGGCGGCGCCATCAGTTCGCCGTCCCAGACAACGGCTTAGCCAATGAAAGGCCGACATCGCTTTATCCCGGAAGAAAATCAAAACGGTTGACGCGATCACAAATAATGGGGTAAGACTTTGCGTGATCAGGCCTTGGGTATTCGGGTCGATGTACGCGTACGCCGGCGTTGCCAGGAAGACGCACAGTAAAACAAGAAACATGGCTCGGTTTTTCGCGACTCTTGTATTCATTTTTATTCTTTCCAATCCCTTAGATGGCAATCGGAAGCTGACTTAGGTCCGATACGAGCAATTTTAAGCTGAAACTACCCCGTTGTGACGTCCTTTTCCCTACATTTAGGGTGTATTAAGGTACTAGCCCTTAGGGCCATTGACAATAGCCCGCAGTGGCTGAAGGGCTACTCTGCGCTGTTTGGGTCAAACAGGTAAATCGAATGGTATGAAAACCGTTCACAAGAGTTAGAAATTTTTAAATTTAACAATCAAAGCCGGTTAATAGTTTGTGAGAGATCGTGGTGGGGCCTCCTGGAGTACTATCTGGTCGTGGAGAGAGTTGTGCGAATAGATCGTGCTTACATGGTCGCCGCTGCTGCGGCCCGAGACATAAACGACGAACTTACGGTGATCGTAAACAGCGTGGAGGGTGTTCTGGAGTATCTCGACGATGGCCATCCCGCGCTTCCGCTGCTTTCTGCATTACAGGCGGCCGCTCAACGTTGTGTGTGGAAGAGCGCCGGCTTGCTGGAGTTTACCGCCCGCCGTGGCGTGCCGCCAACGGGCGTGCCTATGGAAAAATTAATTAACCGTTAGGTTCGGCCCGTCTTTTTTGGGTTCTTTGCGTTCGGGCGGCGCGGGCGTAATTTAATCGCGGGCAGGCGTATCTTGCATATCACCCGCGCAGGCCGGCGATCATTCGCCCGGTCCGGGGTCCGATTCCGAAATTTGCTGGATTCCCGCGCCGCTCGAGATTGCAACTGGCGCCCTTGCGGGAGCCAGCCGTCAGGCCGCGTCGAAACGGCATGTCTCCAACGCGACCGGACGTGATTATCGGCTCGCTATTGCCGTTGCGGCTTCCAATAGGCCGCATCTTCCCCTGCGAACTCCGTCGAAACGTAGCTCAATTGCGGTTCCACCCGGAACATCAGGTGCTCGCGGCCTACTTCATGATCGGAAGTGCTGCCCGCCCCGGGCTCCAAATACGCCGGCACCTGCAGCACGGCCTCGTCGATCTGCCGCAGCGACGTCAAGGGCGCCAGCACGATGTAAGTCGAGGCCGGCGCGCCCGAAATCACGCGATACACGAGCTGCGGCCGGACCAGGTTCACAGGCGCATATTCCTGCCGAAGTTCCTGGCTCACTGCTGAAATGGTCTGCGACGAAGTTGGTTTGTCCCGGTAAATCGATACTCGAAAATAGCGCGTCTTCGGAAAAATCCGAATGGCTTCGGCCGCGCGGATCGAAAACTGCCGCTCATATACTGCCAACATGGTTCGCGGGCCGCCCAGCAACTCGTCCGGCTGCGCCTCCCCAAATTCGTTCGATCGCCCTGGCGTTACGTGCGCCCGCAACGCCGTATCTAAATCCTCAACGCTGGTGAAATTTATGTGCGATTCCACCAGCCAGCTTTCCGGCAGGCCTGTCATCGATGCCATCCCGATCACGTCTACTGCCGCCTTTGCGGTAGCATATGGCCGGTCCACCTTCGCCCCGTGCGGTATCCGCGTGATTTGCAGCAGCGGCGGCGGATCCCCACTCGCCTGCGCCATTGCGCTCACCGCCATCGCACACCCAATCAAAATGTCTCGCATTCGCATAAACGCCCCGGTAAAGTTTGACGTCGCGCCCGGCTCATGCGTGGAATCGCGTTGAAACGGCGTGGAGTTTCAGGCAATCTGAAGTACATGCGATTTGCCGCCTCGCTTGCCGCACTGGTGTACTTGTCCGCACCGCTTCGCGCTCAAACCCCACCGCCAACTCCGCCCGCCGCACCCATTCCCATCCGCATCGACGCCACAGACGCGGGACGCCGCCTTTTCCACGTGAAGCTCTCCATGCCGGTGAAGCCCGGGCCCAATACCTTCCTCTACCCAGAGTGGATTCCCGGCGAACACGGTCCCACCGGCCCGATCCTCAACATGGTGGGGCTCGCCTTCAGCGCCGCGGGCAAAGCTGTACCGTGGCGGCGCGACGACGTCAACATGTATGCGTACCACGTCGAGGTCCCCGAGGGCGTCACCTCAGTCGACATTGCTTTTGACTTCATTTCGCCATCCGAATCTTCGGGCTTTTCCTCCGGCGCGTCTGCCACTACGGAGCTCGCGGTGGTCAGTTGGAATCAGCTCCTGCTGTATCCCGAAGGCGCGAACACTGACGCGCTTCAGTATCAAGCCAATTTGAAACTTCCCGGGTCCTGGAAATACGGCACGGCGCTTCCCATACAGCGCGAATCCGGCTCGGATATCGAGTTTCAGCCCGCTTCTCTCACGACGCTCATCGATTCCCCACTCAGCGCGGGAGCGCACTATCGAACGATTGAACTCGGAACCGACAACAATATCCCCCACTTCCTGCACATTGCCGCCGATAGCGATCATGCGCTCGATGCGCCGGCCGAAACCATCCAAAGTTTCAAGAACCTGGTGAAAGAGGCCGGCGCTCTCTTTCAGTCGCGCCACTATCGCGACTATCACTTCCTGCTCACCCTGAGCGATCACGTTGCGCACTTCGGCCTGGAGCACCACGAATCGTCGGACGATCGCGTCGGCGAGCGCACGTTGATCGATGATTCGGGCAGGCTTCTCGAAGCCTTTCTGCTGCCGCACGAGTTTACGCACTCCTGGAACGGCAAATTCCGCCGTCCCAAGGGCCTGGTCGACAAAGAAGGCCACGACGGGGGCTACGACAGTCCGATGAAGGGCGATCTGCTGTGGGTTTATGAAGGCCTGACCGAATACCTCGGCGAAATCCTGACACCGCGCAGCGGCCTGTGGAATCCCGAGCAGTATCGCGATTATATCGCCATCACCGCCGCCGATCTGGATAACGAATATGGCCGCCGGTGGCGTCCTCTCGAAGATACGGCCGTGGCGGCGCAGCTTCTCTACGAAGCCCCGGAAGACTACAACGCCTATCGCCGCAACGTCGATTACTATCCCGAAGGATCTCTGATCTGGCTTGAAGCCGACGTCACGATTCGCAGCCTGAGCAAAGGGAAAAAGTCGCTCAACGATTTCTGCGCGTCGTTTCATGGCGGCCCCAGCGGCAAGCCCGAACTGAAGACATACACGGTGGAAGATGTCATCGCCGGCCTGAACGCCGTGCAGCCTTACGACTGGACGGGCTTTTTTAATCAACGCGTCCGCGACATTGCTCCACGCGCGCCGCTCGGGGGCATCGAATCCTCCGGTTGGAAGCTCACCTTCGACGCTAACCGCAGCGAAATGTGGCGCGCGCTGGAAGACGAGCACAAGCTCGCCGATTTTAGCTATTCGCTTGGCATCCGCGTCAAAGACGACGACGGCACAATCCCCGATATCGCCATCGACAGCCCCGCGTTCAAAGCCGGCCTCGCGCCGTCCACCAAGCTGATCGCAGTCAATAAGCGACAGTACAACGCTACGCTTTTGCGCGAAACCATCCAGGCCGCTGTCAAAGACCCGAAGCCCATCGAGCTCATGGTGAAGGCCGGCGATTTCTACCAGACGTTCTCCGTCGACTACCACGGCGGCGAACGCTACCCGCACCTGATCCGCAACGATTCCGCGCCCGACACGCTCACGCAGATTATCGCTCCCATGGTCAAAAAGTAGCCCTCATACCGAGATGAAAATCACTTTCCACGGCGCCGCCGGGACCGTTACCGGCTCTATGCACCTTGTCGAAGCCGCCGGCAAGCGCATCCTTCTCGACTGCGGCATGTTTCAAGGACGACGGTCCGAAGCTGACGCCAAGAATCGCCATCTTCCTGTGGATGCCAAAGCGATCGACGCGGTCATTCTCTCCCATGCCCACATCGATCACAGCGGCAGCCTCCCGACGCTCGTCAAACAGGGCTTCGAAGGCCCAATCTACGCAACTCCCGCCACCATCGATCTCTGCGCCTGGATGCTACGCGACACCGGTCACATCCAGGAGAGCGACGCCGAATTCCTCAACCGCCGCCGCGAACGCCGCAGAGCAAAAGGCGGCGACGCGGACATCGTCGAACCGGTTTACACCATCGCCGACGCCGAGCGCACGCTTCCTCACTTCCATCCCGTTGGCTATCACCGTCACCACGAAATTGCTCCGGGCCTGACCTTCGAATCCGTCGACGCTGGCCACATCCTCGGCTCCTCCAGCATCGTGCTCACCGACTCCACTGGCCCGAAACTCACACGCCTGGGCTTCTCCGGCGACGTCGGCCGCCGAGGGCTCCCCATCGTTCGCGACCCCGAAACGCTCCCACCATGTGATGTGGTGATTCTCGAAAGCACCTATGGCGGAAAAATCCATCGCGACGTCGGCGCCGCTGCCGATAAACTCGCGGATATCATCAACCGCACTGCGCGCCGCGGCGGACGGATCATCGTCCCAGCGTTCGCTGTCGGTCGCACGCAGCAGCTTGTGCTGTTACTTCATCAGCTGGTTACGGGAAAGCGCATCCCGAACATCCCGATTTTCGTCGACAGCCCGCTCGCCATCAACGTTACGGCCGTTCACCGCGCGCATCCCGAGTGTTTCGATGAAGAGACGCGCGCCTACCTCGATCGCGATGAAGACCCCTTCGGTTTCCAGCGTCTCCAATATACCCGCGACGCCGAAGAATCGAAAAGGCTCAACAGCCTCCACGGCCCTTTTGTTGTTATTTCCGCCTCAGGCATGTGCGAGCAGGGGCGGATCCTGCACCACTTGCGTAACAACATCGAAGACCCACGCAACACCGTCCTGATCACCGGTTTTCAGGCCGAACACACGCTTGGCCGCAAACTTGTTAACAAGCTTCCCGAAGTACAAATCTTCGGCGAACCGATGCGTCTACGCGCCGAAGTGCAGTCGCTCGATTCGCTCAGCGGACATGCCGATCAGGCCGGCCTCATCGAATGGACCCGCCCTCTTGTGCCGGCCCTGCGCCAAGTCTTTCTGGTGCACGGCGAGCCCAAACAGTCCGCTGCGCTGACCCAGAAATTGCGCGAGGAGCTGGGTGTAAACGTCCAACCGGCTCCCCCCGGACTATCTTTTGATTTGTAAACCGGTGCCGGACGCCACTTTACATGTAACCGGGACTTCCTGTAGGCCCATCTATAATAAAGACATCGCTTAAAAAGGAGTTTACATAGTGAGTCCCACTCCCGTTTACGTTGAGCCGCCCAAGCGCTCTGGATTGCTGACCGCGCTTGTCGCCGGCGCGATCGTGGTGCTACTCGGCGCCAACATCTATCTCTACACTCAGATCGATCATCTGCGCACCGATGTAAGCGCGATGCACGACAAGCTGATGACGGAGATCAGCAACATGCGCGACGCCACCACGGTCACCTCGGCCTCGCAACTCCGTCACGTCGAAGCGCTGAAGGAGGAACTTGCCGCGGCTCGTTCTCAGGCGCAGCGTGAATCCGGCCAGGCGAAGTCCGAAGCGCTCGCTCACACCGACGCGATCGCCCGCCAGATCAAGGATGAAGAGACGCGCGTCCAACAGCAGGTGAGCACCGAAATCAGCGCGAACAAGCAGGCCGCGGAACAGGCCACTCAACAGGTCACCGCTAAAGTTGCCGATGTCGCCACCGATGTAGGCGGCGTGAAAACGAACCTTGCCAGCACGCAATCGGACTTGCAGAAGACCATCAACGACCTCAAGTCCGCCCGCGGCGACATGGGCGTCCAGAGCGGCCTCATCGCCACCAACGGTTCGGAATTGGCGGCGCTTAAAGCGCGCGGCGAGCGTAACTATATCGACATCAAGCTAGGCAAGACCAAGCAGCCGGTGCGTTTCGGCGACGTTACGTTGAAGCTGGAAAAGACCGATCCCAAGCACAACAAGTACAGCGTGATTGTGATGGCGGATGATAAGCAGACCGAGAAGAAGGATAAGAATGTGCTGGAACCGGTCCAGTTCTATACTGCCAAGGGCGGTCACACTCCTTACGAGATCGTGATCAACAGCATCGGTAAGGATCAGATCACAGGGTATCTTTCGACGCCAAAGGTCGAAGAGTCGCGGTAGGTTGAAGGGTTCCGGAGCAGACTCAGGTCACTTTGATGTGGCGCTTTTCGTGTCTTCTGCTGGAGCGCTCGCAATCGCATAAGCATCCGCACGTCCGGCTTTGCTTTTCGCAAGTAAACTGCTCCAATGAGCCGTCGAAGGAACCAACACAAGGTGGTAGTTATGTTCCAACGCCTGAATACCGCCTTGAACCAGCGGATTTGACACGCTGCCTTCAACCAAAACAAAATCGGCAGGCAAAGTGCTGCCGGGAGTCCGCGAGAGAAGGGCCTTGGACATCGGAACAGGATCCAATCCGTACCAGGGTTTCATATCGCTGGTCTGCAAGACGCTGATCGGCAAACTCGTCCAGAGAGCGTTGATCAGGATCTTCCGGTGGAGAGTAAAGTACCGGGCGCCAGCTATATAACATGGAACATAGTTTGTGCTGGGCGCGCAGGGAGCTCCTTCGAATGCGACAACGAGGCCTGACTTTTCATCTCGCAGGTCTGGAAGGCTCGAAAGGTCCCCAGCCATCGTTTCGACAGCCGGCGTGAAGTTTGCCTGCATCTGCCGAACAAGAGTCAGGTTAACCAGTAAACTTACGGTGAATACGGTGGTTAACACCCACGACCGCGCAGGTAGAGAAGCTGTCGCAAAGGGAGCCAGCAACGCGAGAGTGAAGACGAGGAATCGGATCGGGAAGAAAGTACTTCCGGCGATTGACGCGGGCACGGCAAGATACAAGATGAAACAAGCGATGCACGTGGCAAGAACGCCGAACTGCGCCGGCGCTATCATCTTGTAGCGCCGCTCACGCCAACCGACGAGCGCTAAGGACACGATGAGGCTCAGCAGCGCTATCAATTCGTACCGGACGAGCCTAGTCGCAACCGGCGGTTCAGACCACATGAGCAAGGCTTCCGTAAACCGCGCGGTCGATTTGGGTTCTTCAGGGATCGGAATTGCCGAATGTCTTCCAGCGCTCACAGTTAATATCCAGACTACGGCGGCAACGCAGCAGGCCAGCGGAAGCGCGACATCCCGAAGCGTTAGGCGGCAAGCTGAGAGGAAGCCTTTTGCTCGAACGTATTGCAGGCTGTAAGGTAGAGACTGGAAAGCGACGAACATGCAAAACAAGGCCACGGGTACCGGATGCATCGTAACCATCAAGGCGAACAGGATTACAAAAACACCGCAGCGAACGGCCGTCAACTGGCGGTGATATGCCGCCCAAAAGGCAATCAGAAAACTCGCCAGAACGATACCCAGATTAAAGTTAAGGAACCCAAGCATCACCGTATGGTTTAGAAGAAACGGAAATGCCACGAGGGCGGCTAGTGCGGGTACTTTGGCTCCGAGCGCTCGCGCCAGGCAATAGACAGAGATTACGCCGCCAACAAGATAGATTGCGACAAGGTATGTCTCCCCTGAAAGCGGTCCCGTGTAGGCCTGGAGCAAAATCAGTGCGGCGTAATGAAAAAGATATGGGGGCAGTATAGGTCTCAGCCTGAAAAACGGCGAAAATGGCGAATGAGCCGTTAGTAGCGACCGGCAGACTTCGGCATAGTAAGAGTGCACGGGACCGTCGCCTGATGGGAAAAGTCTCCACCCAAACATAACGCCGAACATATACGCCAAACAGATGCACAAGCCAGTTAGCGGGGCTGCGCGCAAAATCTTAGCTTTATCAAGATAGAAGCGGGGCATCTTAAAACAGCGTTTCTAAACTGATGTGGATGACTTGGCGACGCGCGTCATCTCGTCGTCTTACCAGCCGGATAGAAACGCAGCATCACGACCCCGTGAGCGGCCACGGAGGCTTGGAATGAAGCGCTGCTCGTCCCGAGATCCATCTGACGCCACAAGTCGCGCGCCACATACGGTCCACTGATTCCGAGGGCGCTCCACGGGACGGTAACCATCGCGCT
Organism: Bryobacteraceae bacterium; assembly: GCA_036268375.1. Taxonomy (GTDB): domain Bacteria; phylum Acidobacteriota; class Terriglobia; order Bryobacterales; family Bryobacteraceae; genus PALSA-243. Next base: position 3,643 of record DATAUH010000029.1, on the reverse strand, counting down.
TTGGACGCCTAAATTGAATAGCCCTGCAGCAATCGATCCGTCCGACAGTTTCTTGGACCAAACCTGCGTATTGCCGTTGATCACGACTGGAGTCGCCTGGGCGCCTGCTGGATCTTGATCGACTTCCAGAACTTCGTCATTCGTGAGTAAAGACGTCGTAAAAGCGTCCAGTTTGGTAAGATCGCCGCCCATCAACAGCGGAGCCGACGCCAGGCTCCATAAAGTCATCTGAACATACTGTTCCCCTGGCAGGAGGCGGGTGGGCCACGACGCGCCTGTGACGTGCAGCCAGCCGATTAGAAGGTTATCCGGATCATTCCAGTTGCCTGGCTTTACGTATGGCGCCAATTGCCCAAGGCCGAATCCAATCCCCGCCATCGTCGTCCAGGAATCGGTATCATCCCAACTCGTCCGCCAGAGGTTTCCTCCGGCTGAAGCTCCCCAAGTCCATACGCCGTAACCGTATTGGCAAAGGCTGTAAACGATATCCCGGTTCTGTGAAGTCAGCAGGTGTCCCATCAATGCATAGACTGGCTGTTGAGGAGTCCCGGACTGCGCAATTGTGCTGTAGCTGCACCAATCGTATTTCAGGAAATCGAAGCCCATACTGGCGTACCATTGCGCATCTTGGGCTTCGTGCTGATAACTTCCAGGCTTGCCCGCGCAAGTGGTCGGTCCAGGCGAAGAGTAAATGCCCGCACGGAGCCCCTTTGAGTGGATGTAATCGACCAGGCTCTTCATGTCGCCGATCGCCGGCGAGGTCGTAATATTTCCGGAACTGTCGCGAGGCCCTTGCCAGCAATCATCTATGTTGATGTAACTCCAGCCATGGCCCCGTAACGTGGAGGAAAGGACGTTAGCGGCGTCGATTATCCCTTGCCGCGTAACATTACAGCCCACAGAGTACCAAGTGCTCCAACCCATCGGCGGAGTGAGAGCAATTGTTTCGCCTGAAACAATGTGGTAGATCTTTTCAGCAGATTCGTGTGTTGTAAGTTCACGCGCTGGAAATCGCGCCGCGCGAGTCACACGGATGGTGAGAGCATAGTCTCCCGCAGCCGGCGCGATGCCGCTTATCTGACCTGTTTCCGGGTCCATAGCCAGCCCCGGGGGCAAACCACCGGCGGAAAACCGGAATGGACCAGGACCCGTAACCGGTATGGAAATCAGCACCGGAGAGCCCGGCCGAACGCCATAAACAGTGGGACTATTCAGACGCAAGGAAATACCAGGCTGGGGAGTTAAGATCTGCGGCGGCGTCCACAGACCTCGACTATATGCGACAGCTTCCTGCAAATTCAGTGTGGCTCCGGCCCAGTCTGCGTGATCGTTATCGATGCCGCTTCCAACGTTGTTTACGACAAGCTGTAGGGTCGAAATGCCTTTTAGGGGTAGAGCAACTGATGTCGCGGGTTGGCCGCCGGTCTTGACGGGACTAGTCCAAAGAGTGGTTCCATCGCCAAGCACCGAGAAAGTTACTGCCCCGTGTGCGCCGACCTCATCATCGACTCCCACCAAAGCTTTGAATGTGACAGACTGTCCGCTGAGTTCGATGCTGAGACTGGAGGCGGCGTGAGTTCCAATTCCGAGGGGATACTTCGTTCCTCCGATTGAAATCGGGTTCCCACTGACAGACTTGTTCACCTGTGGGTTGCCCCAACCCTGACTCATCGCACTCAAATCGAACGCCGCCGCCTGATAGTCGATTCCGGCACTGGGCCAACCCGGTGAAGGCGAACCTGATTTCATCGTCAGGCTGGGATTGATCCAATCGGCATGATCGTCCGCAATCCCAAATCCAGTGTCCTCGACGCTGAGAATCAGGAACGAAACGCCGGCAACCGGCGCCGAGACGGGAAACGGCGGAACCCCACCCACAATAACAGGCGACTGCCACAAGGTGCTCCCGTCGCCGATCAATCGAAAACGAACGCTGCCGTTACCTGATCCAACTTCATCGTCGACTCCAACCAGGGCGGAAAAGGTTATTGCGGTCCCGCCCAAGTTGAGACAAAAGGCGCTCACCGCCCGAGTCCCAATGCCTACGGGATAATGGGAGCCGTAAATCGATAAGGGATTACCGCCGATAGATTGGTTCCGGGATGGTCTTCCCGTCGTCTGCCAGTACGTTGAGAGGTCCAGCGACGCGAGACTAACGGCCGGGCTCTGCGCAGGCGCAGCGTAAGGGAGAAGCAAAAGGACAAAGGCTGTTTTGACAATTGCGTTGAATGTAACGATTGCGGATTTCATCGGCTAACGTCGCGCGATTCGGGTGAATTGAGAACGCTGGCCACTAAGTATAGCGGACGGTGCTTACCCTCTTCGTATATTTTGCCGACATATTCGCCCAGAATTCCAATGCAAGACAGCAACATGCCTCCGATGCCGGTCACCGCTACCATTAACGATGCCCACCCGGGAACGACATGTTGAGTAAAATAGCCCGCGAGAGCCCGGATGAGTTCTTCGAAGCTAATAAACGCGAGCACAACGCCAATGTAGAGGCTCAACTTGAGCGGAAGGGCCGAGAAGGACGTCGCGGCAGTCCAGGCCAGGCGCAGCATCTTGGTAATAGGATACTTGGTTTCGCCTGCGATTCGCTGCTCACGCTTGTAAGGCACCGCGATTTGCGGATAACCAACCCACGTCGCCATGCCGCGAAGGAATCGGTGAGTCTCCCGCAGACGGCGAAGCGAGTCGAGACACTCTCTCGAGATCAACCGAAAATCTCCCACATCCGCATGAAGACCTTCATAAACGAGCACCCTCATCAGCCGATAGAAGATCCAGGCAGTCGCCAGTTTGAAGCGGCTTTCGCCCGCTCGCGTTACCCGCAGACCATATGCGACATCGTAACCCTCACGGTACCTAGCGATCATATCGTGTACAGCGGAAAAAGGGTCCTGTAGATCCGCATCCATGAGGACAACCGCGTCACCTGTGGCATAGTCAAGCCCGGCGGTTGCAGCGACTTGATGGCCGAAATTTCTAGAGAGATTGACCACCCTGAGACGATTGTCTTCGAATGCCCAATCCTGCAGGAATTCGATTGTAAGGTCCGAACTGCCGTCATTCACGGCAACAATTTCGACATCTGTTCCGCGCAGTTCTGAGCAGAACTGGAGGATTGAGCTGCGCAGAAAAGTGATGGCCGCTTGCTCGTTATAAATCGGGATAACGATAGAAAGTTTTTTCGGGTTTGGTCTGGGAGTCAACAGGTATCGCGTGCCTTCACCTGAGGAAGACGCTGCGTACGGGGCCGTTTCTATCATATGAGTTCCCGAGGTCACCGAATTCTCACGAGCGAGATGCCTGCCGTCGCGGTAACGCCCAGGCCGAGCGCCGCACACACTAGCCAACGCTCTCTAAGGCAAAGTAACAATAAAGCAGACGTCACACCAGGGGAATTCCGCTGCGCCAGCGTGCGGAAGTACCATTTATTCCGGGTAGGCATCCTAGACCTGCCCGCGAACTTATGACGTACCGCATGGTATTTGCGAGATATCAAGTGCTAGTTGAATCTATGTGGAAACCTGCGCGGTACCACGTAATTGGGCCGTCGAGAGCTAGAGAAATCCGGAACGTCGAAACCGTTAGTACCATTAGACTGCAAAATACAAAGCTGTTCTTAGCAAAAACTATC
>DATAUH010000028.1:0-12723 GCA_036268375.1 Bryobacteraceae bacterium | reverse complement strand
GGCTGTGCCTACTTCGTTGCGCTCGTTCAGCGTGCTCGACGTACTGTTCAAGTACGCCTCCGCGCGCTGACCTTCGCGCGCCTCGTATCCACGGCCTTCTCACGCGCCTCGCGACGAACCTGTGTGAGAAATGCAGGCTAGATTACAAATAAATCCCCGAATATTCCGCGCCCGACTAAACTGGTTCTGCGGATAACAAAAAAAGCCCCGCGCTCTGTGGCGCGGGGCATAAAGTTCTACTGCAATCTGTCTCGGAGGATGACAGACCGGAATGATCTTACCATTCTTGATTGTATAAATCAATCCAAATTAGGTTAGCGATGTCACCTATTGTTATCGGGATTAAAACTATTTAAGATGCTCCATTACTTCGCTTAGTACAGCCTCAGTAGGCCGCAACTTACTCTGCGGCAGGGTCGCCAACGGTTCCTCCGACAAGTTTAGAAGATCTGTAAAAGTAGGTTTTCCAGTATCCAAATATAGCATTCCAGTCAATACTTCACCTTTCTTTTCAGCGTTTTCCAAGGCGACCAGGGCCGCCAGGCGATCCGTCGGATCAAAGTTCCGGTCCAGCTTACGAATCCGCAGGTGCGAACCGTCATGCATGCGCACGTCGGTAACGTCCCCTTCCGGTATCTCTACGGATATATCTTCAAAAAACGGTACGTAATCCAACTCATGCAGCGCGAATTCATGATCTTTCATATACCCATAGCTCTTGGTGGAGCCGTCATGGTCATTGAAAGTTACACAGGGTGAGATAACGTCAATTACCGCCAGTCCCTTATGTCCAACCGCCGCTTTCAAAATCGTCTGTAGCTGCTTCTTGTCCCCACTAAAGGACCGCGCAACGAATGTGGCGCCCCACTTCAGCGCCAGCGCGCAGCAATCGAATGGCGGAAGGTCATTCGGAGCCCCACCCTTCGCCGTCGACCCGAGATCCGCCGTCGCCGAAAACTGCCCCTTCGTCAAACCATAAACGCCGTTATTCTCGATGATGTAAATCATCGGAAAATTGCGGCGCACCAGGTGCATAAACTGGCCCAGGCCAATCGACGCGGTGTCGCCATCGCCAGTCACGCCCAGCCCCAGCATCGAGCAGTTCGCCAGCAGCGCGCCCGTCGCCACCGATGGCATGCGCCCGTGAACGCTGTTGAAGCCGTGCGAGAGTCCCAAAAAATATGCCGGCGATTTCGACGAGCATCCAATCCCGCTGAACTTCGCCACGCTTGTGGGTTCCACGCCCAAGTCGTAGAAGCACTCCACAAGACGTTCCGAAATCGCGTTATGCCCGCAGCCCGCGCACAGCGTAGTCCTGCTGCCCTTATAGTTCAAAACCTCCAGACCAATGCGATTCGTTTTCTTGATCGGGGGCGTTACAGCGGTACTCATTTTCCCTCCTGGGCCGTGACTTCATCCGTCAACGTGCGCGCGTCCAGCGGCAACCCGCCGTAGTAGCGCACGCTGCGCAGTTTCGTAATCAGATCGGGATCGAACTCCAGCCGCATTAGCGCCAGCCACTGTGCGTCGCGGTTTTGATCCACCACATAAACCCGGTCGTGCCTGCGAATAAAGTCGATCAACTCTGGCGTGAATGGATACGCCTTCAACCGCAGATAGCTCATCGCGGTTCCATGCTCCTCCGCAAGCTGCTCGATGCTTTCACGCACCGCGTAGTCGGACGTTCCCGACGCCACATAACCGATCTTCGCCTTGGAATGGATCGTCACTTCCGGCTTCGGCACAAACTGGCGCATGGTTTCGAACTTACGCGCCAGCCGGTCCACATTGTTCACATAGTCGTCTTCGCGCTCGGTGTACAGACCTTTCGCGTTATGTCCGCTGCCACGCGTGAAGTATGCGGCCTTCGGATGCTTCGTGCCCGGCAGCGTGCGGTACGGAATGCCATCGCCGTCGACATCCTCGTAGCGGCCGAAGCCACCCAGGCGCGTCAGATCTTCCGCGCTCAACACCTTCCCGCGATCCATCGGCTTGTCCGGATACGGGAACGGATCGGCCATCCAGCTATTCATTCCCAGATCGAGATCCGACATCATGAAAACCGGCGTCTGAAACTTTTCCGCAAACTCAAACGCATCGATCGTAAGCGCGAAGCACTCTTCCGGCGAAGCCGGGAAGAACATCGGGTGCCGCGTGTCCCCGTGCGAAAGCAGCGCGTTCGCAAGAATGTCGCCCTGCATCGTGCGCGTCGGCAGTCCGGTCGAAGGACCCACGCGCTCCACATCGAACACCACCGTCGGAATCTCCGCGTAATAGCCCAGGCCGATGAATTCCGACATCAGCGAGATGCCCGGTCCCGACGTGGATGTCATCGACCGCGCCCCCGCCCATCCCGCGCCCAGCGCCATTCCAATCGACGCCAGTTCGTCTTCCGCCTGCACCACCGCGTACGTTGCCTTGCCGGTTTCGGGGTCATTGCGGTATTTCTTCAAGTACACCTGCAGCGATTCCACCAGCGACGACGACGGCGTAATCGGATACCACGTCACCACGGTCACACCCGCGAACATCGCGCCCAGCGCGCAAGCCGAGTTGCCATCGATGATGATCTTTCCAGCGGTCGCATTCATCCGTTCCACGCGGAACGGATCGGTCTTCGTCAAATTCTTCGATGCGAAATCGAAACCGGCCTGCGCCGCGCCCCAGTTCAAGTCCGCCGCCTTCGCTTTGCGTGTGCCGAACTGACGCACCAGCGCGCGCCGCATCTCTTCCATGTCAAGCGACAGCAGGAATCCGACCACGCCGTCGTAGATCATGTTGCGAACCAGTTTGCGCAACTTCGCTTCCGGACACACCGGGCCAACCAGCTTGTCAAAGGGCACCGGGTAGAAGTGCAGATCGCTGCGCAGTTCATTCAGCTTGAGCGGCTCATCGTAAACCACTGCGGCGCCCGAATCCAGCTTCATCACGTCCTCGCGCGCGGTTTCCGGGTTCATCGCCACCAGGAAATCGATTGTCTTCCGCCGCGCCACATGGCCATGCTTGGATGCGCGAATCGTGAACCAGGTCGGCAGCCCCGCGATATTCGAGGGAAACATGTTCTTACCCGAAACCGGAACACCCATCTGAAAGATGGAGCGCATCAAAACGGTGTTGGCCGTCTGGCTACCGGAACCATTTACCGTTCCGACCTGGATGCTGAAATCGTTGACAACCGCAGCGGGCCGCTGACCAGACGGAGCTTCAGCGGGAGACACTTCAAGCGTAGACATCGATAAGGATTCCTCGTGTGGGCACTATCTTTTTTGATTATAGAAGAAGCCGGAAGGATGCACTTCGATGCGAAACCGTTCGGAGTTCAAGATTGATGAACGATCGCACACGGTCCGCCTCGAACTCCCCTTGCGCGATCCCACCGTGCGCCCCGTGAGGCCGATACGCCGCTACTGCGGCGCAGCTTCCGGGTGGGTGTGATCGTTAATGGCCGTGAACCGGCTCACAGCCAAATCCAGCTCGTATTCCAGCGTTCGCAACACTTCGTCGGTGATCATGCCCTGGTCGCGCAACCGCACTGCGGTCTCGCGCTCGACGTCCAGTAGCGTCCGGGATACATCCACGTACCGGGAAAACTGTGCGGCGCGAATCTGATCTTCCTCTGCGCCTCCGCGATTGATGCTCGCCAGGCGGCTCCGGTAATGCAAAGCCACGTCGTCATACAGGGCTTCCGGACCCGCGGGGTCGTTACGGCGGATCTCTTCCAGCCGCGACACAGCCGCCTGCAGCGTCTCTCGGCGCGCCATCTGTTCTTCGTCGATCGACTCGGAATTCTGGGCGAGACGCAGCCACCGGATCAAAAAGGGAAGCGTCATCCCTTGTCCCAGCAAAGTGACCAGAATAACGCTGAAGGTCAGAAATACAATCAGATCCCGGTGAGGAAACGGCGTACCATCGGCCCGAGTGCTTGGCAGCGACATCGCGGCAGCTAAAGCGAGGACGCCGCGCATCCCTGTCCAGCCAATGATAAAGATCTGGCGGACGTTCGGCTGCGCAACATTGTGATGAAGAAGCCGCCTGCGAATGAATATCGCTACAAATGCTCCTGGGAAAGTCCAAAGAAGGCGCAGCAAAATTAAGAAGACGCCAAACAACGCGCCATACAGGAACGCTTTTCCGGTAGTGAGTTCGCGAACGCCCTCCAAAACAGAAGGAAGCTGCAGTCCGATCAGTACAAAGACGAACCCATTCAAAATAAACTCAAGCGCCTGCCAGACCGCGTAGGCCTGGAGCCGCACGCCCGGAGAAAAGAACTGCGAGCTCTTTCGGCTCAGATAGAGCCCCGCGGTTACCACCGCCAGGACGCCTGACGCGTGTAGCGCTTCGCTGGTCAAATAAGCCGTGTAAGGAACCAGGATGCTAACGCCGATTTCGATCGGACCGTCATCGATGCGACGCTCAAACCACTCCACCAAAAGAGCCGCAATCAAGCCGATGCCCACGCCGCCGGCGATCAAATATGCAAGGCGCAGGAGGCCCCCGCCGACAGTGGGCGTACGGCCTTCGACGACGAGCGACGTCGCAAATTCCAGTGCGAGCAGTCCCGTAGCGTCATTGAGCAAACTTTCGCCTTCGAGCAGATCCCTAACCAGTTTCGGCAGCCCGATTCGCTTCGCTATCGATGTGGCCGCAATCGAATCGGTCGTAGCCACCGCTGCGCCCAACACAAATCCAATCCGCCAATCGAAGCCTCCAAACAGCCACGGACCGGCAACCGCGACCCCGGCCGCGGTAAATGCAACCAGGCCGAATGCCAGCATCGCGACGTTTACGAAGTTGCAGGATAGATCCCGCCACGACGTTTGCCAGGCAGCAGCATATAAAAGCGGCGGAAGCACGACGAGGAAAACCAACTGAGGATCGAGCGTCACCCGCGGAATTCCCGGGATAAAGCTGAGCAGCAGACCGGCGATTACCAGGACGATCGGATAAGGCGTCTGAAGCCTTCGCGCAAGGGCAGAAAATGCCGTTACTAACAGCAACAGCAGCAGTAAAACGAGTTGCGCGCCATGAACGCCCGTTTCTGTCATAAGCCCTTCTTCATTACAACCTGCTCACTTAATTCGCAGAACCGCATTCGACTCAACCAGCGCTAGTGATGGTCCGCACTCGCCTGTCACCTCGTTGTATAGTCCCTCACTCCTCCGTGTCGCGAACCGGTTTCACTCGTCCGAGCCAGATTCCGCGGATTTCATGCAAGGCAGCGTCACCTGATGAAAGTCTCGTAGGCGCTATGCTCGCCCATCCAAACCAAACATACTCGCCGGCGAGCTTGATGGCCAAGGCGCGGTATTTCAGCATCACCCGCGCAGACCAGATTTCTTGACCATTGCGGTCGCCGATCTTCTTGAATTGAAGCGATGAGTTTGCGGCGTGTTTTTGAGCAACGCGAACTGCTTATCGGCCCGCGCGCGGACACCGGCGGGTAGCGCATCGTAGTCCTTCCAGAAATCCGCAGTCGCACGATGGACCATTGCACGCGTTAAAGCGGTTTTGTGTTTCCGGCTTTGTGGTCGGCCAAAGCCCGGCCAATACGTGCATCGATGCCGCCGGCATCAAGATCGGCTTTGAGCTGGAGATCAATCGGCTGTGGATGGCGCTCGTCCAGCCACCGATACAGTTCGTCGATTTGCTGCGGTGTCCGCTCGTCGATGGCGCGCTCGATTTCTTGAGTGGAATTTAAGCTCATGGCCGATTCTCCTTCATTTTAGCGGGCCGCGAATCCCTCACTCCCCCGCCTCCTTCGCATAAATCATGAACGACGCCAGCGGTACCCCTTCGCCGCTATGAAACGATCGCGCGCGATCCAAAATCGCCCGATCCGATTTCGTCATCCGCTCCCGCTCACGTAAAAACTCCACCCACGACTCCACCACGAACGTTTCCACTATCCTCTCCGGCGCCGCCATGTCGCGAAATATTCCCCAGCGAATCGCGCCATCCCGCATCCTCACCGTGCGCAGCTGATGAATCGCGTGCGTAAACGCTGCGTATTCGGTTTCATGGATGCGATACTCCACGCTCACCAGCACCGGGCCGTCTTCCGGATTCGGCTCAATCGCCACCTGCGGCGACGGCCGGTTCAGTTGGTAGGGACTCAAGTCCGGCGGCGTGCCTCTCAACAGGTGAAAGCGAAACGCGAGTGGAAGCGTGCACAGCATTCCCACCGATGCCACCACTAGAGATCTTGTCGTCGAAAAGTGCTCCGCGATGAAACCCCACAGCGAGCTTCCGAACGCCATGCCCGCCCAAAACACCGTCTGGTAAGCGCCCAATGCCCGCGCCTGTACCCAGCTCGGCACGCACAACTGCACCGCAACATTGAATGTCGATGTCGTGCTGGTCCACGCGAATCCCGCCGCCAGCAGGAAAAAGATCAGCAGCGCCGTCGAATGCGACAATCCGAGCACCGCCAGAGAACACGTGAAAACGATCGTCGCGCCCATCGTAATCACGTCCGACGTGGTTTTCCGCCGCAACTTCGGCAACATTGCGGCGCCCAGCACCGCCCCCGCGCCCAGGCAACCGTTCAGCACGCCATATCCCATCGCGCCTTGATGCAAATCCTGCCGCGCCACCACCGCCAGTAGCGCCCACGCGGCGCTCGCAAATGTAGTAAACGCAAACGCGCGCAGAAACACCGCCTGCAATGCGGGCGCGTGCCGCAAATACCTCAGGCCGGACCGCATCGATCCGAAGATCCGCTCCGAAGGCAACGCGCTCTTAAACGGCGGCGTCCGCTGCCACATCAACAGCACTCCAATCACAGCCACAAACGACGCAGAATTCAGCGAAAATACGACGCCTGCGCCGCGCGCCGCACTCGCAAACGCAGCCACCGCCAATCCGCCCAGCGCCGGACCCGCCGCACGCGCCAGGTTAAAACCCGCGCTGTTGATCGCAATCGCGTCCGGCAGCTCCAGCCGCGGCACCAGTTCGGGAACAATCGCCTGCCACGCCGGATTATTCAGCGCCGACCCGATATTCAGCAGAAATGTCAGCGCCAGCAGCGTTCCCGGCGACACAATCCCCGCCAGCGTCAGCGCGCTCAATATCGCAACGCTCGCCAGCATCCACGATTGCCAGAAGATCAACAGCCGCCTGCGGTCGAAAATGTCGGCGGCCGCCCCCGCCGGATAAGCCAGTCCCACCGCCGGCAGGCTCGCCGCGGTTTGCATCAGCGCGATCAGCAGCGGCGAGGTCGTCAGCGCCGTCATCAGCCACGCGCCGGCCGTGTCCTGCATCCAGCCGCCGATGTTCGATACCAGCGCAGCCATCCACAGATTGCGAAAGGCCGGCCGCCGCAGCGGCGACGAAGTCGCCTCGGACGCATGAATCGCGGGTTTGCTTTCCACGCTCAAGAGCTTGACGGACCGGCGGCCTTCCGCGCCGTCCGCTGATGGTTGTACTCCTCCCGCGTGCAAAACGCGTTCGGCCCCAAGGCGCGGTCCACCGCCAGCACGCCCTCCAGATGATCGATCTCGTGCTGTAGCAGTTCCGAAAACGCGCCCTCGGCCTCGAGTATCTGGGCCGCGCCGTTCTCATCCTCGTACCGCACGCGCACCGCCTGATGCCGCTCCAGCCAAACCAGCAGATCCGGGAACGAGAAGCAGTCGTCCCACATCGCAAACTTCTCTTCGCTCTGGAACTCGTAAACCGGATTGCGCAGCGCGTAAGTCCTGCCGCCGATTTCGATGTAGATCAGCCGTTTCAAGTGGCCGATCTGCACCGCGCTGATGCCACGGCCGAATCCGTGCGTGCGTTGGAACTCGTGCAGCGTGTCTCGCAGATCCTCGAAAATCTCCCGCGATTCCTCGCTTCCCGCAGGCGCGGAAACCTCCCGTAGAATCGGGTCTCCCAGTTGCAGAATACGGCGCTCTGGCATGCTAAACATGATGGTAAGGTAAGCCGATGCCCGCCCGCAAAGATCCAGTGCGCGTGATTTCGCACGTCGTGGTCTACGCGGTCTTTTATGTAACGCCGCTGTTCCTCGGGTTCGGTCTCCTCATGGAAGAGGTTTTGGGCACGCTCGCAGGCCTGACGCTTGCCAATCTCGCCGCCGCTTTCTTCGCCAACTGGCTCTCCCTAAAAATCTATTGCGAGATGAGCATCACCGCCATCGGTCTGCGCTGGAACCGCGCCTCGGCCGACAACCTGGCGCTCGGCCTGTTGGGGGGCGCCGGCGCCGCCTGTCTCACGCTCGCACCCCCGCTGCTCCTGCACGTTTCCCGCATCTCGTCCACGCCGGACGATCGACCCACGATATTGACGCCCCTGTTCGTAACCGCTTGCCTCTTCATCGGATCGTCCGCGGAGGAAATGTTGTTTCGCGGATTTGGTTTGCAGACCCTCATCACCGGTTTTGGCGAATTCCCCAGCGTCGCCGTTTGCGCCATCGTGTTTGGCCTGCTGCACCTCGGCAATCCCGGCGCAAGCCCGCTCGGAATCGCCAATACCATCGGCTTCGGCGCCATCTTCGGCTACGCCTTCCTACGCTCCCGGGACTTATGGATGCCAATCGGCCTCCACTTTGCTTGGAACTTTACACTGCCGCTCTTTGGCGTAAAGGTAAGTGGGCTTACAATGAACGTGACGGGCTACGAGATGTCGTGGACCGCCGGTGCGCTTTGGAGCGGCGGAAAATACGGCCCGGAGGCCAGCTTGCTGGCAACCGCTGTGTTGGTTGTGCTGTTCTTCTACGTTCGAAAAGCGCCTGTCCGGCGGCAATCTTCGCCATTGACTGATCCGTTAGTGGAGATCGTAGTATGCGAACCGCCGCTGCTATCGCAGCCGTCCTCCTTGTCGCACCCGTTGCCTCCCCGATCCTCCGAGCAGCCGAAAAACTGACCTTCGAAGACCGCGTCGAGATCACCCGCGGCCTCATGGCCGAGTACGGTAAGGCCAAAGTGATGATTCCGCACTCCAAGAAGAATCTCGAGTTCAACGCGGACGGCACGTACGACAAAACCGACTGGGCCAACATCGCCAAGGAAAGCGGACCCGCGGCGCGCGTCGGCGATCTCATCCAGATCACCAAAGTCGATATCGGAACCGATCGCATCACCCTTCAGCTCAACGGCGGTTTTAAAGGTGGACAGCACTGGTATCGCGGCGTGTCCATCGGCGCCGGCCCCACCATGTCCCCCACGCAAGTACCGGTCACCAACGGCGACTCCAATGCGCCCGCGGGCACTTCGCTCGATTTGGTGTTCCATAAGGCACTCGAGCCCATCAAAGCGGCCCAAGTGAAGAAGATCCTGGCCGTACTCCTCGATTTCGACCAGCATTCCGCAACCGAGCTTTTTTCCGATACCCTGCCTCCCGAAACTAAGAAGGCGATCACCGATAAGCACGTCATCGCGGGCATGACGCACGATCAGGTCGTCCTCGCCATGGGCCGGCCCGCCCACAAATCGCGTGAGAACAAAGACGGCCTCGACACCGAAGATTGGGTCTTTGGCGCAGCGCCCGGCAAGATCACATTCGTCACCTTCAGCGGCGACAAAGTAATAAAGGTCAAGGAAATGTACGCTGGGCTGGGCACGGAAGTACAGGATCCTCCCGTAATCAAAAATTAGTGGTCCATATTGCCCGTTCCGAGCCTAACCTCCTGTGCCGCCAGTCGTCTATCCGGCTACATAGGAGGAGCTCACCATGAACAGTTCCGCTCTCCGCGCAGCCTGCGCTCTTGCCGCCACGGCTCTCGCCGTAGCGCCCGTACACGCCCAGAACAAACGGCACAACCTTAACGTGAACTTCGACGACAACGCAAATTCCTGCTCCGAACTTAAGGTGAAAACCGACGGCGTCCTGGCCCAAGCCAACGACCGCTTCACCCTGCAAGGCGCGCCCGTTCAAATCGACGGTGGATCGAGCGCCTCCATCCGCGTGGTTGCGGCAGATCGCGCCGATTATGCCGTCGAGGCCTGCCGGTTTGCCGTGGCAGACGATCTGCCCACCGCCCAGCAAGCCCTGGCCGGCACATCGGTAACTCGCAGCGCATGGCGCGCCGAGGCCCATGGACCCGCAAACGCCGGCAATCAGGCCCAATGGCAGATCTACCTGATCGTTCAGGCCCCGCGCAATGGAAACGTCGAGCTCACCACCTCCAATGGCCCCATCTCCGTCCGCGGCGTGAACGGCACAGTCAAAGCCAAGGCCGTCAACGGACCCGTTTCGGTGAGAGACTGCGGCGGCGTAGTCGATGCGCAGACCACCAATGGCCCCATCTCCTTCACTGGCCAAGGCGGCGACGTGAAGCTGGCCGCAGTCAACGGCCCGCTCTCGGTAAAGCTGAACGGCGACGTCTGGAATGGTCCGAAGCTCGACGCCAGCACCCAAAATGGCCCGGTGACGCTGTCCGCGCCCGACACATTCCGCTCCAGCGTGCGCCTCGAAACCAGCGGCCAGTCTCCCTTCACCTGCAAAGCCGCGATGTGCGCCAGCGCGTTGACCGACGCGCGCAGTGAACACCGGTCGCTGCAAATGAACGGCTCCGCCGATACCGTTCACGTCTCCACCAACAACGGTCCCATGTCGGTGAACGGCCCGTCGGCTCGCTAATGGGCATTCGAATCGTCCGGTTGCCGGCTGGCAGGGCTCTCCCGTAGTCCACGCCGTATCAGTTCTCCGACGGCTTCTGGATGTGGTCGATGAGCAGAGTTTGAATTGGGCCTTTGGACGGCGTCAATTTCAGCCCGAGCTGCTCACGCATCGCTACGACAAAGGATGTGTCTGGCTGAGCGTCCTTCTGAACGTCCGCGCCGGGCGGGCGAGTTCGGACGAAGAGATCGTCTTCACCCGGCATCCATTCGATGGTGAAATCGAAGGTACCCACGAGGCCGGTCTGATCGACAACCGGCCTATTTACTTCTCCCGTCATCGATCCGCTCGTACTAATCGTCTCCGCGAGTTGCGCGCTTGTTGAATCTCGGAATCCCACGATACGTGCGCCGCTGGTTTTCCTGCCATTCACGGCGAACCCGCAAGTCATAGGAAACGCCTCACCATCCCGGATCTGCCTCGGCGTAGAAATCGACGGAATGGCTGACTCTGGACAAGGCGCTCCCTGCGAATGCGGCCGCAGATTCGGTCCCGTCCTTCCCGGCTTAACCAAGGTCAACGCAAATACCGGTCCATCGGTGGTTTCAAAATGTGCCGCAAGTTTGAAGCGATCGGCAAGCAGAGCCTGCATCATCAGGCGCATTTGATCTTTGGTTGGACGGCCGGCCGCACGCGCTTCGATGGCGAAGAAAGGCGGTCCGTCCCGAGTCCAGGCAGGCAGATGGTTTTGAGACACCAGCTTCTCAACTTGCTGCGAGGAAAGCTTGTAGGCGAACGCAACGTAGAAATACATCGGCATGCTTGCCGAGAGGGTCTCGCCTGGAACATACGCATCGTCCGCGCCCAGCGGGAACTTCGGGGGCTTAAACGTCGGACTCTCTTTCACCGATGCCGCCTCAAACGCCCTTTTCCCGCCCGCCGCAGTCTGCCAGTCCGAGCCAGACTGAGACTGCGTGGTATGAGCAACCATCGCCATGCAAGCAGACCAAAGAATCAATATCTCTCTGCGAATTCTCACAGACCCACCCTTGCCTCGGTTAGACTCCACATCCGTCGCTTTGTTCCAGCTTGGAAGAATGTAACGAGGCACGTTAGGCGGTCTCTTAATTTACCGCTGCAATCCCCTGCGTGTCGCCACAGCACCCTTCGGCTTCGTTGGCGCTATCAACCTGAAAACGGAAGTTCGGAATGGGAGAGTGGCCGAGGATTTGAGACAACAAGGGGATGGAAGCAAACGCGACGGACAGACCAGTCCCGCGCGAGATCATCGGCCTGTTGTCGGATGAGCGGTTGATCCTTCGCGAGACACAGCGCGCCGTGACCCCCTTGGGCGAGATCGCGGTTTTCATTTCTTTCCTGGGCAAGATTGGCTTTGCCGAGGCGGTCCGGCAGCACATGCCGATCTGCTGGAAGTCGCCGAATCACATCGAGCCCACCGCGACTTTCACCGCGTTCCTGATGTCAGTTCTGGCGGGGGCCAGACGCTTCGCTCACACCACTCTGCTGCGTGGTGATCACGCCCTGCATGCGCTGTTGGGCATGGACCGTTTTCCCACTGACGATACCATCCGCAATCTGTTTCGCCGGTTCAGTATGGGTGAAGTTCAGCGTTTCTACGAGCCCATGGCCGAGTGGCAGATGCAGCGTTTGCCCCAGCGCGACCAGGGCTACACCTTAGACTTGGATTCGACAGTCTTTGAACGCTATGGCAAGCAGGAGGGCTCGCTCAAAGGACACAATCCGCGCAAACATGGACGGCCCAGCCACCACCCTCTGTTAGCGGTACTGAGCGAGGCGCACTTTCTCCTCCACGGCTGGCTGCGCAGCGGCAACTGCGGAACCAGCCGTGGCGTGGAGGAGTTTCTCAAAGAAGCTCTCGCGCTGTGGGGACAGCGCGAAAAGATCCGCTTGCTACGGGCTGATTCAGGCTTCTTCGACGACAAGCTGCTGAGCTTTTTGGAGCAGCGCCTGCTGTCCTATATTGTAGTGGCCAAGCTCACTCCCTGGGTGAAACGCGCCGCTCAACGCCTGGCGCAATGGACCACGCTGGACGACGACTACGCTGTGGGCGAATTTCGACTGCAGTTACATGGCTGGAGTGTCGAGCGCCGATTCGTCGTCATTCGCGAGCAAGTGCGCGAGGGC
>DATAUH010000027.1:0-10894 GCA_036268375.1 Bryobacteraceae bacterium | reverse complement strand
GGAGTGCCATTCGACGCGATCGTCACTCTCCAGCAGGCTGGCGAAGCTGCGCAGAGGCGCCGGCGGCTCCGGCAAGCGCCACCAGACCCAGTTTCGGCGGAGGCGCGAACTCAGACGCGTAAAAACCGAGCGCAGCGTGTGCGGTTGCCAGGGCAATGCAGGCTCCTTAGCGAAACAGTTGTCCGGAATCGAGCCGCTGAGCGCGCCGATGACGAATAAGCGCGGCCGTGATTGTGGCAGAAAGCGCGCTGCGTCGATAACCAAGGCGCCTGCGCGGTAGCCGGCATCTGCGAGCGCTGTCAGCAGGTAAGCAAAATCGCGTCCGCCGTGCGAAGTCAGCGCCCCGGTGACGTTTTCGAGCACGATGACGCGCGGCGCCCGGCCTTCGGCGGCGAGATCGAGCATCAATTTCCAAAACGGCTTGAACGCGCCGCTGCGCGAACCCGCGAGTCCGGCGCCTGCGCCCGCCAGCGAGAGGTCCTGGCACGGAAAAGATGCCCAGGCGAGATCGGGGTGTCCTGGAACGTCTTGCGACGAGAGCGTTTCGACATCGGCGACGCGCAATTCGCCTTCGCCGAACGCAGCGCGATAGGAGGCTGCTTTCTTCTGGCAAATATCATTGGCGAAAGTGCAGCGCCATGCCGGCCCCAGGCCGAGCCGGACCATGCCGCCGCCGGCGAAAAATTCGAGAAAAGTCGGTTTACTCTCGCTCATCCGTGCGATGCCGCCGCTATCAAGATAGCAGCGCGAGGCCGTTCTGCAAGCGGCGCGTTGCGGCGATTGGAGTATGTTGAGAGTGTGGACATAGCTCCGCCACAATCCGCGCAATTGGGCGTGAACGCGGCGTTGAGCGACGGCGCGGCCGCGAGCGGTGCGCCGATCGATGAGCTCTGGCAGCAAGCCGATGGCGCATCGGTCGATTTGGAGAAGCAAGAACTGGCGCGGGCGCTCATGGCAGTTGGCGTGAAATACAACTACGGGCAGCCTGCAAGCGCAACACCTTCGCAGCCGCAAATGGAGGCGTTTTGGCGCTCGCTTCAGTTGCGCGAATTGGCTTTGGCGCAAGCGTGCGCATTGGGGCGCGACGCGGCGTGGCAGAAATTTCTGCGTGAATATCGCGAGCCGCTGACGCAGGCCGCAATCGGCATCACCGGATCGGCGGCACTGGGCGAAGAATTGGCGGATTCGCTGTACTCGGAAATGTTCGGGCTGACGGAGCGCGATGGCGTGCGGCGATCTCCGCTCGCGAGTTACTCGGGACGCGGTTCTTTGAAGGGCTTCTTGCGGGCGACCCTGGCGCAGCGCAATGTGGATCGCCATCGCAAAACCCATCGCGAGACGCCGCTCGAAGATCAACAGTTGGTCGCGCCCGTGGAAACCCGGCCGCCACAAATGGACTTGCTGGAACGGCTGGGCACGGCGCTCGCAACCGCTCTGGGAGCGTTGGATGCAGAGGAGCGATTCATTCTGGCCGCTTGGTTTTTAGATGGACAGACGCTGCTCGCCATTGCTGCCGTACTGCGCGTACATGAGGCCACCATCAGCCGGCGCATCAAACGGTTGACCGACAGCATTCGCAAAGATCTGCTGCGAAATCTTGTGTCCTCCGGTATGAGCAAAGCGGCGGCGGAGGAGGCCTTGGGGACCGACCCGCGCTACGTCGATATAAATTTGCGGAGATTGCTGCAAGCTTCGCGACCTTCCGCGTTCCTTAAAGTAGCGGGCAGTGGGGAGCCTGGCGTATGAGCGTTCCGTTCCAATCCGGCGCGCATCCCGATGCGGATGTGCTGAGCGCGTTCCTGGAGGGCGCGCTGGCGGAGCATGAGCGGCAGGAGTGCCTGGCGCACTTCGCAGCCTGCGATCAGTGCCGGGAGGTGGTGTTCCTGGCGCAGGAGCCGGAAGTTGCTCCGGAGCGTAGACCTGCGCCAATAGTCCCGACCCCTGTCCCATGGTGGCGGCGCTGGTATTTGCCTGCCGGATTGGTGGGCGCAGCCGCGGCTTGCGCGCTGATCGTCACCGCATCGCTGCATCGTAAGCCCGCGGCTTTTGACCAAGCGGCTACAGTCGCCTCAACGGCAGAGATGAGTCCCGCGGCGCCAAACGTGGAAGTCAGGCCATCGAGCAAGAGCCCTGAGTTCCAACCGCCGCCGGCCAAGCCGGAGAGTTCGCGGGCGAGCGGTCCTGCGCGGGCGAAGCGTGAACCGCCGGCAGTCCCGCCGGAAGACCGCGTGCTTAGCTCGAAGGCCTCGACGCCTGCAATATCGATCGATTCTCCCCAACCACCGAACGCTTCCGGAGGGGGAGGTGGCGGCCGTGGGGGGCGGGCAGTCGCTCCTAGTCAGGCAGTCGCCGCAGGGCAGGCCGTTGCATCAATGAGCCCGTTGCCTCAAGCGCCGTTATCTGCCGCCGCGCCACAGCCTGCCCCTACGCCACTTGCGGGTACGGCGGGAGCGTCCTCCGCGAGTGCGCTCCTGGCGCCGCGCATGTCACTGGATCAAGCGCCGGCCTCGCGGCTGGTTGCCGGACCGCTGCGCCTCAGCGTTCAGCACGATGGGCGTGCCGAGGATGAGCTGTCGCAAATCAGCGGATCGGTTGTGGATGCGACGGGCGGGCCGGTTCCGAATGCGACGGTAGCGCTCAGCCAATCCAATGGAGTGCCCGCGAGCGCGACGCACACGGACGCAGGTGGGAAATTCGAACTGCCGGCGGTAAATGCCGGGCAGTATCAACTGCGCATACAGGCAGCGGGGTTCCAGCCTGCTTTGGGGCGCATCGAACTGCAGCCGAAAGATGTCGCGAAGGTGGCGCCGGTGCTGCAAGTGGGTGCGGTTACGGAGACCATCGAGGTATCAGCGGCCGCCAACCCGGAGACGCAAGCGGCGAGATCCGCTAAGGTCTTGCGGGGCTTTGCAGCGGCCCGCGGCTTCGGTCCGGCGGTGACGGCGCTCGCGCCTCTCCCCAGCAAACTTCCCATCGTCACGAGCGCATCTGCAGTCAGCATCGTAGTGGCGGCGGATTCGGCGGGCGGGCTTTTCTACAGTGTGGACTCAGGCCGCACTTGGAAGGCAGTGACGCCGAATTGGGAAGGCGGCGCAGTCAAACTGGAGACGTTGCCGCAGCCGCTCACCGCAGGCGCGGATCAGTTCCGCCTAACGACGGCCAAAGGCGTGGTGATGCTGAGCGCCGACGGCGCGCATTGGCATCCGGCTCCTCCGCAGCAGTAGGTTTTCGCCCGCCCAAAATTTCCGCAAATTTTTTCTGCAAGATTTTCCGGCTCGCGCATTCTCCGTGTGTAGGCGCCTCTTGGCGCTCGGAGGTTGACGATGAAGCTTCGGTATCTCTCACTCGTGCTGATGGCTGTTGTGGCGCTGGTTCCCGCGTCGGTTGCGCTGATGGCGTATTTGGCGCCCGATCGTGCGGCAAGCGTAGATTCGGTGAGCGCCGTTTACCGGCGTGGCGCGCTGCAGGTTTCGATTCCGGCGGCAAACGGACGCATTGGAACGGGGAATCTGGCGATGGAGATTCTGGATCCCGATGACCACGTGGTGGAGAAGATCGAACGGCATGTTTCTGCGGGCCCGAATGCTGCCGCGTGGCGCGAGGAGATGACGCTGCCGAAGACGCTGGGTATCGAGGATCTGGCGTGGCACCGCTTGCGGTACGCGTTCACTTACGACAACGACAAAACGCCGACGCTACACGAAATTCAGTCGATTTCGCGCATCCTGCAGCATCCGGTAGTGCGGGTTATGGGTCAGCGTGCGTACATGAGCGGCGCGCCCGCGGCAGTGCGTTTGATCGTGAGTGGGCCCGAGAATTCGGTTGTGTCCGGCGGGACCGTGCAGGTGCAACTGCGCGCAAAGGATCAGCCGTCGCGCACGCTGTACGAAGGCAAGTTGGACCAGCGCGGCACGACACAGGCGGAATTCCGCTTTCCGGCCGGCGCGGTTGGCAACTACATGCTGCATTACGCGGTCGATACGGCGATCGGAGCGGGTGAATACGAAGAGAACATACAGGTCGAGGACAAAGTTTCGATACTGCTGACGACCGAGAAGCCCGTTTATCAGCCCAACCAGACGATTCATGTGCGGGCGCTGGCGCTGGATCGAGCTAATCACCAGGCGGCGGCGAACCGCGCCCTAACTTTCGAAGTGGAAGATTCACGCGGCAACAAAGTGTTCAAGAAGGCCACGCAGACGGACGCGTATGGGATCGCATCGGCGGAATTCGCGTTGGCCGATGAGGTAAACCTGGGCACGTATCATCTGCGCGCGCTGATGCAGGAAGCGGGCGATGCACACGGCAACACGGCCGAGGCCGCGCTGCAGGTGGAGCGATACGTTTTGCCGAAGTTCAAAGTTGCCGTGGACCTGGCGCAGGATGGCGCGGCGAAACATGGCTACCGGCCAGGCGACCACGTGCGCGGAACCGTGCGCGCGAATTACTTTTTTGGCAAAGCCATCGATGGCGCGCCGGTTTCGGTGAAGGCTTCCGGCTCCGATGTTGCCGTGTTTGAGGCGGGCGCTGCGCAGGGCGCTACGGACAAGGACGGCGCTTACCATTTCGACATACGCCTGCCGAGCTATTTCGCGGGGCATCCGTTGAACCAGGGCGCGGCGCATGTGTTGATCGAGGCCACTGTGAAGGATGGCGCGGGCCACAGCGAGACGCATGGCGAAGCCGTGACTGTCAGCGCATCGCCAGTGCTGGTGACCGTGGTGCCGGAGGGCGGCACTCTCGCGCCGGGCTTCGACAATCAACTATTCGTGCTGACTTCGTATGCGGATGGAGCGCCAGCGCAGACTACGGTGAAAATCAGCGGTGAGGGGAACGCGGAACAGACGGCAACGACGGACGCGGGCGGCGTGGCAGTGGTCAAGTGGCACGCGGGCGCGGGCAAAACGACGGTACAGGTGGAGGCGGCAGACCATAGCGGGAATCGTGCCTCGGCGGCGATTCCGCTGGAAGCCCGTACAGGCGCGGACCAGGTTTTGTTGCGTACGGACCGCGCGATTTATCGCAGTGGAGACAGGATCGCGATGCAGGTGTTTTCGACGAAGCGCACCGGCGCGGTGTATGTGGACGTAGTGAAGGACGGGCAGACGGTTACCACTCGCGATTTGGACCTGATGAATGGGCGGGCGGAGCTTTCCTTCGCGGCGACGCATGAAATGACGGGGACAGTGGAGTTCCACGCGTATCAGTTCGGCCAGGATGCGCGCGCGGTGGGCGATCACCGAATGGTGTTTGTCCAGCCCGCGGACGAGTTGAAGATCGAGACCACGTCAGACGCTGCGGCCTACAAACCAGGCAGCGAGGCGAAGATTGGATTCCATGTGACGAACGGTCGCGGCGAAGGCGTACAGGCGGCGCTGGGACTGCAGATTGTCGACCAGGCGGTGTTTGCGTTGGCGGAGAAGCAGCCTGGATTCGCCAAGGTGTTCTTTTATCTCGAGCAGGAGGCGATGAAGCCGCGATATGAGATTCACTCGCTGGGAATGCCCGACATATTGACAGATGTGGCCGTGCCGGACATGGAGCAAAAGGAACGGGCGGCGCGCGCGCTATTTTCGGCCACGGAGTTGGTGCGGCCGAACAATGTAGATACGGAGTTCGGCCGTGGCGTGCCGTCGCAAAAATACGCCGAGTATGCGGCTCGGTATGCGGATCGGTTTGAGGCGCAGATGAGCCAGTTGGTGGAGACGGTGACGCCGGATTCCACGCCATCCACGCGCGCGTGTGACGCGGGCGTTCTGTCGTCCAGATTGGACAAGGCGCCGGATGCGATGTTGACGGATGCATGGGGAAACAGAGTTCGCATCGAGAAAACGGGCTGGAACCGCAGCGCATTGATGGCTCGCAGCGCGGGTCCGGATGGACAGATCAATACGGGCGACGACTTGACGCGGTGGGTGGCCGCGCCTGGTTGCGGGCCAGGAGCGCCGAGCGCGGTGGATGTGAAGGTTGAGCATGAACGCGGGCCGTTCAACGGGCTGGCTGAGATTTCGGGTGGGGTGCGCGACTCGTCGGGAGCGGCGGTTCACGGCGCTTTGATTTTGCTGGAACACGTGGGGTCCGAGACGCGCACGCAACGAAGCGGTGCGAACGGCGGCTTTCACTTCGCCGGTTTGAGTGCAGGCGACTACAAGGTGCGGGTCACGGCCACGGGGTTCACGAGTGCGTCGCACGCGGTGCGGCTGGAAGCGCGCGATCGGGCAGCGGTATCGGCGACATTGAATGTGGGCGCGACGAATATGGTGACGGAAATCAGGGCTATGGCAGGCGTGGCCGTCGGAGGAATGCGCGCCCGGCCTGCGATGTTCGACAAGGCAATGCCAATGATGGCGGAGGCGATGCCAATGATGGCGGAGGCGATGCAACCGGTGATGATGCCAGTGGCCGCGCCGGCGTCGCGTGGAGGTGGCGGTGGTGGCCAACCGAAGCCGGCGGAGACGCATGTGCGGTCGTGGTTCCCGGAATCGTTGTATGTAGCGCCGGAAATCATTACAGACGGGCATGGACGCGCGAGCATCACGGTACCGATTGCGGACAGCATCACGACCTGGCGCATGGCTATGATGGCATCGACGACGCAGGGTGCGCTGGGCAGTGCGACCGCCAGCATGAAGGTATTCCAAGACTTTTTCGCCGATCTGGATTTGCCGGTCACGCTGACGCAGGGCGACCAGGTGTCGATTCCGGTGGCGGTGTATAACTACGCGGGCGGGCGCGGCGATGTGCATCTCGAGTTGAAGCCCGAGGGCTGGTTTACGGCGAGCGATGGATTGGAGAAATCACTGGCAGTGGACGCGGGACGCGTAGGCGGCGCGCAGTTCACGATCGAAGCCAAGCGTATCGGCAAGTTCAAGCTGACGCTGAGCGCGCGCATGGACGGCGCGGACAAGCGGGCCGACATTGTGGTGCGCGAAATCGAAGTGGTTCCGAATGGGCGCGAGCAGACGATGGCGTTCAATGGAAGGCTGGATTCGAGTGCGCGGCAGCAGGTTAACTTTCCCGCGGAAGCGATTCCGGACGCGAGCGCGATTCTTGTGCGGCTGTATCCGGGACCGCTGAGCCAGGTGATCGAAGGCATGGACAGCATCTTGCGGATGCCGTTTGGGTGCTTTGAACAGACATCTTCGGCGACTTATCCGAATGTGTTGGCCCTCGATTACATGAAGCGAACGAAGAAGCTGACGCCGGAGGTGCATGCGAAGGCGGAAGGATTCATCTCGACTGGCTATCAGCGGCTGCTGACATTCGAAGTTCCGGGCGGCGGTTTTTCGTGGTTCGGCAATCCGCCGGCGAACAAGATTCTGACGGCATACGGACTGATGGAGTTCGGCGATATGTCGAAGGTATACGACGTCGATCCGAAACTGATTCAGCGCACGCAGCAGTGGCTGGCCGCGCAGCAGCAGGCGGACGGAAGCTGGAAGCCGGACTCGAACTTCATCAACGAAGGCGCGACCAATCGCTATAATTCCGACGCGCTGCGGATCACGGCGTACGTTGCGTGGTCGCTCGAAAACACGGGATTCGCGGGAGATGCGGTGGAGAAGGCGAAGCGCTTCATCGAAAGCAAATTGAATGGCGGCAATCCGGTGAAGGACGCATACACGCTGGCGCTGGTGGCGAACTTTGCGGCCGATTACAAGCAGGACCGTGGGTTCATCGATCGCACGCAGCGGTCGCTGCTCGACGCGCACGAAGAGAAGGACGACCAGGCATGGTGGAGCGCGGAGGAGACCAATGTGTTTTCGACCGGTGCGAGCGCGAAAGTGGAGACGACCGGCCTGGCGGTGCAGGCGCTGCTGAAGACGGGCGCGAACAGCACGGTGATCACGAAGGCGATCAACTTCATTACGGGAAAGAAAAATGCAAACGGAGCGTGGGACAACACGCAGGCGACAGTGATGGCGCTGCGCGCGATTCTCCTGGCCAGCGAGAAGGGCGGAGCGACCGCGAAGGGCAACGTCGAGATCACGCTAAATGGCAAGCCGGCTGGGCGGCTGACGCTGACGGCCGAGAACAACGACCTGCTGCATCAGTTCGTGCTGAAGAACGTGGCTGAGCAGGGGGCGAACACGGTCGAGATCAAGTTCAGCGGCGAAGGCGGCCTGGCGTATCAGACGGCAGGCCGGTATTTCGTGCCCTGGAATGAGAAGAGCGCGAACGAGCCGCTTTCGATTGCGGTGAACTACGACCGCACGAAGCTGGCGCAGGACGACTTAGTGACTGCGACCGCGAACGTACGCAACAACCTCAACCAGACGGCGAATATGGTGATGGTGGACTTGGGAATTCCGCCGGGATTCGACCTGCTGACGGAAGACCTGCAGAGCTACATAGAGAAGAGCGCCGGTAAAAAGAGCGGGCGCCTCGAGAAGTTCACGCTGACGGCGACCCAGGCGATTCTCTACTTCGATTCGATCGGCGCGCGGGACGGTTTTCAATTGACCTTCAGGCTGCGGGCGAAGTACCCGATACGGGCGAAGACGTTCGCGTCGCGCGTTTACGAATACTACAGTCCGGACGTGAATGCGGTGGCGCGACCGGCGGAGTTCGAGGTGAAGAAGAGATAGTTCGCCAGTGGAACAGGCCGGATGCTCCTCCGGCCTGAAAAAACGAACTCGAACGTCCGCACAAAACAGGGTGTGGTGGTCGAAAAAACGAACTCGGGATGTCCGCGGCGGCGGCGCAACGCCACGGGGCACGAGTTCCCGGGACTGGTCTATGCGTTTGCGCGTTCAGTGTAAGAGCGTGGCCGCGGGCGTTCAGCGCAAGTTTACGGTTCGTCGGGCGGCCGGCGACTGGCGAGGGCGCGGCGCAAAACGCCTCCGAGTTCGGTGGAACTGCTGAGCGGGGAGGTTTTGGATTGACGAACTACCTCCGCGTATTGGGCGGGCTCGCTTTCCGGCATGTACAGGATGTACCCGGTGAGGATGTAGGCATTCCCGAGCGCTGCGGTAGGGCTCATGGCTTTGAATTGAGGTGTTTCAAGCGGAGTTGGAACGCCGGGATACATGGTCTTGAAGTTCGTCAGCCCGTCGTCCTTCATCCAAGCGAGACCAGAGCCTTGCATGCCAGTGTCGATGGTCCCGAGAAACTTGTGTGTGCCTTCGTGAACCACGGTGTCGGTGAACTCCTCGACGCCCTTGTCGATAGCGTCGAGTTTGATCATGATGGCGTTGGGATTGCCGGAAGTGCTGCCGGTGTTGAGGCATTGGCGAAACGTGCCGCCGCCCAAATAGCTGCCGCCCATCGTGAAGCCGCGCGTCATCGCCACGTCAGACGGCCCGTAAAGACGCGTGACGGAGGACGAAATCGTGCTTAATGCGGCTGTCATTTTGTCGACCGCGCCGGACACGCTATCCATTCCCCATTCGATGAACTTTAATTCGGCTGAGTTGAGTCCTTTGCCGAGAACGTTCAACGCGGCGCCCGCTTCCAGCAGGGCTTTGAGCGTTTGGCCGTCCGTGTCACAACGAAGCAGCGTTTTGACATGCTGGAGAAAAGTGGGCGGCAGGAGGGCACAATCATTGCCGTAGCGCGTGAGAACGCTGAGAGCCTCGAGCGTTCTGCGTTTGGCTTCCTCGACCGCGAATTGGCCTTTAAGCACGGCGTTGACGAGAATGTTTTCGTGCGCAATGGACAGCGGCTTGTAAGTGGTGATGGAGAAATTGAGGTACCTGGCGGTATACGGCATTCTTACTCCGACTTATGCAATGGACTAATAGCTAATAGAGTAATTCAAGTCGAATAAGTTCATAGATGAGTTTCTGGTTACCGTTAGTTAAGCGAATACCGCGGGCATAGCACACTGCTTTTGTGAATCGTGGTGCAGAAACGTCTCGGGGTGCAGTACAATCATGGGCGATGCGCCGTATTCTGGCAATGCTGCTGGTGGGTTGGTTCAGCTTTGCGCTGATCTGCCCGGCGGTATTGGCCAGTGGGTTCGATAGCGGGTTACCCGCGTGCTGCCGTAACAACGGGAAGCACCATTGCGGGGCGATGAGTTCGCAGGATAGTTCGCCTGCCGGCCCAGCGCTCTACAGCGCCCGGTGTTCGCTATTTCCGAACGGCAACAGCGCGCCCGCGATTCGGGTTTTTACCGCGCCTGCTCCTGGCGCGGCGACGCTTGCGGTGACTGGATGTTCGCGAATTGAGAAGCGATCGCTTCCCGTCCACGAAAGCGCATATGACCGTGCAGCGCACAAACGCGGTCCTCCTGCCTTTTTCCTGTAATTCCAATCCACTTGCGGCCTGAACCTGGAGGGCTACGACGCTCCCGGCTTGGATGACTGCCGTGGCGTGGCTTTTGTAAACAGGTGTGGAGAAAGGATGACTGTGTATCAGCTACTGCGTCTCGAGCGATCGGGGCGTGTACGGTTCTTTCTGGCGGCGCTCGTGGTGTTTAGTTGGGCGGCTGGCTGCGCGGGAGCGCAGGAATCGATCAATAACGCGAGCATCGGCGGGCGAGTTACGGATCCGAGCGGCAGCGCGGCGCCGGGAGCGCGAGTATCGGCGCGAAATACAGAGACGAACGTTACAACCTCGATGCTTACCGACGGCGCAGGGCGGTTTCGCTTTCCCTATCTGAAGGTGGGGCCATATGAGTTGCGCGTGCATAAGGACGGATTTGCGGATCGCGTGCAAACACTGTCGTTGACGATCGGGTCGGCGTTCGATTTGCCGGTGTCGCTGGCCCTCGCCAGCGCACAGACCGCGGTGAGGGTAACGGGTGACATGGAAGTGTTGGAGGCGGCGCGGTCGGAGATCGCAGGGACGGTGACGCAGACGGAGCTTGGCGACCTGCCGTTGAACGGCCGGAACTTTCTGGATGCGGCGCTGCTTGTGCCGGGCGTTTCGCCGACGAATACAGCTGCGA
>DATAUH010000026.1:0-31649 GCA_036268375.1 Bryobacteraceae bacterium | reverse complement strand
GTACTTTCTGCACGCCAAAATGAACGAGAACTGGGGCTACCAGCGCCTCGCTCAGCATTACCGTCAGGAGTCCATCGAAGAGATGATCCACGCGGAAAAGCTCATGTCCCGCATTCTCTTCCTCGATGGCACGCCCAACATGACCGACATCGGCCCCATCAAAATCGGTTCCGACATCAAGTCGCAGATCGAGAATGACATGGCCCTCGAACTCGCCGCTGTCGCGCACCTGAATACCGCCCTCCAAGACGCGCGCGAACTCGGTGACAACGCCTCGAGCGCCCTCTTCGAAGAAATCCTGGTCGAAGAAGAAGAGCATGTCGACTATCTCGAAGGCCAGCTCACGCCATTTCGCAGAGGGGCATCGAAAACTATCTCGCTCAACACCTGCACAAAGGCGACGGCGAAAAAGCCTAACTCCATAGCCTCAGTTCAGAACAGAGTCGATCACTTCGGCCAGGCGCGCGCTGGAATACGGTTTTTGAATGAACCCGGCAAGTCCCTTTCCGGCAAACCTGCTGACGGCCTCCTTCTCGCTGTACCCACTCGAGAGCACCACCTTGACATCGGATTTAATCTCCATCAGCCGCTTATAAGTCTCTTCGCCGCTCATATTCGGCATGCTCATATCCAGCAGCACTACGGAGACGCCGGCAGCCGTCGTGCGAAACGCTTCAATACCCGCGCGCCCGTCCGCACACACTTGCACAGCATAGCCGGATCGTTCCAGCGCCGCTTTCGCCACATTGCGGACGAGCGCTTCGTCATCGATCACCAGCACCGTTCCCCCGCCGTTGAGCGCATGCGCATCGTCGACGGCCTCGGCTTTCGTGACCTGATCGCGGTTCTTGCTCACCGGAAACAGAACTCTAAATGTCGTGCCTCGGCCAGGCGTGCTGTATATCTTCAATGCACCCGCATGTCCCCTGATGATTCCGAGCACGGCCGCTAGTCCCAGTCCCCGGCCGGCAAACTTGGTCGTAAAAAAAGGATCGAAAATGTGTGCCTGCATCTCCGCGTCCATGCCCACGCCCGAATCGATCACCTCCATGAACACATACCTGCCAGGATCCATAGGCGGATCGAACTCCATGCTGCGCAGGTACTTCTCGCTTGCCTCCTGCACGCCTGTTGTGACGATGACCGTTCCCGTCTGCCCTTCGGCAATGGCCTCGGCGCCGTTAATAATGAGATTCATGACAACCTGCTGCAGTTGCGAGGCGTCCGCCTCGATACACGGAAGATTGTCGGCAAGATTAAGTTGCACTTGCACCGCGTTGGGAATCGAAGTATGAATAAGAGCGGCTATCTGGCGAATCTGCTGCGACAAATCGATCTCTTCCACTACAAAGCGGCCCTTGCCTGCATAGGCCAGCAATTGCCGGGTCAGATGCGCTGCGCGTTCGCTGGCCTCGACGACGTCCTGGATGGGGCGGCGCACGGGTGAACTTTCCGGCAGATAGTCCAGCGCAAGGCTCGCATTGCCCAGCACGCCAGTCAACAGATTGTTAAAGTCATGCGCGACGCCTCCAGCCAGAATTCCGATGCTTTCCATCTTCTGCGATTGACGCAGTCGCTCGTCCTGGCGCGCCCGCTCCTCGAGATGATCGCGTAACTCATACTGCCGGAAGCGCGACCGCAGCGCCGATTCAATCGCGACGCGCAGCGTAAGCCGCCGCATTGGCCGCTCGACGATCACAAGGTTGCCCCGAACGCCCCGGTGCGCTAACAACGCCTGTCCGGATGCGTGGATTCTCTCCCCATTGCTGGTCAGGAGCAAGACCGGAATGTCCGACCATGCCGGTTGTGAACCGAACAGCTCCGCAAGCCGGTCGAGCGCTGCCGCATCCAGCGCCTCTTCGGCTAAAATCAGCGCGCCCACTCCGTCTTTGCACAGCGCGCAGGCCTCCGCCACGCTGCCGCAAGACCGGCATGTGATGCGGTAGTTTTGCAGTATCTCGCATAACATAGGCGCATCGCGCCCCGTCGGCGCAACGATTAAAAGCCGCTGCTCTTCCAAGGTCATTCCATTTCCTTCAAAAGCCCCTGTTCGCCGCCCGTGTAAACCGGCGTCCCAGTCAGTACTCCATGAAAGCTGGTCAGGGCTTTGCCGATGTGCATGCCCGTGGGATCCATTTTCAACTCCCGGATCGTCTCTTCGTGCCCCGATTGCCGGTGCTTCAGCACCGATATTGCCTTTTTCACCGATCCGTTCAGTTCAAAAAAACGAAGCAGCACAACCGTGTCGGCAAGGTAGCTGATATCGATCGGCGACTTCATCGTACCGATCAACCCGTGCTGCGTCGAAATAAGCAGCGTGGCCACGTCCTTTTCGGCTAGGTAACTGAGCAGTTCATGTAACTGAATCGTCAGAAAATGCTCGTTTGGCATGGCGTTCAGATAGCCGTTGATGCTGTCGATAATGATCAGCCGCGTACCACGCTGCTCCACCTCTTCCCTGATGACTTGCAGAAAGTATCCAGGCGACAATTCCGCCGGATCGACTTGCTGGATAACTATCCGGCCTTCTGCGATCCCCTCCGTAAGACTCTGGCTCAGACCCGCCATCCGGTTCAAGTACGTCTGCCGCGTTTCTTCGAAAATGAAAGCCACCCCACGCAAGCCCTTCGCCGCAAGAGCGCGAAGATAAATCCCCGCAAAGGTCGATTTTCCCGTTCCCGCCGGCCCAACGATAAGCGTGCTCGTGCCCGCATGGATGCCGCCGCCCAGTAAGGCGTCCAGTTCCGTAATGCTCGACGACAACACCGGATTGGAATGATCCGCCCGGTGTTCTGCCGCTACTAGCCTCGGATAGACGCGCAGCCCGCCGGTCTCGATCGCATAGTCGTGATACCCGTCGCGATAATGTGCGCCCCGAAGTTTTACTACACGCAGCTGCCGCCTCGAAACCCCGTATTCCTGGCCCAGCCGATCCAGTGATATCACTCCATGCGCGATACTCTGCAACTGCAGGTTCCCATCCGTGACGCTCTTGTCGTCCAGCAGCAGGACGGTGCAGCCTCTGCCTGCGAAAAACTGCTTGATTCCCAGAATCTGCCGCCGGTATTTGAGCGGGTCTCGCGCTAGCAGCCGTAGTTCGGATAGCGAATCGAAGACCGTGCGCATCGGACTGAGCCGCTCGACCAGGCCGTAGACCTCGCGCATCGTCTCGCTCAGTTCAACTTCCTCTGGAAGAAATACCGTGTACTCGTCCTCAGGCCTGATCCTGGATTCGGCCGCCTCGAGCTCGTATAGCTCAATCCCTTCGAGCGTCCAGCCGTGGGACGCGGCAACATCCTCGAGTTCCTGCTTGGTCTCGGATAGCGTAATGTAGAGACATTTTTCTCCTCGTCGCCTTCCTTCGAGAAGAAATTGCAGCGCCAGCGTAGTCTTGCCAGAGCCCGGCATACCTTCGACCAGGTATTGCCGGTGACGCGGTAACCCGCCGAAGAGAATTTCATCCAGACCGGTCACTCCGGTCGGAACCAAATCAGACGCCTTTTTGTCCATGCAAGTTTTACGAAACCCTTCTAGCGCTCTTGACCTACGACGCCTCATCCCAGAAGTACTCGGGCCCACCAACTGTTTGCAACTAAGCTGCCGTACCCGCCGCCCCTGTTTGTGTACGAACCGTAACGTCAGCGATACGTCCAAGCCGGAGGCGAACAAAAGGCGGTCACAGTCCGCGCGATTCCTGTATCTACCCGTTTCCAGGCCACTTACTGGCATCCTCCACTCTCCCGCCCGGCCCTCGCTTCCTAAACTGAAACTGGGGCCACCCGCCCCCCGAAAGGACATGACTTACATGCAAGATCCGATCGCCACTAACTCCGAACTTAAGAAGCCTCCTGTCTCCCAAGACAAACTCGAAGCCAATCGCCGCAACGCCCAGCTCTCCTCCGGTCCGCGCTCTCCCGAAGGCAAACGCCGCTCCAGCCTCAACGCCCTACGCTCAGGGCTCCACGGCGCCATCGTCTGTCTCACCGCCGAAGACCTCGCCGCCTTCACCAGCCAATGCGCCGCTATTCGCGCTCAACTCGCCCCCGATGGTCCGCTCGAAGAGTTCTACGCCACCTCCATCGCCGAAAACATGTTCCGCGCCGTCCGCGCCCGCTCCCTCGAAAACTCCGTCTTCGCCTCCGGGTTCCGCCAGCATGTCGATTCCATCCATTCCGGCCATCCCGAAGTCGATGCCGCCCTCGCCCAATCCGAAACCTTCCTGCGCGAAGCCCACCAGCTCCACCTGCTCACCGTCTACGAGTCCCGCCTCTCGCGCCTGATCTCCCGCGACACCGCCACCCTCCAGGCCCTTCAGACGGAACGCAAAACCGCCCACTCCCGCGCCCAGCAGGAAGCGCAGCAGCTCTCCAAAGTTGCCGCCCACGAAGGCCACGCCTATAATCCCGGCGACGATTTCGAGCCTCCCAGCGCCCATGGTGGGTTCGTTTTTTCAGCCCGGGAACTGCAGCGCATCGAAGACCGCCAAAAGCGCCTGGCGCGAGCCGCCGCACTACGCGACCAGCTTGAAAGAGCCGCCTGAAGCCTCAAAATTTGCTCAAAAACTTGTCCATCACAGCCCGCCATCCGCCGCTTACACCCACCTTGCGCCACCACTCGTCCGAAGTGTTCTTCCTGCTGTGATATCTATGCTTTACCCGCCTAGTACTGCCGCGCAAACTCCGCAAGAACGGCCTACCGGTGGTGTGTTCTTCACCAATTTCACCCCTTCGAAAGTATATTTTTTAACTTCAACTCCAGACACGCCCCGGCCCTGCGGACATAATCGTAGTTACCCTAATGTTTCCGCCACTTTTTCGCCCGCGAGGTACTAATGAGCGCCCGTAGCGTCGCCGCCGTCGGATCTTTGGACAAACGTGAATTACTCAAGGTGCTTTCCGCCTTCCGCCGCGGCGATTTCTCCGCGCGCATGAAGGTCGAACCCGGCGCCGCGGACGCCAAAATCGCCGAGACCCTCAACGAAAGTATCGAACTGAACCAGAACATGGTTCGAGAGTTCTCCCGCATCGCCAACACTGTCGGTAAAGAGGGCCGCATCACCCAGCGCGCCCGTCTCGATGTCCGAAGCGGCGGCTGGGCCGACTGCGTCGAATCCATCAACACTCTGATCGGCGACGTGGTCCAGCCCTCGAGCGAAATCGCCCGCGTGATCGGCGCCGTCGCCAAAGGCGATCTCTCGCAAAACATGCCGCTGGAGGTCGATGGCCGCGCCCTCAAAGGCGAATTCCTCCGCACCGCCCGCGTCGTCAACACCATGGTCGGCCGTCTCAATGCCTTCGCCAGTGAAGTCACGCGCGTCGCGCGCGAGGTCGGTTCCGAAGGCAAACTCGGTGGCCAGGCCGTTGTTCAGGGAGTCGCCGGCACCTGGAAAGATCTCACCGAGTCCGTCAACTCCATGGCGAGTAACTTGACCAACCAGGTGCGTAACATCGCCGGCGTCACTACCGCCGTCGCTAAAGGCGACTTATCCACCCGCATCACCGTCGATGCGCGCGGCGAAATCCTGGAGCTCAAAAACACCATCAATACGATGGTCGATCAGCTCAGCTCCTTCGCCAGCGAAGTCACGCGCGTGGCGCGCGAAGTCGGCACCGAAGGCAAACTTGGCGGTCAGGCCGAAGTCAAAGGCGTCGCCGGTACTTGGCGCGCTCTCACTGAGTCGGTCAATTACATGGCCACTAACTTGACCAATCAGGTGCGTAACATCGCCGGCGTCACCACCGCCGTGGCCAAGGGCGATTTGTCCACTAAAATCACGGTCGACGCGCAAGGTGAAATTCTGGAGCTCAAAAACACCATCAACATCATGGTGGATCAGCTCAATGCTTTCGCCAGCGAAGTAACGCGCGTCGCGCGCGAGGTCGGCACTGAAGGCAAACTCGGCGGCCAGGCCGTTGTGAAAGACGTCGCCGGTGTTTGGAAAGACCTCACCGACAACGTCAACTCCATGGCGGGCAACCTTACCAACCAGGTGCGTAACATCGCCGGCGTCACCACCGCCGTCGCCAAAGGCGACTTATCCACCCGCATCACCGTCGATGCGCAAGGCGAAATCCTGGAGCTCAAAAACACCATCAATACGATGGTCGATCAGCTTAGCTCCTTCGCCAGCGAAGTCACGCGCGTGGCGCGCGAAGTCGGCACCGAAGGCAAACTTGGCGGTCAGGCGGAAGTCAAAGGCGTAGCCGGCACCTGGCGCGCTCTCACTGAGTCGGTCAATTACATGGCCACTAACTTGACCAATCAGGTGCGCAACATCGCCGGCGTCACCACGGCCGTTGCCAAAGGCGATTTGTCCACCAAAATCACGGTCGACGCGCAAGGCGAAATCCTGGAGCTCAAAAACACCATCAACACCATGGTGGATCAGCTCAGCTCTTTCGCCAGCGAAGTGACGCGCGTTGCCCGCGAAGTCGGTACAGAAGGAAAGCTCGGCGGTCAGGCCGTAGTGAAAGATGTTGGCGGCGTCTGGAAAGACCTTACCGACAACGTCAATTCCATGGCGGGCAACCTTACCAACCAGGTGCGTAACATCGCCGGCGTCACCACCGCCGTCGCCAAAGGCGACTTATCCACCAAAATCACCGTCGATGCCCAAGGTGAAATTCTGGAGCTCAAAAACACCATCAACATCATGGTGGACCAGCTCAACGCCTTCGCCAGCGAAGTTACGCGCGTGGCGCGCGAAGTCGGCACCGAGGGCAAACTCGGAGGTCAAGCCGAAGTAAAAGGCGTCGCCGGCGTTTGGAAAGACCTCACCGTGTCGGTGAACTCCATGGCGAGTAACCTGACCGATCAGGTGCGTAACATCGCCGAAGTGACTACCGCCGTCGCCACCGGCGACCTCTCCCGCAAAATCACCGTCGATGTGCGCGGCGAAATCCTGGAGCTAAAAAACACCATCAACACCATGGTCGATCAGCTCAATGGTTTCGCCAGCGAAGTCACCCGCGTCGCCCGCGAAGTCGGCACCGAAGGCAAACTCGGCGGTCAGGCCCACGTGCGTGGCGTCGCCGGTACCTGGAAGGACCTCACCGAGTCCGTCAACTCCATGGCGAGTAACCTCACCAATCAGGTGCGTAACATCGCCGAAGTAACTACCGCCGTCGCCACCGGCGACCTCTCCCGCAAAATCACCGTCGATGTGCGCGGCGAAATTCTGGAGCTCAAAAACACCATCAACACCATGGTCGATCAGCTCAACGCCTTTGCGGGCGAAGTCACCCGCGTAGCGCGTGAAGTCGGTACCGAAGGTAAACTCGGCGGTCAGGCGCAAGTAAAAGGTGTCGCCGGCACCTGGAAGGATCTCACGGAGTCCGTCAACTCCATGGCGAATAACCTCACCAATCAGGTGCGTAACATCGCCGAAGTAACCACCGCGGTCGCCAACGGCGACTTATCCCGCAAAATCACCGTCGACGTGCGCGGCGAAATTCTGGAGCTAAAGAACACCATCAACACCATGGTCGATCAGCTCAATGGTTTTGCCAGCGAAGTAACGCGCGTGGCGCGCGAAGTCGGCACCGAAGGCAAACTCGGCGGTCAGGCCGTTGTCCGCGGCGTCGCCGGCGTCTGGAAAGACCTCACCGAGTCCGTCAACTTCATGGCCAGCAACCTGACCAATCAGGTCCGTAACATCGCGGCCGTCACCACCGCCGTCGCCAACGGCGACTTATCCCGCAAAATCACCGTCGATGTCCGCGGCGAAATCCTGGAGCTCAAAAACACCATCAACACCATGGTCGATCAGCTCAACTCGTTCGCCTCGGAAGTTACGCGCGTGGCGCGTGAAGTCGGCACCGAAGGCATCCTCGGAGGTCAGGCGCAGGTCCGCGGCGTCGCCGGTGTCTGGAAAGATCTCACCGACAATGTCAATTCCATGGCGGGTAACCTCACCACCCAGGTGCGCGGCATCGCTAAAGTCGTTACCGCTGTCGCCAACGGCGACCTCATCCGCAAACTCTCGCTTGAAACCAAAGGCGAAATCGCCGAACTGGCCGACACCATCAACGGCATGATCGATACGCTGGCCGTCTTCGCCGATCAGGTAACCAGCGTCGCGCGTGAAGTCGGCATCGAAGGCAGACTCGGCGGTCAGGCCCGCGTGCCCGGCGCCGCCGGCATCTGGCGCGATCTCACCAACAACGTCAACCAGCTTGCCGCCAACCTCACTACTCAGGTCCGCGCCATCGCCGACGTGGCCACAGCCGTTACCAAAGGCGATCTCACTCGGTCCATCGCCCTCGACGCTCAGGGCGAAATGGCCGCCCTCAAAGACAACATCAATGAGATGATCGCCAATCTCAAGGAGACCACGCGCAAGAACACCGATCAGGACTGGCTCAAAACCAACGTTGCGCGCTTCACCTCCATGGTGCAGGGCCAGCGCGACCTGCTCACCGTCTGTCAACTCGTGCTCAGCGAACTTGCGCCGCTCGTCAACGCGCAGCAGGGCATCTTTTATATCAATCACGCCCCGCAAGGTCAGGCGCCTGTCATGAAGCTCTTTGCCAGCTATGCCTATCGCGAGCGCCAATCTGTGCCGCAAGTCTTCCACGCTGGTGAAGGCTTAGTCGGCCAGTGCGCAGTCGAAAAAGAACGCTTCCTGCTTACCAATGTTCCGCGCGATTACATCCGCATCTCAAGCGGCTTAGGCGAAGCCACGCCGCTCAGCATTGTTGTTCTTCCCGTACTCTTCGAAGGTCAGGTCAAGGCCGTCATCGAGCTCGCCTCGTTCCACCAGTTTGGCGATATACACCTTGCGTTCTTCGATCAGCTCACCGATTCCATGGGTATCGTGCTCAACACCATCGCGGCCACCATGCGAACCGAGGAGCTTCTCAAGGAATCGCAAACGCTCGCCGAAGAGCTGCAAAGCCAGAAGCTCGAACTCACCAACACCAACCAGCGCCTCGAACAGAAAAACCGCGAAGTGGAACAGGCCAAGGGCGCTCTCGAAGAAAAGGCCGAGCAGCTCTCGCTCACTTCCAAATACAAGTCGGAATTTCTCGCCAACATGTCGCATGAGCTGCGTACGCCGCTCAACAATCTGCTAATCCTGGCGAAGATGCTGGCCGAAAACTCCGATGGAAATCTCAACACCAAACAGGTTAAGTTCGCCGAAACCATTCACTCTTCCGGCACCGATTTGCTTTCGCTGATTAATGACATTCTCGATCTTTCGAAGATCGAATCCGGCACTATGGCCATTGAGCCCGCGCACGTCCGGCTCGATGATGTTCGCGACTACGTCGCCCGTAACTTCCGTCACGTGGCCGATGGCAAGGGCCTCGAATTCAATGTCGAGGTCAGTCCGGAGCTGCCGATCACTTTCTCCACCGATGTCAAACGTCTCCAGCAGGTGTTGAAGAATCTGCTCTCTAACGCGCTCAAGTTCACTGAACACGGCCGCGTGTCTCTGCGTATTGAACGCGCCCCCCACGGATGGAGTCCTGAAAATTCCGTGCTTGCCGCGGCCGAGAGCGTCATCGCATTTTCCGTCCACGATACGGGCATTGGAATTCCTTCCGACAAGCAGCGCATTATCTTCGACGCTTTCCAGCAGGCCGACGGCACCACCAGCCGTAGGTACGGCGGCACCGGCCTCGGTCTCTCCATCAGTCGTGAAATCGCGCGCCTCCTTGGTGGCGAAATTCGCCTCAGTAGTCTTCCCGGCGTTGGCAGCACCTTCACGCTCTTCCTGCCGGTTTCCGCCGCTGCCGCTCTTCGCGGCGATGGCCGTCCGCCTGCCGTCCGCCTTGCTGCCGCTGAACCGATGGTCGCCGGTGCGCGTTTGAAACCTTCGCTTCTCGCGCGCGTCGATCAAGATGACGACCGCGAAAATATTCAACCCGGTGACCCGATGGTGGTCGTGATCGAAGACGATCCCACTTACTCGCGCATTGTCCTCGATGCCGCTCACGAACAAGGCTATAAGGCTCTGCTCGCTACCCGCGGCGACATGGGATTGGCCATGGCGCGTAAATTCCGTCCCGCCGCTGTGCTCCTCGATATCGGTCTTCCCGATACTACCGGCTGGGCCGTGCTCGATCAATTCCAGCACGATTCCTACCTTCGCCATATTCCCATCCACATGCTTTCCATCTCGGAGGATCGCCGCCGCGGTCTCTCGCTCGGCGCCTCGTCCTACTCCCGCAAAGGCGAGGGCCGTGCAGTTCTCGAAGATCTCTTCGCGCGCATCAAGGAGGATGCCGCCAGATCCGAATGTACCGTGCTCGTCGTCAACCCCGGCGTCGAGTTACGCCGCGATATGCAGCCCGTAGCCGATCTCAAAGACGTCCACGTCACCTACGCAGCCTCCACCGTGGAGGCGCTCGATAGCTTCCAGTCGAAACCATACGATTGCGTGGTCGTCGGTGTGGGTCATTCTGAGCTACCCGCCGCGGATCTGCTGCGCGAGCTCCAGACCCTCACTCCGCGCGATCTCGAATTGATCGCCTACGCTCCCGGCGCTGGCACGGCTCAAGACTTCAGCCGCGCCTCTTTCCGCGATGGCGTCGTCATTCGCTTTGTAGATTCCGGCGATCGCCTCCTCCGCGAAGTCACCCGCGTTCTGCACATTCCCGAACACACCCTGCCCGAAGATCAGAGAGGAAAGTTGGACAAACTCAGGCAAAGCGACCATGAACTGGTCGGCAGCCGGGTACTGATCGTTGACGATGATGTGCGCAACATCTTCGCCCTCACCAGCATCCTCGAACGCCATCAGATCCAGGTGGTGCACGCGGAGAATGGCCGGGCCGGAATCGAGCTGTTGGCGCAATCGCCTGAAATAGACATCGTGCTCATGGATATCATGATGCCCGGAATGGATGGCTACGAAACCATTCGCTCCATTCGCCAGGTTCAATCCCTGCGCGATCTGCCCATCATCGCCGTCACTGCTAAAGCCATGAAGGGCGATCGCGAAAAATGTATCGAGTCCGGCGCATCCGATTACATCGCCAAACCGGTCGATCTCGACCAGCTCTTCTCCCTCATGCGCGTCTGGACCCACGATCGCCGCCGCAGCAAGGTCTCTGGAGCTGGAATGGCCGTATGACAGCCATAGGCGCCACTTCTGCCGAGGACAAAAGCACTCCCGAGGAAGTGAAAATCCTGCTGGTGGATGACCAGCCCGATAATTTGCTATCGGCCGGAGCCGTTCTCGAAACCTTAGGCGAAGAGATTGTGATGGCCCAGTCTGGCCGCGAGGCGCTACGCCACCTTTTGGAGCACGATTTTGCTGTAATAGTGCTCGATGTGATGATGCCCGGAATGGACGGCTTCGAAACCGCAGCCCTCATTCGGGAGCGCGAGCGCTCCCGCCACACGCCCATCATTTTCCTTACTGCTCTCGGCGGAAGCGACGATCATATTCGGCGCGGGTACGATTTGGGCGCGGTTGATTACCTCTCGAAACCCTTCGTCCCTCAAATCCTTCGCACCAAAGTCAGCGTATTTGTTGAACTGCACCGCAAAAATGCGCTTCTGCTGCAGCAGTCCCAGCAGCTCGAACGTCAGAATGCCGAGCTGCAGGACGCCATCCAACGCAGTTGGCGCGCCGAAGAAGAGATCAAGGCGCTCAACCGCCACCTGGAGCGCCGCGTGGCGGAGCTGAACGACGTCAACCACGAGCTCGAAACCTTCAGCTTCACCGTCTCCCACGATCTTCGCGGGCCCCTCTCCCGCGTTTCCGGCTTCAGTCGCGCTTTGCTCGAGTCCAACCGCGATCAACTGGACGATAAGGGCCGGCTTTATCTCAATCGCATCGAGCAGTCCGTCCGGCGCATGGACGATCTCGTCGAAGATCTGCTCGCCCTCTCGCGCGTCACCCGCGTTGAGATGACCAAACAGGTGGTCGATTTCAGTTCCATTGCCCGCTCTCTCGCCGCGGAGCTGGGCGCGCGCGAACCCTCGCGCTCGGTCGAGTTCATAGTCGCCGACAACGTCCACGCCTTCGGTGACGCCGATCTGTTGCGCGCCGCTTTACAGAATCTGCTCGAAAATTCCTGGAAATTCACTCGCAAACACGCCCGAGCCCGCATCGAATTCGGAGCCAAAACCACCGAGCACGGTCATACCTATTTTTTGCAGGACGATGGCGCCGGTTTCGAGATGGCGAAAGCCTCGCGCCTCTTCAGCCCCTTCCAACGCCTGCATAGGGACTCTGAATTTGAAGGGACCGGCATTGGCCTGGCCACTGTCGAAAGGATTATTCGCCGCCACGGCGGCCGCATCTGGGCGGAAAGCGAGATTGAACACGGAGCCGCCTTTTACTTTACGTTGAGCCAGGAGGCCACAGCATGAGTCAAGCAGCGGTTCAACTCGAAGCCATGCCATTAAATGTTTTGATCGTGGAGGATTCCGAAGAGGACGCAGATCTCATCGTCCTCGAACTCAAACGGGGAGGTTTCAGCCCGCAATTCCGCCGTGTCGATACTGCGGAAGCCATGAGACGCGCGCTCAAAGAGTGCGCTTGGGACATCGTGCTTTCCGATTTCTCCATGCCGCAGCTCACCATGCTCGAAGCTCTCGCCATCGCGCAGGAGCAGGCTGCGGACGTGCCCTTCGTCATCGTTTCCGCCACCATCGGCGAAGAAGCCGCCGTCGAAGCGATGAAATCCGGCGCCCACGACTACATCCTCAAGCACCGCCTGGGACGCCTCGCGCCCGCCGTGCAGCGCGAACTGCGCGAGTCCGAGATGCGGCGCGAGCGCCGTCAGTTGGAAGAGCAGTTACGCCGCGCCCAGAAGCTCGAAAGCCTCGGTCTGCTGGCCGGTGGCGTGGCTCACGACTTCAACAATCTGCTCACCGGTATTCTGGGCAACGCCAGTCTCGCGCTCGATCTCACCCCGTCCACCCTGCCCACTGCCGAAATGTTGCGCGACATCATTCGCGCCAGCGAACGCGCGGCCGATCTCACCCGCCAACTGCTCGCCTACGCCGGAAAGGGCAACTTCGTCATCGAGCCCGTGGATCTCTCCGCTCTCGTGCACGACATCAGCGAGTTGATTCGCGCCGCGCCGCGCAACGTAGCGGTCGTGCTCAATCTGCAGTCGAATCTTCCGCCCATCGAAGCCGACGCCACCCAGATTCAGCAGTTGATGATGAATCTCATCCTCAACGCCGTCGAGGCCACCAGCGAGCGCTCGGGCGAGGTC
Source organism: Bryobacteraceae bacterium (assembly GCA_036268375.1). GTDB lineage: Bacteria > Acidobacteriota > Terriglobia > Bryobacterales > Bryobacteraceae > PALSA-243. The sequence continues at coordinate 18,468 of DATAUH010000026.1, read as the reverse complement.
CGCGTCTCCACACGCGTCACCGTTATCGAGCCCGACGACCCGGTCGAACAATATCGCCCCGATCCCGTGCCGCCTGGCATTTACGTCACCGCGGAGGTTTCCGACGATGGCTGCGGCATGAGCGAAGAAGTGAAAGCGCAGATCTTCGATCCGTTTTTCACCACCAAATTCACCGGCCGCGGCCTCGGCCTCTCGGCCGCGCTGGGCATCGTGCGCAGCCACCGCGGAGGCCTCTCCGTCGAAAGCGGGGAAGGGCAGGGGAGTACGTTTACGGTGCTGTTGCCCGCCCTCGAAACCTCACTAATTCGCAACGAGGCCAAGCAGCCCGCCGAACCTGCGCACGCGCACACGACCGGCGCGATCCTCGTCGTCGACGATGAAGACCTCGTCCGCCGCGCCGCCCGCTCAACCCTGGAACATTTCGGCCACACCGTGTTTGAAGCCTCGAGCGGCCGCGACGGCGCCGACCTGTTCAGTCGCCTTCACGACCGCATCTCCGCCGTGCTCCTCGACCTCTCCATGCCGCGCATGGACGGCCATGACGTGTGGCGTTATATCCGCCGCCTCCGTCCCGACATGAAGATCATCATCAGCAGCGGCTTCGAAGAGGCCGACGCCATGAAACAGTTCACCGCGGACCCAGCCTTGCTCTTCCTGAAGAAGCCGTTCACCGCGGCAACTTTGGGCAACAAGATTCGCGAAGCCCTGGACCGCGCAAAGCCCAACGGTTCTCCCGGCAAGCCCTAAACGTTAGCCATTTCGAGCGCGCACAGAACCTGGTCCACGTTCTGATACGCGCGCCGTTGCGACTGCGAGTTGCCGGCTCCCATCGGCTCAATCCGACACTCGGCTCCGAAAGGCATGCGAACTTTTCACAGCGTCTCGGCAACAAGAATCGCGAACCGCTGGACCGTCCGCGCATTAACGGCGCCGTGAGGCCTAAACGTTAGCCATTCGTGCGTGCAAAGCAATCTGAACCAAGCTCTAACACGCGTGCCGTTGCGACTGCTATTTGCCAACTTCCACAAGCCGGCACCGATCCCGAAAGGCATGCGCACCTTCAGATCGAGCGTCGCGAGTCTGGGCAACAGGAGCCGCGAAGCGCTGGACCTTCCGCACACCAGCGGCGCCTCCGTAAAATCCTAAACGTTAGCCATTTCATGCGCGCAGAGGACCTGGTCCACGCTGTGGTACGGGCGGCCCTGCGACTGGGCAACGCCGTTGTGGGTGACGTGTCCGTCGTAGGTGTTCACGCCGCCGCGAATTGCCGGATGCCTCCCGCACGCGCCCTTCAGACCGTGCGTGGCGAGTTCCAGCAGATACGGAAACGTTGCGTTCGTGAGCGCGAAAGTTGAAGTATGCGGCACCGCCGCCGGCATGTTCGACACGCAGTAATGCAGCACGCCGTCGACGAAGTAAATCGGCTCTGTGTGCGTAGTGGCGTGCGCGGTTTCAAAGCAGCCGCCCTGATCGATCGCGACATCCACCACCACCGCGCCCGGCTTCATGTCCGCGATCATCTCTTTCCGCACCAGCTTGGGCGCCGAAGCGCCGGGAATCAGTACCGCTCCCACCGCCAGGTCCGCCGTTTTGAGCGCCTCACTGATCGTGAGCGCGTTCGATGCCAGCGTGACCACCTGGCCGTTGAAGATGTCGTCGAGTTCGCGCAGCCGGTTGAGATTGCGGTCGATGATCGTCACGTGCGCGCCCAGCCCCAGCGCCATCTTCGCCGCGTTGGTTCCGACGATTCCTCCGCCCAGGATTATGACGTTCGCCGGCGCCACGCCTGGCACGCCGCCCAGCAGGATGCCGCGGCCGCCGTTGGGCCGCTCCAGATACTGAGCCCCGACTTGGATCGACATGCGCCCTGCGACTTCGCTCATCGGCGTGAGCAGCGGCAGGCTGCCATCGAGTTCGAGGATCGTCTCGTAAGCCACGCCGCTGACGTGGGTTTCGAGAAGCTTACCCGTCAACTCGGGCAACGGAGCCAGATGCAGGTACGTGAAGAGGATCAGGCCGGGGCGGAAGTGCGCGTACTCAGAGGGCTGAGGCTCCTTAACCTTTACGACCAAGTCCGCGCGCTTCCAAACTTCAGCGGCGCTGTCGAGGATAGTGGCCCCGGCGCGGACATAGTCTTCGTTCGGAATCGAGCTCCCGGCGCCCGCTTGCGTCTGCACCAGCACCTCATGCCCGGCCTCGCGCAAGGCAATGACCCCGCTTGGGACTAGACCGACGCGGGTCTCGTGATCCTTGACCTCTTTCGGTACTCCGATGATCATGTATTGTCTCCCGAGCTCAGGTTAACACCACAAGCGGGTGGGGTAAGAAGACAAAACCCCCGAGTTGTAAACAGGACCGCACACGGAACTGCGAACCGTGGTGCGTGGGATTATCCAACCAGGGCCTGGCGAACGATTTCGGCCTGCTCCTGCTGGTGACGTTTGCCGGAACCGGTGGCCGGGCTGGCCGCGCGAGCGCGGCCAGCGTAGCGAACGGTGCGTCCACTGGGCGCCACTACGGGAGCGAGTTGTTCGTGGATAAAGCTCCACGCGCCCATGTTGGCCGGTTCTTCCTGCGCCCAGATTACCTGCGCGTTGGCGGGATAGCGGGCGAGAATCTGCGTAGCTTGATCGGCGGCGAAGGGGTACATTTGCTCCACACGGACCAGCGCGACGCTTTGGGCCTTCTTCTCATCGCGGCCAGCGAGCAGGTCGTAGTAGAGTTTGCCGGTGCAGAAGACTACGCGCGAAGCTTGCGACGCATCCACCGTGGCGTCGTCGAGGATTTCGACGAACTTGCCTTGAGTGAAGTCTTCGAGACGCGACATGGCCTTCGCGTGGCGAAGCAGGCTCTTGGGCGTGAAGACCACGAGCGGTTTGCGAACGCCGCGGCGGTCCTTTCCGCCGTACATCTGGCGGCGCAACACGTGGAAGTACTGCGCGGGTGTGGTGCAGTTCACCACCTGGATGTTGTCTTCGGCGCAGAGGGTCAAGAAGCGTTCGATGCGCGCGCTGGAATGTTCGGGCCCCTGGCCTTCGTAGCCGTGCGGCAGCAGCAGCACCAGGCCGCTGGGCTGTCCCCACTTGGATTCGGAACATGCCAGGAATTGGTCGATGATGATCTGACCGCCGTTGGCGAAGTCACCGAATTGGGCCTCCCAAAGTACCAGCGCCATTGGATCGCCGACGGTGTAGCCGAACTCGAAGCCGAGCACGGCGAACTCGCTGAGCGAACTGTCGAAGACGTCGAAGCGCGCCTGCTCCGGCGAAAGGTGCTGCATCGGAATGTAGCGCGAGCTGTTTTCGGAATCGTAGAACGCCAGGTGGCGTTGCGTGAAAGTGCCGCGGCCTGAATCTTCGCCGCTCAAACGTACGCGCGTCCCTTGCAACACCAGCGAGCCGAAGGCGAGCGCTTCACCGAAGGCCCAATCGACGGGCAGATCCTTTTCGATCGCCTCGCGGCGCTTATCGACGAAGTTGCGCAGCTTGGGATGCAAATGGAAATCGCCAGGAAAGCTCGTGATGCCACTGACGACGCGATCGATCATGGCGCGATCGATGGTGACCGGCGGCGTCGGTTTCGCCAGTTCCTCTGCCGGTGGCGTGACGAGCTCCTCGAGTTCGTACGGGGCGGACTGCTTCTGCACCTCGGCATGTGCCGCGGCGAGCCGGTCTAGCGCGGCTTTGTGGATAGCCTTCACCTCTTCAGTGGTGATGAGGCCTTCGCGGATCAACCGCTGGGCATAGATGGACGCAACGGAAGGATGATCCTTGATCTTGCGATATAGGATAGGCTGCGTGTAACTCGGGTCGTCGGCTTCGTTGTGGCCGTGGCGGCGATAGCAGTTGAGATCGATGACGACATCCCCTTTGAATTGCTGGCGAAAGTCGTAGGCGATCTCGGCTACACGGATGCCGGCTTCCGGATCGTCGGCGTTGATATGGAAGATTGGCGCCTGAAAGCCGCGCGAAATGTCGGTGCAGTATTGCGTCGAGCGCGATTCATCGGGCAGCGTGGTGAAGCCGATTTGGTTATTGATGATCAGGTGGATGGTACCGCCGGTGGAGTATCCATCGAGTTCCGCCAGATTGAGCGTCTCCGCAACTACGCCCTGTCCGGCGAAGGCCGCGTCGCCGTGCAAAAGCAGCGGCAGTACGCGTTCCCGGTTCACGTCATCGAGGGCGTCCTGCTTGGGACGTGCGATGCCTTCGACGACCGGGTCGACCGCTTCGAGATGGCTTGGATTGGGTGCGACGGAGATTTTCAGGTGGCGTCCATTTTCGAACGTGCGCTCTCCGAGGCCGCCGAGGTGATACTTCACATCGCCGGAGCCTTGAACGCTGGCGGGATCGACGCCTTCAAACTCGGAGAAGATCCATTTGACGTCGATGCCGAGAGCGTTGGCAAGCAGGTTCAAGCGTCCGCGATGGGACATACCGATGACGCACTCTTCGACGTTGCGGTTGGCGGCACGCCGCAGGATGGCTTCCAGAATGGCGATGGCCGCTTCGCCGCCTTCGAGCGCGAAGCGCTTCTGACCGATGAAGCGGGAGTGCAGGAAGTGCTCGAACTCCTCGCTGTTGATCAGATCGCGGAGCACGCGAAGACGGACTTCTTTGGAGATGGGCCAGTTATTGGCGCGCGGTTCCATGCGCTGCTGCAGCCAGCGTTTCCGCTCCGGCAACTGAATGTGCATGTACTCCGCGCCGATTTTGCCGCAGTAGGTCTGGCGCAGGGTTTCGAGAATTTCGCGCAGCGTGGCGTGGCCGCGACCGGTGGCTTCGCCGAGGTTGCCAGAGAAGAAATCGCGGTCGAGATCCCAGATCGTAAGGCCGTATGTTTCCGGGTCGAGTTCCGCGTGATGCGACGGCTCGGCTCCCAGCGGATCGAGGTCGGCGATGAGGTGTCCGCGAACGCGGTAGGCGTTGATCATCTGGATCACGCCCGCTTCCTTCGCGATGACGTCTGACTGCGCCGAACCGTGAGGAGAAACGATGGAGGTGCGATCGATTTCCCAGCGAACGGGAACGTGGGGCAACTGAAGATCGGCGAAGATGCCGTCGTAGAAGCCGTTGTCACCATCCAGCAGAGCCTGGAGCTTACCGAGAAATGCGCCCGATTCGGCGCCCTGAATGATGCGGTGATCGTAGGTGGAGGTGATGGTCATCACCTTGCTGATACCGAGCGCGGCGCGAGTCTCTTCGGCGGCGCCGCGATACTCCGCGGGATAGTCGATAGCGCCGGTTGCGATGATGCAGCCCTGACCCACCACGAGACGAGGGTTCGAGGACATCGTTCCGACAGTGCCGGGATTGGTAAGCGAAATCGTGGTGCTCTGAAAATCATCCGGCGTCAATTTGGCGGTGCGGGCGCGTGCCACGAGATCGTCGAACTTGGCCAGATATTCACGGAAGGTGAGCGCGCCAGCGTTCTTGATGTTGGGGACCATCAGGCTGCGGGCGCCATCTTTGCCGGCGACATCGACCGCGATCCCGAGGTTGATTTGGGGGCGCTGCAAACGATAGGGTTGACCGTCGCGTTCGGTATAGGCATGGTTGAGCGCGGGTACTTCGGCCAGCGCCTTTACGATGCCCCAACCCACTATATGCGTGAATGAGACTTTGCTCTTACCGGCGATGGAACGGTGCTGATTGATTACGCGCCGGTTTTCTTCCATCACCTTAACGGCGATGGTACGTTGCGATGTGGCGAGCGGTACGAACACGCTCGATGCCATGTTTTCGGCAATCCGTCCGGCCGCGCCGCGCAAGGCCTGGAGTTGTTCCCCGGGCGCAGGTTCAAGAGCGGGAGCGACGGGCCGCGCAACGGGGGCGGCGGATGCTACGGCGGCGGACTTGGCGCCGTTGGTACCGTTTCCGTTCGATTCAAAAACGTGCTTCCACGTATCGTCGACAGCGGAACGGTCGTGCAAATACTGCTGATAGAGCTCTTCTTCGAGCCAGCTATTGATGCCCATATCCGGGCCGGATTTGGCTGCCATGGAGGGGAGAGACTTTCAACTTAATGATAGCGTGTGGCGTGTAACTGTGGTTACAAAGGAAGGTCAGGCGACGGAACGATGGTCCAGGGGGCGACGCTAAACGCTACGCGTCAGGGAGATCGATCCCCCCTCCCACAGGCCAGATGCCAGCGTCGGGGCTTAAAGCCGTTCGTCACGGGTCCGACCAGGGCGCTCCTAACCGAATGAGCTGTACACAAAATCGTCTGCAAATTGTGGCTAAACAGAAAGGGCGCGGCAACGAGGGGCTGCATTTTCAGGTAAACGCCATGCCGTGATGACGATATGTACAGAATTTTTGTCTACTTGGTGCGCCGGTGGTTTGAGCGTGCAATCGGGGCGACGAAAGTCCTCCCCTGACACCTGCGGGACGCGACAACGCCGCTACGCGGGCCACGACAAGCCGCTACGCGGGCCACGACAAGCCGCTACGCGGACCACGACAACGCCGCTACGCGGGCCACGACAACGCCGCTACGCGGGCACGAGCGGGAGGAGGGTAGCTGGGCGACTGCGGGTCGATTCTGAATCCAGACTTCGGACTCCAGACTTCTGATTGTCATCTGTAAGCAAACCGAAGCCACGGAGTGTCGTCTAACGGTACGCCATGATCCTCCTCGGCCAGATTCTCCAGGACGTGCGCTTCGCGGTGCGGCAATTGCGCAAGAGCTGGGTATTCACGTCGACCGCCGTCGCGGTGCTGGCGCTCGGAACAGCCGCGAGCATCGCCATCTTCGCCTTTGTGGACGCCGCGCTCCTCAGGCCTCTACCCTATCGGAATCCGTCGCGCCTCGTGGGCGTCTTCGCCAGCATCCCGCTGTTCGAGCGATCCGAACTTTCTTATCCGGATTACCTCGACTTCAAGAATCGGAACACCGTCTTTCGCTCTCTTGAGGTGTATCAGGCCAATGGATTCTTGCTCACTGGCGCTAGTGGGGCGCAGATTGCCCGCGGCGCTCGGGTGAGCGACGGGTTTTTTCACACGCTGGGAGTGGCGCCCGTCCTGGGCCGGGATTTCTATAGCGGCGAGGATCAATCGGGAGCGCAAAGAGTCGCGGTGCTCAGTTATGCGGCCTGGCAGGCGCGATACGGAGGGAGTCGCGGTGTGTTGGGACAATCCGTGGTTCTGGACGGCGCCCCGAACATCATCGTTGGCGTGCTGCCGAAGGAGTTCTATTTTCCACCGGTGGACGGCGCGGAGTTCTGGACGGCCCTCCATCCCGCCGGAGATTGCGATCTGCACCGGAGCTGTCACGGTCTGCTCGGCGTGGCGCGGCTAAAAGACGACTCTTCGGTGCAATCCGCGCTCGCCAACGTGAAGGCCATCGCCAGGCAGCTCCAAACCCAGTATCCCGATGCCAATCGCGACCAGGGGGCCACCGTGGCCACGCTCGCTACGGTGATCGTGGGCGATGTGCGCCCGATTCTGCTGGTGCTGCTGATCGGCGCCGGGTTGCTTCTCTTGATTGCGAGCGTGAACGTCTCGAGTCTCCTGCTGGTGCGTTCGGAAAGCCGGAGAAAGGAGATGGCGGTTCGGATTTCTCTCGGCGCGTCCGCGGGGCGAATCCTGCGGCAGTTGATTACCGAGGGACTGGTGCTGGTTGTCGCCGGGAGCGTTTCGGCCCTTGCGCTGACTTCAGGGACCTTACATCTCCTGACCAGGTTGATCCCAGCGAACCTGATGAGCCGGATGCCGTTCTGGCAGGACCTCGGATGGAATGGGCGCCTGTTGGCTTTCGCCGGATGCGTCGCGCTGCTCACGGGCGTTCTTTTCTCCTTCACACCCGCGCTGCATCTCTGGTGGTCGGGCTTGCGAGCGGGTCTGGCGGAATCGGGCCGCGGATCCGCGGGGAGCGGCTGGCGGCGCTTCGGCTCCAAGCTGGTCGTAGTAGAACTTGCCACCGCCACAGTCTTGCTCGTGGGCGCCGGGCTGCTGGGCCAAAGCCTCTATCGCCTCCTTCGCGTCCATCTCGGTTTCGATCCGGATCGTTTGGTGACGTTGAAGGTCGAGTTGCCCGGGCCGGGCTATGGAACCGATCACGAGATTCTTGCGTTCACGAAAATGATGTTCGATCGCGTTCGCGCCATCCCCGGCGTGACTTCAGCCGGTATCGCGCGCCGGGGCATACCGCTCGATGGCAATTCGAGTACGATCTGGTTTCGCGTGTTGGGCCGTCCATGGCACGGCGAGCATTATGAAGCGCCAAGCCGCAGTATCAGTCCCGGCTACTTTCCAACGTTAGGCGCGCGCTTATGGCGCGGCCGATATTTCCGGGAGGATGAGGACGCGTCGAAGCCTCGGGTCGCGATCGTGAATCAAGCCCTGGTTCGCAAGTACTTCGCTGGCGAAGACCCCATCGGAAAGCAACTGGCGTATGTCTCAACTCCGGAGAAGCCGCTCCAAATCGTCGGCGTGGTCGAAGACGTCAGAGAAGGTCCGCTGGACGAAGCCATTCCGCCGGTCCTGTACATTCCCTTCGAGCAGGAGGTCAGAGACAATTTTGCTTTAGTCGTTCGGACTGGAGTGAGCGACCAGTCTCTGCTGCCGCAACTCGCCGCCGCCATTCGGCAAATCGACCCGGCCATCGTGTCGTATCGCGGCGTAACCATGATGGAGAAGATTCACGATTCGCCGTCCGCGTATCTCCATCGTTCCTCGGCGTGGCTCGTGGGCGGCTTCGCCGGCCTTGCGTTGTTGCTGGGAGTGGTCGGATTGTACGGCGTGATCGCCTACTCGGTCAGCCGGCGGACGCGCGAGATTGGAATCCGCATGGCGCTCGGAGCTACCGGCGGTTCGGTCTATCGACTGATTCTGAAAGAGGCAGGGGCAATGACGGCGCTTGGAATTGGCGCCGGCCTGCTGGCGTCGCTGGGCGCCACGTCTCTGATGCGCAGCTTGCTGTTTGAAGTGCGACCGTCGGACGTGACCACTCTTGCCGCGGTGGTGGTCACTCTGGCGGTTGCCGCACTCGGGGGCAGCTTTCTTCCGGCGCGCCGCGCGGCAGCCGTGAATCCAACGGAGGCGTTGCGGGGGGGATAATCAGGCGGGGGTCAGGGGCATGGTCAGAATGAACGCGCCAGTCCTCCGAGGCGCCCATTGAGAAGCCACGGCCCGTCGCTTCGCATGGGAATGCGTCAGGCGTTATCCGGCAAGTTGAATGTACGTCCGGCCGGCGGTAGCCAGCGTTGGCTGGCGGGCAATTGCCAGGAGCATTCAGACCGTACGTCCAGTCAGCCGGCGCGGTGACCACGTCCCAGCAAAACACCTCCATCGCAATCCGTCATAATGGGCTTGTTTCCTTCCCCGAATGGATCGACCCAATGGCGGCGATCCGACTATAGACCTGCCCGGCTCCCGCCCCGTGGAGTATCAGCCGCCAGTAGTCGCGCAGCATTTACCAACCATTTTGGAGGGTCGTTCCGGTTTACTCCTGGAGAATCGCTCTACTCGGAGGGGTTCGGAAGGTATTCTCGCCTTAAAGGGACCGCATTAATGTTGAGTCTCCAAACGCCAGCGTATTTACGGGACGTCTTTCCGTGCCTGGGCTGCACATAGGCGAGTTCTCACCATTAATCCAGCGCCGCAAGATCTGGTCAAGAACGTTGATACGGAAGGGCTTAGACAGATAATCGTCCATCCCGGCTTGCATGCACCGTTCGCGATCACCTTCGATGCTGTTAGCGGTCATCGCGACGATGGTGGTGTGGCGCAAACCGACTTCACGGCGGCGGATTTCGGTAGTCGTTTCATACCCGTCCATGCCGGGCATTTGGCAGTCCATCAAGATCAGGTCGAAATCACGGTCGGCGATGGTTTCGAGCGCGGCCTCGCCGCTCGAAACAATGGTGGGTGTATAACCCAGGGTGGAAAGGGCGCGTTCGGCAACGAGCTGATTGACTGGATTGTCTTCAACTATCAAAATCGCCCGATTTGCCGCTTCTTGCGGGGGTAGTTCTGTGGAAACTGGAGTTCTTAAAATCGCCGGAGTTGCCGGCGACGCGGCGGACGACATCACCGGCGTCGAGTTCAGTGCGATTGTGGGCGCGACGTCGGACGCAAGTAAGGGCACGCCTGGTTGCGCCGGTTCAGATTCCTCCAGAGATGCGGGCGGAGCGGGGATGATGAACCAGAAGATCGAACCCTTGCCAGGCTCACTTTCCAGGCCGATGGAGCCGCCCATCAGGGTTACGAGACGCAAGGAAATGGCGAGCCCCAGACCGGTGCCGCCGAATTTCCGCGTGGTGCTGGAATCTGCTTGAGTAAAGGCGCGGAAGAGCTTGGCGGAGATTTCCGGCGCGATTCCGACGCCGCTGTCGGTGACACGAAACAGGAGGGAGGAACCATTTCCGGAACCGGCGCGCGCCACATCGACGCAGATCCTCCCGGTTTCAGTAAATTTGATGGCGTTTGAGAGCAGATTCATGAGAATCTGCCGAACTCGGGTAGGATCGCCAACCACCGCGTGTGGTAAATCGCCAGTTGTGCGGCATTCGATTTTGAGCCCCTTCTCTTCCGCTCTTGGTTGAAAGAGCCGAATGACATCGTCCACCAGATCGCGCACTTTGAAGACGGTCTCCTCGATGGACATTCCGCCGGCTTCGATCTTGGAGAAATCCAGGATGTCGTTGACGATGGTCATCAACTGCCGCGAACTGGTTAGGATCACGCCTAGCAAGCCACGCTGCTCACCGGAGAGAGCGGACCGGTCCAAAACCTCCGCCATCCCCACGATGCCGTTGAGGGGCGTGCGGATTTCGTGGCTCATGTTGGCCAGAAATTGAGATTTGGCGCTGTTGGCGTGCTCGGCTGCGCGCCGCGCCTCGCGAGTGCGCCGTACCTGCCAGAGGAGACTGCCCAACACGACGATCAATCCGGCCGCGCCGAACTCCAGCACGTGTGCGCGGGTTCGGGTAGCCATCAATTCGTAGATGTCGGCGGTTTCCGCAATAGAATACAGCGAGTATTTTTCGAACAACTCCTCCAATTTGCCTTGCGCGGCCATGCGGCCGACCGAAATGCGCAGTTTGTCGGCCTGGCCAGCGGCCTCGAAGGTGGAAGCGATGCCGAGTTTGAGCGGTTTACCGGCAACCGGAGTGACCCGGAAGTCCACGGTTTCGCATCCTGGCGGCTTACGAAGAACGAAAGCGCCCAACGATTGCGTCAGGATGTATGCCGCCTTGGCGGTTCCGGCGCAGACGGCTGTGACGGCGGCAACGTCGCCTTCGGCGTGCGTCGGTTTGGCGCCAGGAGCGGCCTGAAGAAGCTGTCTTTCGGGGCCGAGACCATAGGCAACGGTCAAGTTTTTCCAATTCTTTGGCGGCGGACCTTCGGTGATGAGAGAACGCTCCGCGGCAAGCCATGGCTGGGTGATGTGAAACCGGCTGTGCCGTTCCGGCAGGTCCTGAGCTATCGGCCAGACGTCGATTTTGTGCGCGCGCAATGCGGCGTCGGGACCTTCAGGGCATTCGATCCACTTTAATCGGATGCCGGACCGCCGGGCCGCAGCCGCCAAGACTTCGACGGCAAGAGCGTCTACGCGTCCCTCGGGATTCACCGTAGTTAGCGAGTGATTACGGATTCCCGCCCGCAGCGTTTGGGGCACACGGTGGCTGCGCCAAACCAAATTGGCGGCGATGGCGGCGCAAACAAGGAGCACCAACCCAACCGACAAGACTGCCAAGCGCCCTTTTGGGGGACGGATCATCCTATAACACGCATCGGCAGCCGGGCGGAAAGCTTTAGCAGAGTTTAACGGGGCGCGGCGTAGTCTTGGAGGCGGATAGCGGGAATCCGCAGGTCACGGCGCAGGACGGCGACACGGCGCTGGACGTCGACGTCAATGCTGCTCGCAGGGAGCAGAAAGCTCATATCGGCGTCGCGGTTTAAAGGTTGAACCGCCGATATAACGGGATCCAGGTGTAGCCAACTGGAATCTCCGGAATCGTAATCGTCGAATATTGCCGGACCAATGATGCGGCCGCCGGTTACATGAACTTTGCACACGGTTCTTAAAGTGGAAGGGTGAAACGGAAAACGAATCCAGAGATCAGGCGGGCCGAAGCCTTGATCGAGTGCGATTTCGCCGCCCCCAGGGATTGATTGAAAGCCTTCTTTGGCTGCCAGCGACGTCCGCACGACATCTTCGTAGACGCTAATGGCGAGCAGGGCTTCCAGTTCCACAGGAGCTTCGTTCAGTTTGCGAAGGACATTGGCGTCGAGGGTGAACACGATCCAGTTTCCGTCTGGTTCGCTGCGCATCTGCGGAAACAGATTTCGGGTATCGATTGCGGCAAACTCAGCAGGCGGGAGAAGGCGCACCGCGGCCACGTTGCCCTCAAGCAGGTTGCGCGGGCGGCCGGTTAGGCGAACGGGTATATCGATTTCGACGAGATTCGGTATAACGGAGCGGAAACGGCGGCTGTCGCTTGGACTCGATAAGGCGGCCGTTACTTCGGGGTAGCTATCATTGGCGATTGCACGCGCGAATGCGTCCTCAGGAGTGAGACTCGAGAAGCACGCGACTGCGGCGCAGAAGCCGGCAGCCCAACGAGCTTGCACGGTGACGCGTCGTGCGTACTGCAATACGATGAGGGCGCACGCGATGGCGGCGAGAGTGATCGCATCGCCCCAATTCGACAAGAACGCGCGAAACGTTCCATCCGATGGCGCAAGGAGCGCCCCCGCGATGTGGCGAGGCCCGAACTGAAAAGCGAGCCCGATTGCGCCAAAGAAGGCTACTGCAAGGGCTACGACTACCAGGGCAAACTGTCGAAAGTCGCGCGTAAGGGCAGCAGCGGCGGCCACAGGCAGAATGAGATAAACAGTTAGCAGTGCGTAGTGCAATAGAAATTGTGATGGCATTTCGCTGGGACGGAAACCTGCTGACCGCAGAATGAAGCAATCGCCGACGAAAAGCGGCGCGAGGAGAAATGCGACGCAGAAGAGCGCTTTGGCGGCCAGCAGGCTCCAACGCGAGTAGGGGCGCGTCAGCCAGAACGCGCGATCACCGGCGAGGCTTTCGGCTTGTACGACATGTGCGATCGTGAGCCACCATGCGATGGGCAGCAGAATGTATAAATAGTCGACTATGTAGTTGAACCGCTCCACTGGCGTATAGAACGGAGTCCAGCGGGGAACGAGGATGGCCAGCGCGGCGCTGATGATAGCCTTGACTACTGCGAACGGCCAGGAGCGGCGCGTATCTTTAAGAAATATGTGCAAGGCTTGTCGCATGGATGGGCTCAGTGGTTTGGTTTAATGCCGGCGCCGAGTTGAACGTTGTGGAGTTGGAGATCGCGGCGCAAGAGGCCGAGGGGCTGTTCCGTGGCGATCTCGAGGGTGGTGGGATAACTTGGGACGCGTAGGAGGTTAGATTCAGGAATTCTCGAATTCCACCTCCACACGGGATCGTTGTCCAAAACGAACTCGCCGCCGAATCCCGTGAAGAAAACTGCATGATTCAACAGAGTGCGAACGCGAGGCGCTGCGGCGGATTCACAGGTGACCGAGTCAGCGAGGACGCTGCAATAGCCGAGTTTTGGAACGAAAACATGCTCTGTGTAGGAGGGAAGTTTCGTGGTATGCGGCGAATCGTAGAGTTGAATGGCGGCGGAAACATTCAGCTCAACGGGATTCTGAAAACGTGTGAGAAGAGCGGGAGCGAAGTCGATATCGAGCTGGTGGTCTACTCCCGGGACGCCCTCCAGGCTTGTCCATGACCAGCCGATACCAGTTGACGGCTGTAGAGGCGCTTGAGCGAGCCATCCAGAATCGAAGGCGCGGTCATTGGCGCGGATCACGAGCCTGATTAGTGCGGGCTCAGCGGAAATCTCCGAAGGTAGCCCTCGCACTTCGACGGGAAGAAATCCACCAATTGACGGTCCCGAGGACGGCTCGCAGGGAATGTTGCCATTGAAACCGAGGCATAGATGAACTGCGGAGAACCTGCGTGCCGCCGCGGACGAAGAGGCGAACGCGACGGCGGCATCGTTTGGTGGGGCAAAGAGAATCACAAGAGCGACCAGCGGTGTCGCAGAGAGCATGACGCGCACGATCCCGGTGCGGCGGCGAGCGTACTGCCAGATGATGGCTATGGTTCCGGCGGCGCAAAATACGCCTATGAATGCCCAATCGTGTATCGTCGAGAGCGTCCCCCAGTTATGTGGCGCCGTAATCAAGAAGGCGATTGCGACGCATGCAATGATTGCGCACGCGGCGCCCACTTGTTCCACGATGTGGCTTGTTACGGATGCCACAGCGGCTGCGGACAAATAGAACGTGGTGACCGCGAATTGGTGGATCAACAGGCTGCGGAATGAAGGAGAGAGATTATGCGCGCGCAGTACCGCGAGATCGGCGAGCAGGTCAGGCAGGTTAATAAAAGTGAAGAGCAGGAGTAGTTTGGCCGCCACCACGCTGCGCCATGAGTAGGGCCGCGTGAGCCAGAACTGGCGGTCGCCAGTGGGGGATTCCTGATGCACAGCGGCAATGGCGAGCGTCCACCGAGCGCAGATGCCGAGCACGGCCCACGGGTTGAGCTCAATGCTGAATGTAGTGGGAGGCCGAAGTAACGCCGCGTAGCGGAGCGCCGTGAGTGCGAGCGATGCGGCGATGAACGGCCACAACATGCGTACGTCTTTGCGGAAGATGTGCAGGGTTTGCCGCATGTCTGGCCTTAGGCGGCGGCGCGGCGGCTTTCCATTGCCAGCGCGAGAAAGATCTCTTTGAGGGTCATGGGCGAGAATGCGATGTTGCGCGCGTTGGGGAACATGCGGCTCAGTTCGGCTTGCGTACGCTCGCGATCGAAGCGTGTTTCGACGAAGCGAAGCACGGCGGCGGAGGTCTGCGGCTGTACCCAGGTGCGCGGCCAGTTGGAAGGCAGGGCGGGGGAGTCGTCAAAGATGACTTCGACGTTGCGGAAACGATCGGCGAGGGCGGCGGCCTCCTCGGCGAAGGTGAGGCGGCCGTTGTCGAGGTAGGCGATGTGGCTGGCGAAGCTTTCGATCTCGGCGAGGTCGTGCGACGAGATGAGGATGGTGGTGTTTTCCGCGCGCTCGAGCAGGCCTTGAATGAACTCCTGGCGGACGAGAGCGTCGAGGCCGCTGAAGGGTTCATCGAGTACGATGAGCTCCGGGTGATAGGCTAGCGACGATGCCAGTGCGGCCTTCATGCGCATGCCGCGCGAGAGGTGGCGAAGACGGCGGTCGCGCGGGAGATCGAATTGACGGACGAGTTCGGCGGCGAGCGCGTCGTCCCAAGCGGGATAGAAGGGCTTGAGATAGCGCAAGAAATAATCGACGGTCATCTCGCCGGGCAGTTCCTGATTTTCGGAGACGTAGCCGATGCGCGCGAACTGCGCGGGCGCGAGGTGGCGCGAATCGATGCCCAATACTTCAGCGGAGCCGGCGCTGGGGCGCACGATGTTCATGAGCAGCTTGATGGTGGTGGTTTTGCCGGCGCCGTTGGGGCCGATGAGGCCGTAGATGCTGCCGGCGGGCACTTCCAGATTGAGTTGCGAGACGGCATGCTTCCTGCGGAATGTCTTCGAGAGATTGACCGTGCGTATGGGGGCGTTCATCGTGCATCAACTCCGTTTCTTGACTTGGGCGCCGGCGAGTTCGGGGCCGCCGATGCGTTCCCAATGATTGGTGAGCGCTTCGATGACGTCGTCGAGGCGCATGCCTAACTTCTTCGCCTCAACCACGAGGGCTTCGAGTTCGCGGCCGAGCAGACGGGAACTTGCGGCGGCTGTGGCTTTGGGCAGTGCGGCGACGAGGGCGCCGAGTCCGGGACGAATTTCGAGCAGTCCTTCATTGGTGAGGGCGACGATCACTTTGTGCGCGGTGTTGGGGTTAATTTGAAGCTCTTTGCTGAGTTGGCGCACGGAAGGAAAGGCGTCGCCGGGCCGCAATTGTCCGGACACGATCGCCTTGCGCGCGGCGTAGACGACCTGCTCATAGAGCGAAACGCCGGGCCGGAACGTGAGCCGGAAGGGAATCACAGGTGTATTATGACTCGCAGTACACCAAACGCGCAAGAGATTTTTATCGGCTGGCGCGCCGGAGGATTTCCTGTACACGTTTGCCTTGTACGGATCCGGCAGGTTTGGTACTCTTCGCGCAGAGCCTGATTGGCTCTCGGGGTGAAATTTATGACTGTCGAGATTAAACGCTGTTTCTTTTGAGGCGATATTAAGGCTGAGGCCGTGAGTCTCAAGACTGATATCGAACGCGAGTTGGGCGTGCCCGTCCGGGTGCGCGCCGGCGCTCCGGGATCACTACGAGTTTTGGTGGATGGGGAGCAGGTCTACTCGAAAGCGCAGGGCGCAAGGAAGGCCGCCGAGATTGTAAAGTTGGTTCGAGAGAAGGCGGCGACGGGGTAGGCAAGCACGCTTGGGGCGACGAGCGATTCAAATAACGATGCGTTTTTGGATCGCAGCATCAGGCGTTTTGGCGGTTCTCTATTCGCCTCTCTCTGGATGGGACCAGCGATCCTAGGTTTGAAGTCGCGCCGATCCGAACGGGTTGGCGCATCCACGCCGAATGGGCCCGCTTTTCTTCGATACGGAGCACACCAGCTTGAAGGAGTTAATTGCAGTGGCCTTTAAGCTGGAAGCTTCGCAGATTAACGGCGGCCCCAAAATGGATCGACTGCGATCAATTCGATGTGCACGCGAAGGCTGAGGCCGCTTCGTCTCCGGAAGAGATTCGGGCGATGCTGCGGAACTTCTGAGGGAACGATTTCATCTTGAGACGCGCGCTGCACACGCATTGACGCCGGTTTACGCATTGATCGTTGGATCGAGAGGCCCGACGCTTCGGCGCGCCAAGCAAGGGGCGCCCGTGGACGGACGCGGGGCGCTGCAGAAGGACACGTGGGGTGTGGAAGGCCGAGGCGCCAGGATGGGCTTGTTGGCGGGTTCTTGACCAGGGAACTCGGGCAGCCAGTTTGTCGATCACACAGGGATTCCGAGCGGCTATGACTTTCAGTTGCGCTACTCGGATTCGAATGCGCCGAGCTCGGATTCGTTCGGCGCGATTTTTACTGCGGTTGGCGATGTTGGCCTGAAGCTTGAGTCGCGCAAGGAAGAGATACCGACGCTGGTGATTGATCGCGCTGAGCGGCCCTCGCAGAGCTGAGGGGGCTGCTCCGGTCTTTGCCGGCAAAGCGGTTGGCTCGACGGCGACAGCTGAGGACTCGCGTGTTCGTGTGTATGTTTGCGGACTAAGTGCGCCCGAATTTTCTTCCATAGCAGCCGCTTCAGAGCAAAGTTCGCTATTTTGAAATGCGTCTGAAACAGCGGGCGAATAGAATCGGTGTTTTTCCGGGAGGGTCCATGATTCGATCGGCGCGTGCCGCTTTGGCGGCGGTGTTGTTGACGGCGATTTCGGTCCCTGCGTTTGCGGCGTCTTCGACGCTGACGATTAGTCAGGTTTATGGCGGCGGCGGAAATTCGGGCGCGACGCTGAAGAATGACTTCATCGAAATTCTGAATGTAAGCGGCTCGCCGATCAGCTTGAACGGATACAGCGTGCAGTATGCGTCGGCGGGCGGGAACTTCAGTGGCTCGAATTTGACGGCGCTGCCGAATGTAATGCTGCAGCCGGGTCACTATTTTCTGATTCAAGAATCAGAAGGCGCAGGCGGAACGGTGAATCTGCCGACACCGGATGCGACGGGCACGATCTCGATGAGCGCGTCGTCGGGAAAAGTGGCGCTGGTGAACGGCACGAGCGCGATCGGGTCGTGCACGGCGGCGAACGTGGTCGATCTGGTGAGCTATGGCTCCGGTTTGAGTTGTTCGGAGACGTCGGGCGCGCCGGGATTGTCGAATACAACGGCGGACTTGCGTGCGGGTCAAGGCTGCACCGATACCGACAATAACTTCGCGGATTTTACGTCCGCGGCGCCGAATCCACGCAACAGTTTGTCGCCGGCTAATAGTTGCAGCGCCGGTCCTTCGCCGCTGACGATTATGACGACGATGCTGCCGAGCGCCACGGTGAACAATCTGTACTCGACGACGCTGGTGGCAAGCGGCGGTAGCGGGACGAAGATGTGGAGTTCGACGGCGCTGCCCGCGAATCTGGCGCTGGATGCTTCGACCGGCGTGTTGAGCGGTATTCCGCAGACGCCCGGCGCGACGAACATCACGTTCACGGTGGTGGATGGCAGCGGCAGCGCGCACGCGACACTCGGCCTGACGGTGAATGTGGTAAGCACGTGCGCGCCGATCACGATCGGGTCGGTGCAGGGCAGCGGCGATGCGTCACCGATGGTGGGGCAGACGGTGACGGTCGAGGGGATTGTGACCGCGCTACGTACGAACGGGTTTTTCGTGCAGGACGCGGGTGACGGCAACAGCGCGACCTCGGATGGCGTTTTCGTTTTTACGAGCAGCGCGCCGAGCGGCAACGAGGCGGTGGGCAACAACATGTGCGTGACGGGG